>JAOPXU010000232.1 GCA_025964985.1 Nocardioides sp.
GGCGAGGACCTGCTCTCCAGCACCCCGCGCCAGCTGCCGCTGCACCGCGCGCTCGTCGAGCTGGGCGTGTCCAACGCCGTGCCGGAGTTCGGCCACCTCCCGCTGATCATGGGCGAGGGCAACAAGAAGCTCTCCAAGCGCGACCCGCAGGCCCACCTGTTCCTCTACCGAGACCAGGGCTTCCTGCCCGAGGGCCTGCTCAACTACCTCGCGCTGCTCGGCTGGGCCATCGCCGCCGACCGCGACGTCTTCACCCTCGCCGAGATGGTCGAGGCGTTCGACATCAAGGACGTCAACCCCAACCCGGCGCGCTTCGACCAGAAGAAGGCCGACGCCATCAACGGCTCCCACATGCGGCTGCTGTCGACCGACGAGATCACCCACCGCGCGCTGCCGTTCCTCAAGGCCGCCGGCGTGCTGCGCGACCCGGTCCCCGACGCCGACGCCCAGCTGCTCGAGCAGGCGATGCCCCTGGTGGCCGAGCGCATCAACAAGCTCACCGAGACCGTCGAGATGCTCGACTTCCTGTTCGTCGAGGAGGCCGGCTTCACCCGCGACCAGGCCGACGCCGACAAGCTCCTCGACGACGCTGGCCGCGACATCGTGCGGGCGTCGTACGACGCCGTGAAGGACCTGCCCACCTGGTCGACCGAGGCCATCCAGACCGCGCTGACCGCCGCGCTGGTCGAGGGGCGCGGCCTGAAGCCACGCGTCGCCTACGGCCCGGTCCGCGTCGCCATCACCGGCCGCCGCGTCTCGCCGCCGCTGTTCGAGTCCATGGAGCTGCTCGGGCGCGAGCGGAGCCTGTCCCGCCTGGAGAGCGCGTCGTGAGCGACCAGGCCGCCTTCGCGGGCAACCCCTACCACCCGGGCGGTCCCGAGGTCCCGCGTGCGGCCACGGGCTCAGAGCCGGTGGAGCTGGAGTACCAGCAGCTGACCCGCGCGCGCCGCGGTGGTGGGTGGTGGTCGGTCCTGGCGGTGGTCGCGGCCGTCGGCGGCTTCATCCTGGCCCAGGTCGTCGTCCTGATCGGCTTCGTCGTCTGGTTCCTCGTCACCGGCGAGGACCTCGAGTCCGCTATCGACAGCCTCGTCACCGTGGACGACCTGCAGCCGCGCACCCTGCTCTTCCTGCTGCTCGGCATCTCGCTGTCGATCCCGTTCATGATCGGCTTCCACGCCGCCATCACCGGCTTGCGCCCGCGCTGGCTGGTCTCGGTCGCCGGCCGGATCCGCTGGGTCTGGCTGTTGGTCTCCATGGGCCTGGCGCTGGTCACCCTGGTCGTCAACATCGCCCTGTCGGCGCTGCTGCCGGTCGCCGCCGTCGCCGACACCTCGACCGGCGTCAACGACTTCACCCAGCAGTCGCTGCAGTTCCTGATCGTCATCGTGCTGCTGGTGCCGTTCCAGGCCGCCGCCGAGGAGTACGTCTTCCGCGGCCTGATGATGCAGGGCTTCGGCAGCGTCACCGCCCACCTCTGGATCTCGCGCGTCGTCTCCGTCGTCGTCCCCGCCTTCGTCTTCGCACTCTTCCACGGCGCGCAGAGCGCCCCGATCTTCCTCGACCGCTTCGCCTTCGGCGTCGTCGCCGGCGTGCTCGCCATCGTCACCGGCGGCATCGAGGCCGGCATCGGCTACCACGTCGTCAACAACTGGCTGGCCTTCAGCCTCGCCCTCTTCGTCGGCGACCTCAACGACAGCCTCGACCCCGAGGGCGGCAACGGCTGGAACATCGTGGTGACCATCCTGTCGTCCACGATCTTCCTCGCCCTGGCCTACGGCGCCTCGCGTCTGATGAAGCTGCAGACCACGGCATCGACAACCGTTTTGGCCCCTGCTCAGGCCCGCGTGTAAGGTTTCTTGTCGGCCACAAAAGCCCCAGCACCACCGGGGTCGGACGTGACCAACACCAGTAAGACAGTGGGATATGGTGTAATTGGCAACACAGCTGGTTCTGGTCCAGTCGTTCTAGGTTCGAGTCCTAGTATCCCAGCGAGATCGAGGCCCCCGGGCCCCGATTTGTCCCGGCAGACAGCGGATCTGTACAGTTCCGTTCGTCCTCAGGGACATGCCCCCGTTGTGTAGCGGCCTAGCACGGCGCCCTCTCACGGCGTTAGCGCCGGTTCGAATCCGGTCGGGGGTACACCACACGAAGAGCCCGCGTCGACGACGCGGGCTCTTCTGCGTTTGGGGTGCGCCCCCTTGTGACGAGGCGCGGGGCCACAAGCCGCTCGGCGCCGGGGCCGTCTGCACGACGAGCGAATCGGGTGCGCAGCGACGAAGGAGCAAGCACTCGAGCGAGCGAGGAGGAAGACGGCCCCTCAAGGGCGCCGAGCACGTCCGAGCGGAGCGAGGACAGACAACTACGCGCAGAGCCCGGCAGCAGCCCGCTCAGCCGCGCGCTCCTCGCTGCTCCCGCCGTTGCCGCCACCGCCGGTGCCGGTGCTCGGGTCGTCGGTGGGGTCGTCGGTGCCGACCTCGTCGTCGGCCTCGATGCTGCCGGCGCTGAAGTCCTTGCCGAGCTTCTGGTCCTGCTGGATCCGCTCCCACAGGGCGTCGGCGCTGGCGGACCAGACGAGGGTGACGAGCGGGTTCTCCGGGTCGGGCTCGACGGGGACGGTGATGAACTTGATGTCGTCGAGGCCGGTGGTGCGGACCTCCATGGCGAGGTCGACGAGCTTGCCGACGGAGTCGAGGCCGTCGTCGGTCTGGATCGACGACGTCACGGCGTCGAGGAAGTCGATGACCTTCGACGGCTGCGACAGCGTCCCGGCGGAGCGGACCTTCTTGATCATGGAAGCGATGAACGCCTGCTGCCGCTTCATCCGGCCGATGTCACCGGTCACGGAGAGCTGCGAGCGCTCGCGCACGTAGTTGAGCGCCTGCTGGCCGGACAGCGTCTGGGTGCCGGCGTCGAAGTAGATGTCGTGCTCGGCGTCGTCGACGGCCTTGGGGATGCAGACCTCGACGCCGTTGACCGCGTCGACCATGTCCTTGAACCCGGCGAAGTCGAGGACGAGGAAGTGGTTGATCCGGATCCCCGTGAGCTCCTCGACCGTCTGCACGGTGCACACCGGACCGCCGACCTCGAACGCCGTGTTGAAGCGGACGCCCTCCTCGCCGGCGAGGTCCTCGCCGTCGACGCGGCAGTCGGGCCGGTCGATGATCGCGTCGCGCGGCAGGCTGACGCCGTAGGCGTTGGTGCGGTCCTGCGAGACGTGCAGCAGGATCACCGTGTCGGAGCGCTGGGTGCCGTCGGAGTTCTCGCCGTCGATCTCGTTGCCCTCGCCGACGCGGCTGTCGGAGCCCATCACCAGGATGTTGAGCGGCTTGTCCGGGGCGTCGGCCGAGACCCCCTCGGGCAGGACCTCCTCGACCCGGTGCTCGATCTCCTTGCCCTCGGCGATGTTGTCGTTGAGACCGCGGAACGCCAGGACGACGACGGTGGACGTGAGCAGCGCGACGACCAGCTGGCTGGCCAGGATCGTGGTCCAGACCGTCCGTCGGTGCGTACGGCGGACGGTCGGGTCGGCCGGCGGGGTCTCGTCACTCACCCTCGTATTCTCCCAGAGTCCTGGTCGCCGGGGGCACGCTCGAGCGGGGGAGCCACAACCGGCCCGGCGCGGCCATGTCCGATTCCCGCCGGAACGTCCTCCGGTGGGGGATCATGATGACGACATGAGCCAGACCCAGCGCCTCGACCCGGAGACGTGCTACCGCGCCGTGAAGTCGCGCGACCGCCGCTTCGACGGCGTCTTCTGGGTGGCGGTCCGCACGACCGGGATCTACTGCCGGCCGTCGTGCCCGGCGCGCACCCCGGCGTTCGCCAACGTCGGCTTCCACGTCAGCCCCGCCTCCGCCCAGGCCGCCGGCTACCGGGCCTGCAAGCGCTGCCTGCCCGACGCCACCCCCGGCAGCCCCGACTGGGACGTCTCCGCCGACGTCGCCGGCCGCGCGATGCGCCTGATCTCCGACGGCGTCGTCGACCGCGAGGGCGTCGAGGGCCTGGCAGCCCGCGTCGGCTACACGCCCCGCCACCTCGGCCGCGTCCTCACCGCCGAGCTCGGTGCCGGTCCGCTCGCCCTGGCCCGCGCCAAGCGCGCCCAGACGGCCCGCGTGCTCATCGAGACCACTGATCTCGGCTACGCCGACATCGCCTTCGCCGCGGGGTTCTCCAGCGTCCGGCAGTTCAACGACACCGTCCGCGAGGTCTACGCCGCCAGCCCGACCGAGCTGCGCGGACGACGTGGCGGCGTCCGGACGCCGGGCGCGGTCACCATGCGGCTGGCCGTGCGCACGCCGTTCGCCGGTCGGGCCCTGCTCGCCTTTCTGGCCTACCACCTGGTGCCGGGCGTCGAGGTCGCCGGCGACGGCTGGTACGCCCGCACCCTCGACCTCCCGCACGGACCGGGCACCGTGCGCCTCGACATCGCCGACGCCCTCGACGAGGGCCAGACGGCGTTCGTCGTGGCCCGCTTCGAGCTCACCGACCTGCGCGACACCGCCGCTGCCGTCGAGCGCGCCCGCCGCCTGCTCGACGCCGACTGCGACCCGCTCGCGGTCGCCGGCCACTTCGCGGGTGACCCGGTCATCGGGCCGCTGGCGCGCACCGCCCCCGGCCTGCGGCTGCCCGGCCAGGTCGACGGCCCCGAGACGGCGATCCGCACCGTGATCGGCCAGCAGGTGAGCGTCACCGGTGCTCGGACCGTCACCGGACGGATGGTCGAGGCCCACGGCCGGACCGTCGAGACCGGCGTACCCGGGCTGACCCGGCTGTTCCCGACCAGCGCCGCGCTCGCCGAGGCCGACCCCGAGACGCTGCCGATGCCACGGGCCCGCGGCCGCGCCCTGGTCGGCCTCGCCCAGGCCCTCGCCTCCGGCGCGATCGCCCTCGACCGCGGCACCGACCGCGACGACGTGCGGGCGGCCATGGTCGAGCTGCCCGGCATCGGGCCCTGGACCGCCGACTACGTCGCCATGCGCGTGCTGGCCCACCCCGATGTCTTCCTGCCCACCGACATCGGCGTGCGCAACGCCCTGCGCGGACTGGGCCACGAGCCGGCCGACGTGCTGGCTCGCGTCGACGACTGGCGCCCCTGGCGCTCCTACGCCCTGATGCACCTCTGGAACACCCTCATGCCCCCGACACCCACCGCCTCGACGAAAGGCCGGCCCTGACATGTGGACCGTCATCGACTCACCCATCGGCGAGCTCCGCCTCGTCGAGCACGACGGCGCGCTCACCGCGATCGAGTTCACCCCGTTCCGCGACTCCGCCGTCAACGGCGCGCCGCGCGGGGTCCGCCAGGACGACCACCCGCTGCTCCTCGAGACGGCCCGACAGCTGGCGGCGTACTTCGCCCGCGACCTCAAGGAGTTCGACCTCCCGCTCGCGCCCGGTGGCTCGGCGTTCCAGCAGCAGGTCTGGACCCAGCTGCTCGAGATCGGCTACGGCGAGACCGCGACGTACGGCGAGGTCGCCCACCGCATCGGCCGCACCAACGCCGCCTCCCGCGCCGTCGGCCTCGCCAACGGCGGCAACCCGATCCCCGTCGTCATCCCCTGCCACCGCGTCATCGGCGCCAGCGGCACCCTCACCGGCTACGCCGGCGGCCTCGAGCGCAAGCAGCTCCTGCTGTCACTGGAACAGAACGCGTTGTTCTGACCGCACCAGACGCCGGTCGAGGAGGTTGCCCTGGCAACCGTCACGAGACCGTCCGACCGCAGGCGCAGGTCGGGTCGACCCCTGACTCGCGGGCGAGTGGTCTCGTGACGCTCCCCAGCGGGAGCTCCTCGACCGACGTGGGGTCGGTCGGGATCAATCCGCTGCGGCTCTGCGCAACGACTCGGAGAGTCGCTCAGCAGCCGCCAGGACGGCGGGGGCGTGCATGCGGCCGGGCTGGCGGGAGAGCCGCTCGAGCGGGCCGGAGACGGAGACGGCGGCGATGATCTTGCCGCCGGGGGAGCGGACCGGTGCGGAGACCGACGCGACGCCCTGCTCGCGCTCGCCGACGGACTGGGCCCAGCCGCGGCGGCGGATGCCGCTGAGGGCGGCGGCGGAGAAGGCGGCGTTCTGCAGGCCGCGGTGCATGCGCTCGGGATCCTCCCAGGCGAGGAGCACCTGAGCCGCGGAGCCGGCGCGCATGGTGAGCTGCGAGCCGACGGGGATGGTGTCGCGCAGGCCGGAGGGGCGCTCGGCGGCGGCGACGCAGACGCGGTGCTCGCCCTGGCGGCGCCACAGCTGGGCGGACTCGCCGGTGATGTCGCGCAGGCGGGCCAGGACCGGGCCGGCGGTGGCGAGGAGGCGGTCCTCGCCGGCGGCGGCGGAGAGCTCGGCGAGGCGGGGGCCGAGGACGAAGCGGCCCTGCATGTCGCGGGCGACCAGGCGGTGGTGCTCGAGGGCGACGGCGAGGCGGTGGGCGGTGGGCCGGGCCAGGCCCGTGCCGGCGACCAGGCCGGCCAGCGTCGCGGGGCCGGACTCGAGGGCGGTGAGCACCAGAGCGGCCTTGTCGAGCACGCCCACACCACTGGAGTTGTCCATATGGCGATACTGGCATCTCATTCCGTGGGACGCAAGACGTACGCTGTGTGACGTCGTCGAGACCCGTCGGCCTGATCGAAGGAGCACGAGCATGGGCAGGACCCTGTCGGAGAAGGTGTGGGACGAGCACGTCGTCCGGTCGAAGGCCGGGGAGCCCGACCTGCTGTTCATCGACCTCCACCTCATCCACGAGGTCACCAGCCCGCAGGCCTTCGACGGCCTGCGGCTCGCCGGTCGCGCCGTGCGCCGACCCGACCTCACGCTGGCGACCGAGGACCACAACGTCCCCACCCTCGACTGGGACAAGCCGATCGCCGACCCCGTGTCGCGCACGCAGGTCGAGACGCTGCGCCGCAACGCCGAGGAGTTCGGCGTGCGCCTGCACCCGCTCGGTGACATCGAGCAGGGCATCGTCCACGTCGTCGGCCCGCAGCTCGGTCTGACCCAGCCCGGCATGACGATCGTCTGCGGCGACAGCCACACCAGCACCCACGGCGCCTTCGGCGCGATCGCCTTCGGCATCGGCACCTCCGAGGTCGAGCACGTGCTCGCCACCCAGACCCTGATGCAGGCCAAGCCCAAGACCATGGCCGTCACCATCAACGGCTCGCTGCCCGCCGGCGTCACCGCCAAGGACATGGTGCTGACGCTCATCGCCCACACCGGCACCGGTGGCGGGCAGGGCTACATCGTCGAGTACCGCGGCCAGGCCATCGAGGAGCTCTCGATGGAGGGCCGGATGACCGTGTGCAACATGTCGATCGAGTGGGGGGCGAAAGCCGGCCTCATCGCGCCCGACCAGACGACGTTCGACTACATCGAGGGACGTCCCGAGGCGCCCAAGGGTGCCGACTGGGACGCCGCCGTCGCCCACTGGCGCACGCTCGTCACCGACGACGACGCCCAGTACGACGAGGAGATCGTCCTCGACGCCTCCACGATGACGCCGTTCGTCACCTGGGGCACCAACCCCGGGCAGGGCGTCCCGCTCGGTGCCTCGGTGCCGCACCCCGAGGAGTTCGACGACGCCCAGGACAAGGTCGCGGCCGAGAAGGCGCTCGAGTACATGGGCCTCGAGGCCGGTACGCCGATGCGCGAGGTCAAGGTCGACACCGTCTTCGTCGGCTCCTGCACCAACGGCCGTATCGAGGACCTGCGCCTGGCCGCCGAGATCATCAAGGGCCGCAAGGTCGACCCCGACACGCGCCTGCTCGTCGTCCCCGGCTCGGTGCGCGTGCGCCTGCAGGCCCAGGACGAGGGCCTCGACGTCATCTTCAAGGACGCCGGCGCCGAGTGGCGCGGCGCCGGGTGTTCGATGTGCCTGGGCATGAACCCCGACACCCTCGAGCCCGGTGAGCGCAGCGCGTCCACCTCCAACCGCAACTTCGAGGGCCGCCAGGGCAAGGGCGGTCGCACCCACCTGGTCTCGATCCCGGTCGCCGCGGCCACCGCGGTGCGCGGCACGCTCTCCTCGCCTGCCGACCTCGAGCCCCTGACCGTCGGGAGCAACTGACATGGACGCCTTCACCACCCACACCGGCGTCGGCGTCCCGCTGCGCCGCAGCAACGTCGACACCGACCAGATCATCCCGGCCGTCTACCTCAAGCGCGTCACCCGTGACGGCTTCGAGGACGGGCTGTTCTCGGCCTGGCGCAACGACCCGGCGTTCGTGCTCAACAACCCGGCGTACGCCGGCGGCTCGGTCCTGGTGGCCGGGCCCGACTTCGGCACTGGCTCCTCGCGCGAGCACGCCGTGTGGGCCCTGCAGAACTACGGCTTCCGCGTCGTCATCTCCCCGCGCTTCGCCGACATCTTCCGCAGCAACTCCGGCAAGGCCGGCCTGCTCGCCGCCCAGGTCGACGAGAAGGTCGTCCAGCGCCTCTGGGACCTGCTCGCCGACGAGCCCGGCGCCCAGATCACCGTCGACCTCGAGTCGCGCACGGTGCGTGCCGGTGAGGGCGTCGACGCGATCGAGGACTCCTTCGACATCGACGACTACACGCGCTGGCGCCTGCTCGAGGGTCTCGACGACATCGGCATCACCCTCGGCCACGACGCCGACATCGCCTCGTTCGAGTCCGGCCGGCCGTCCTGGAAGCCCGCCACCATCCACGCCTGACGGCGATCGTCGTACGCCGCCGCCCCGGTGGGTCGGTGAGCTGCGGACCGTTGCGGACGACGTCCAGGTGCGTGACGCACCGCGCCGCCGTACTGACGCGCGCCGACGTCACTTCAGTCTCACTGGGCCGATGAAGCCCCTGCTGGGCCGATGAAGTTCCATCGGCCAAGTGAGGGGTTCACCGGCCGGCCGGTGAATCCCGTGACCGGTGGGGCACGCCCGCGCCCCGCGCCAGGAGTTGGCGAGCCGTTCACCCGCAGAGGCATGGCGCGCGCACCCCGATCGAGGAAGTATCTTGTGCACAAGACACTTCTACGAGAGGACACCACGTGCCCAACATCTCCAGCAACGGCATCACGCTCCACTACACCGACACCGGCGGGGAGGGCCGTCCCGTGGTGCTCATCCACGGCTGGCCGCTCAACGGCCGGTCCTGGGCCGACCAGGAGGGGGCGCTCGTCGACGCGGGCTACCGCGCGATCGCCTACGACCGCAGGGGCTTCGGCTCCTCGGACAAGCCGGAGACCGGCTACGACTACGACACGATGGCCGCCGACCTGGCCGGCCTGCTCGACGGGCTCGACCTCACCGACGTGACCCTCGTCGGCTTCTCGATGGGTGGCGGCGAGGTCGCGCGCTACCTCGGCACCCACGGCGACGCCCGCGTCCGCTCGGCCGTGCTGGCCGCCGCGGTGCCGCCGTACCTGCTCAAGACCGACGACAACCCCGACGGTGGCCTCGGTGACGCCGACGTGCAGGGCATGATCGACGGCGTCACGAGCGACCGCGAAGGATTCCTCGACCAGTTCACGACGGCCTTCTTCTCCGTCGACGGCGAGCTCGCCGTGACCGAGGGCCAGCGCCAGCAGGCCCTCGCCCTCGAGGCGCCTTCCTCGGACGCGGCCCTGGCCGGCTGCATCGCTGCTTTCGGACGCACCGACTTCCGCGACGACCTCGCGAAGATCACTGTGCCGACGTTGGTCATCCACGGCGACAGCGACGCGACCGTGCCTTTCGAGGTGTCCGGAAAGCGCTCTGCTGAGGCGATCTCGCAGTCGACGCTGATCGTGGTCGAGAAGGCCCCACACGGCCTCAATGTCAGCCACCGCGAGGAGTTCAACAATGCATTGCTGGAATTCTTGAAGGACTGAAAAGGCGCAGAAAGTGCTGATTTCCCTCAACGGCGGGCAAAAAAGGCGATTCCGTTCGGCGTGGCGATTGTGACGATGCCCACGAATGCCTAGCGTGCCTAGGGAAAGTCGGGCACAGGCTCGGCATCAGCACGTTCTCTGAAGGGGAAGACAGTGAACAAGTCACAGCTCATCGAGGCGCTGGCCACGCGGTACGACGGCAACAAGAAGGCCGCCTCGCACGCGCTCGAGTCCGTTCTCGACACCATCACGCGTGAGGTGGCCAAGGGCGAGAAGGTCGCGATCACCGGGTTCGGCTCCTTCGAGAAGCGCGTGCGTGAGGCCCGTTGGGTGCGCAACCCGCAGACCGGTGCGCGCATCAAGGCCAAGAAGACCTCGGTGCCGAAGTTCACCGCCGGTGCCGACCTGAAGAACGTCGTCTCGGGCGCCAAGAAGCTGCCCAAGCTCACGGTCGCCGCCGCGGCCCCCGCCGCCAAGAAGGCTGCGGCTCCGGCCAAGAAGGCCGCCGCCACCGCCAAGAAGGCCGTGCCCGCCAAGAAGGCCCCGGCCAAGTCCGCGGCTCCGGCCAAGAAGGCCACCCCGGCCAAGACCACGACGGCCAAGAAGGCCCCGGCCAAGAAGGCCGCTCCGGCCAAGGCCGCCGCCACGAAGTCGGCGACGACCAAGACCGCGGCCGCCAAGAAGGCCCCGGCCAAGAAGACCGCCCCGGCCAAGGCCGCGGCTCCGGCCAAGAAGACGGCCCCCGCCAAGAAGGCGCCGGCCGCCAAGAAGGCCCCCGCTGCCAAGAAGGCTCCAGCCGCGAAGAAGGCTCCGGCCAAGAAGGCCTGACCAGCACCTGCTCGCCGCGACGGGCCGTCCTCCTCCGGGAGGGCGGCCCGTCGTCGCGTCCGGGTCAGACGAGCCCGTCCGCGGCCAGCGTCGTCGCGACGCCGAGACCGAGGGCCGCGGCAGCGCGCAGGTCGTCGAGGTGGTCGACGTCGCGGCGCAGGCTCGCCAGCTCACCGCGTACGGCGAGCGCCCCGGCCGCCTGGTGCGCCGCGGCGGACGCGCCGCCGAACGCCGGGTCGAACTCCTCGGCCGGCGCGGTGTAGAGCGTCGTGCCGGTGCCCTCGGCGTCGGCGACGTACGACGGCCCACCCGGCACCAGCGCGGCGAGCGCGGCGTCGAGGTCGGCGGGGCGCAGGGCGGGCAGGTCGGCGAGCAGCGC
>JAOPXU010000233.1 GCA_025964985.1 Nocardioides sp.
GACCGGTGCGGGCGGCGTACGACGGGGGGCGGGGGTGACGGGGGCGCTGCGCGGCATCGTGTCAGCGATCGCGTCGAGCACCTGGCGCACGAGGTCGACCGTGGCGCCGCGCGAGGAGGCGAGCAGCGCGACCCGCTCGGCGTCGCGGACGTCGAGCGGCGCGATGCGCCAGGCGCCCTCACCTGGCTCGAACTTGCCGTCGGCGACCAGCCGCATGCCGAGCAGCACCGCCCCGGACAGCAGGCCGACGCTGGGATGCACGTCGTCGCGGCCGCGGACCCGGGTGAGCACCGGCAGCGCCGCACGCATCGGGAGCGCGACCGTGCGTCGTTCGTCGCTGAACTCGACGACGCTGTCGCGCGGCGGGTCGGCCGGGCGGAACGTCGCGAGACCGGTGACCGGCACGAAGCTCACAGGCCTCCTCAGGGGGTTCGGGCTCCGACGCTAACGGTCGGCACCCCCTGGGAGTTCCCCGCCGTCGACCCGGCGCACAAACGCGCCGGGTGGGCGGGCGGGGGACGGGTCAGACGGCGATGCGGCCGGTGATCGGCGGCAGGTCGGCGAGGGTGACGATGCCCGGCGGGGCGGCGACGACGCTGGGGACGGCGTTGGTCACCGGCATGGCGGTGTAGATCATGCCGAGGTCCATGAAGCCCTCGCTCCAGTCCTTCGGCGGCAGGCAGTGGATGACGGTGCGCATGTTGGGCACGCCGAAGACCTGGATGACGTGGCCGTGGGCCAGCGGCTTGGGCGGGGTGACGTGCTCGCCCATGGTCCAGTTGAAGCCGACGCTGACGACGTTGCGGTCGCCGACCCAGCCGCGGTGGTAGCCCATGACTCCTCCGACGGTGCCGGCCGGGATCTGCATGAAGCCGAAATCGGTGTCGCCGGTGGCGGCGGTGAACTCGACGTCGAAGGTCAGCCGGTCCAGCGTCACGCCCAGGGCGTCGGCCATCATCGCGGCCGACTCGGCGAACACCTCGCTCTCGCGTCGTACGGACTCGGCCAGGCCGGGGGTGTCGGGCGCCTGGGAGAAGCCCATCGCGGTCTGGGTGCCGGCCGACTCGTAGGTCGAGCAGTCCACCGACTCGGTGATCCGGATCTCGTCGACCCGCTCGCACGAGCCGCTCAGCACCATGCCGACCAGGTTGGTCATGCCCGGGTGCGCGCCGGAGCCGAAGATCGACGAGCCACCGGTCTCGCACGCCTTCTCGATGCGGGCCCGGTCCTCGGGGGTCTGCTTGCCGCCGGTGATCCAGGCGGCGCTCGAGCAGACGTTGACGCCGTTCTCGAGCAGGGTGACCAGCTCGTCGACGTCGGGCCACAGCGGGTTGTAGCAGCAGGCGTCGGGCCGCAGGGCGACGAGCGCCTCGATGTCGTTGGTGGCCAGGACGCCCGTCGGACCGTGGCTGTCGAGCACCCCGGCGAGCTCGGCGGCGTCCTTGCCGACCTTGTCGGCGCCGTGGGCGAAGACGCCGACCAGCTCCATGTCGGGGCGGGCGATGATCGCGGCGAGCGAGCGCCGTCCGATGTTGCCGGTCGTCCACTGGATCACGCGCAGGGTCATGCGCGCAGACTAGAACGTGTTCTAGTCGGTTGGGAAGGACGGCAGGACCTCGCGGGCGACCTCCTCGAGCACCGCGACGTCGCCGCCGTAGGGCGCGTCGGGGCGGGGCCAGTGGGTCACCAGGTCGGTGAACCCGAGCTCGGCGGCACGGCCGGTCACCTCGTCGAAGAACCCCCGGCTGCTCAGCGCGAACCGGTCGGGCGAGTCGGTGAGCAGGTAGCGCGGGGTCGGCCCGCGGCCGGTGGCCTCGAGCGCCTCGTCGTAGGTCGCTGCGGCGACGGCCAGGCCCTGCCACCACTCCTCGACCGTGTCGACGCTCGGGCCGGTGGTCACCCAGCCGTCGCCGACACGCGCGGCGAAGCGCAGGGAGCGCGGGCCGTTGGCCGCGACCAGCAGAGGGGTACGCCGCAGCGGAGGCAGCGTGCGCGCGTCGGCCACCGAGAACCACCGGCCCTGGCGCGAGACGTGGTCGCCGTCGCGCAGGGCGACGAGGGTCTCGGTGAACTCCTGGAACCGGTCGACCCGCTCGCGGACGCTGAGCTCGGGCAGGTCGAGCAGGGTGGCGTCGAGGTTGCCGCCGGTGCCGACGCCGAGCAGGAACCGGCCGTCGCTGAGGTCCTCGAGACCCTGGGCGTCGCGGAAGAGCAGGTAGGGGTGGCGGAAGTTGGGCGAGGCAACGAGGGTGCCGAGGCCGATGCGCGAGGTGACCTGGGCCGCGGCGCCGAGCACCGGGGTGGCCGTCGTCCACGGCGACTCGGGCAGCCCGCCCCACACGAGGTGGTCGTAGGTCCAGGCGTGGTCGAAGCCCATGTCCTCGACCGCCTGCCAGCGCGGACGGGCCTCGGCCCAGGGGAGGTCGGTGAGGATCGTGATGCCGAAGCGCATGTCTCGACCCTAGGGCCGCCCGAGGTCAGCGCTCGACGGCGAGGACGAGCGGGGTGACGGCCCGCGCGCCACGAGCACGCAGCGCGACGGCGGCCCGGGTGAGCGTCCAGCCGGTGACGACCAGGTCGTCGAGCAGCAGCACCGAGCGGTCCTCGACCGGCTCGTCGAGCTCAAGGGCGAAGCGGCGGCCGACCGCGGAGACCCGCTGGGCGGAGTTCATGGCGCCGCGGCCGGGCTCGATCTCGGGGTCGACGACGGCGTAGCGGCCGAGCACCGGCTTCTTCATGAAGCGCGAGAGGTTGGCCGCCAGGTCGGCGGTCAGGGTGGGTCGCGTCAACGACTCGACCACGACGATGCCGTCGACGTCGGGCCGCCAGTCCATGAGCACCGCGACGAGCGCGCGGGCCAGGCCCTCGGGCACCGGTACGTCGCCGGCTCCAGGGCGGAAGAGGTCGCGCAAGGCCTGGCCGTGGCCGAGGTCGGTGAGCCGGGCGATCGCCCGGCCCTCGTCGGCGCCCTCCTTGATCTTGCCGGTCAGCTGGATGCCCATCGCGGACAGCCCGGTCGGCCACAGCTTGCGCGGCTCGACGGGTACGCCGGGCCGCGAGAGCCGCTCGCCGGCCTCGGCGACCGACTGCTCGGAGACCGTGGTGTCGATGGCCAGACCGCCGCAGTTGTCGCAGCGGCCGCAGTCGGTCGCGCCCGGGTCGTCGAGCTGGTCGCGCAGGAAACGCATCCGGCACCGGTCGGTGGCGAGGTAGTCGAGCATCGCCTGCTGCTCGATCTCGCGCGCCTCGCGGACGCGGCGGTAGCGCTCCTCGTCGTAGGTCCACGGCTGGCCGGTCGACTCCCACCCGCCGCGCACCCGGCGGCACGCACCATCGACGTCGAGGACCTTCAGCATCTGCTCGAGCCGGCTGCGACTCAGCTCGACGCGCGTCTCGAGCGCACCGACCGACATCGGCCGGCCCTCCTCGGCGAGCACTTCGAGGGTCTGGCGGACCATCGCCTCGGGCGGGAAGGTCAGCGAGCCGAAGTAGGCCCAGATGTCGCGGTCCTCGGTGGCCGGCAGCAGGACGACGGTCGCGCCGGGGTCGGCCGGCACGCCGCGACCGGCGCGGCCGACCTGCTGGTAGTAGGCGACCGGTGACTGCGGGGCGCCGAGGTTGACGACGAAGCCCAGCCGGGCGTCGAAGCCCATGCCGAGCGCACTGGTGGCGACCAGGGCCTTGACCCGGCCCTCGATGAGCGCCTCCTCGAGGGCGAGCCGCTCGGTCGTCTCGGTCTGCCCGGAGTAGGCGGCGACCTCGTGGCCGCGCGAGCGCAGGTAGTCGGCGACCTCGTGGGTCGCGGCGACGGTCAGGCAGTAGACGATGCCCGAGCCGGGCTGCTCGGAGAGGTGGTCGGCCAGCCAGGCCAGCCGCTGCTCGGCGGTCTTGAGCCGCACCACGCCGAGGCGCAGCGACTCGCGGTCGAGCGAGCCGCGGAGCACCAGGGTGTCGGTGCCGAGCTGCTCGGCGACGTCGGTGGTGACGCGCTGGTTGGCGGTGGCGGTGGTCGCCAGCACGGGGATGCCGTCGGGCAGCTCGCCCAGCAGCGTGCGGATGCGGCGGTAGTCGGGCCGGAAGTCGTGGCCCCAGTCGCTGATGCAGTGGGCCTCGTCGACGACGAGCAGGCCGCAGGTGGCGGCCAGGCGCGGCAGCACCTCGTCGCGGAAGCCCGGGTTGTTGAGCCGCTCGGGGCTCACCAGGAGCACGTCGACCTCGCCGTCGTTGATCGCCTGGCGGGTCTCGTCCCACTGCTCGAGGTTGGTGGAGTTGATCGTCACCGCGCGGATGCCGGCCCGCTCGGCCGCGGCGATCTGGTTGCGCATGAGCGCGAGCAGCGGGGAGACGATGACCGTCGGCCCGGCGCCCTGGGCGCGCAGCAGCAGGGTGGCCACGAAGTAGACCGCCGACTTGCCCCAGCCCGTCTTCTGCACGACGAGCGCCCGGCGCCGGCCGACCGCGAGCGCCTCGATCGCCGTCCACTGGTCGTCGCGCAGCCGGACGTCGCCGCCTGACGGCAACGGGCCCACCAGCGCCCGCAGGTGGGCCTCGGCGGCCTCGCGGGTGGCGGTGGACTCGACGTCGGGGGCGGTGGGCATGCCTGCCTGTCTACCAGCGCCCGCCGACACCGCTGCGCCCTCCTCCACAGGACCCCGTCAGGCGCCCGCAGGATTCCCCCAGGATTCCAAAAGGCCGTCGAGGACAGTGGACGCCATGCGCCCGTCCTCCCCCTCCCGCACGACCGTGACCCTGCAGGAGCTCCCCGCTCCCCTCCCGACGACCTCCGCGACGGCCCTGCCCGAGCGGGCCACCGTCGTCTTCGTGACCAACGCCGTACGCCGCCGCGGCGGCCTGCGCACCCGCGGCGAGCAGCACCCGGGCCAGCACCGCCCGGTGCTCGCCGTCGTCGTGCGCTGACCGAGGCCGACCCGGCCTCAGCCGGGCTCGCCGAGGCGGCGCCGCGCCTCGTCGTGCAGCGCGACGACCTCGCGCCGGATCTCGGCGCGCTCGCCGATCGGTCCGCCCGGCCACGCCACCCGCAGCTCGGAGCCGTCGCCGCCCCCCTCGTCGACGACCTCGACCCACCAGATCCCGCCGTGCTCGTCGAGCCCGACCATCTCGGCGCCGGTGGCCTGCGGCCGGCCGAACGCGCGCACGATGCGCAGGCTGTCGTCGGGGTGGTCGTCGTTCATGTGCGCGAGGACGGCGGACACGACCCCGTCGTCGAAGGGGGCGTCGAAGGGGGCGTCGAGGGTGGTCACCTCCGTGACGGTAGCCATTCGCGAGACGTCCCACCCGCACGGAGTTAGGTGGTCATAGTCGACTTGTTGTATTGATTTACCCCATGACTTCCGATCAGAAGACCGCCGACCCCCGCAAGGTGGCCACCGCCTCCGCCGTCGGGGCCGTCATCGAGTGGTACGACTTCTTCCTCTACGGCACCGCCGCCGGTCTGGTCTTCGACCAGCTCTACTTCAACGGCCTCGACGGGCCGGCCGCGCAGTTCGCGGCGTTCGGCACCTTTGCGGTCGGCTTCATCGCCCGTCCGGTCGGCGGCCTCGTCTTCGGCCACTTCGGCGACCGGGTCGGTCGCAAGACGATGCTGATCTGGACCCTGCTCATCATGGGCGTCGGCACCGCCGCGATCGGCCTGCTGCCGACCTACGACCAGATCGGCGTGTGGGCGCCGATCCTGCTGGTCGTGCTGCGCGTGCTGCAGGGCATCGGCGTCGGCGGCGAGTACGGCGGGGCCGTGCTGCTGGCCGTCGAGTTCGCCCCGGCCGAGCGGCGCGGGTTCTTCGGCAGCTTCGCCCACATCGGCGTCCCGGGCGGGCTCTTCCTGGCCTCGGGTGCCTTCTCGCTGGCCAGCCTGCTGCCCGACGAGGCGTTCCTGACGTGGGGCTGGCGCGCCTGCTTCCTGGTCTCGATCGTGCTGCTGGCCATCGGCGCCTGGATCCGGCTCAGTGTGATGGAGACGCCGGCGTTCCAGCAGGTCCAGGACCGCAAGCACCTCACCGCCAACCCGGTCGGCGAGCTCGTGCGCCGTCAGCCCCGCCGGCTGCTGCTCGGCATGGGCACCCGCTTCGTCGAGGGCTTCACGTTCAACCTGTTCTCGGTCTTCTTCCTGTCCTACGCCGTCAAGGAGGTCGGCTACGACAAGTCGACGGTGCTCAACGCGATCACCGTCGGCGCCGCGGTCGGCGTCGTCGCGGTGATGGTCTCCGGGCACCTGTCCGACCGGTTCGGGCGCCGTCCGGTCTACCGGGTCGGCGCAGTCGCGGCGCTGCTGTTCGCCGTCCCGGCCACCCGGCTGGTCGAGGGCGGGTCGACGGTCGGCATCGTCGTGGTGATGGTCGGCGGCCTCGGCCTGGTCTACGGCGTCGTCTACGGCCCGCTCGCGGCTTTCTGGAGCGAGCTGTTCGACACCCGCTACCGCTACTCCGCCCTCTCGACGCTCTACCAGGTCTCCGGCATCGTGGCCTCGGGCCTGACGCCGCTCATCGCGGCCTGGTTGGTGCAGCGCGGCGGCGGCAGCCTGTGGCTCGTCGCGGCGTACGCCGTCGCGGTGGCCGTGCTCAGCCTCGTCTGCATGGCGCTGCTGCCGGAGACCCGTGGGCGCGACCTCACCGTCGACGAGGCCCCGGCCCGGGACGCCGAGCGGCGCCCCGAGACCGCCAACGCCTGACGGCTCAGGCGGCCGGGCCGCGGCCGCGCACGTCGGCGACCGACTCCATGGCCGAGCGCAGCTCGGCGAGCCAGTCGTCCTCGTGCTGGCCGACGAGCCGCACGCACCAGGCGAGCGCCTCGGAGCGCGACTTCGCGACGCCGGCGTCGACGAGGGTGTCGAGCACCTGGCGCTGCGGTTGGCGCAGCCGGGTCATGACGGGCGCCGCGACGTGGGTCCACAGCTCGGTGTGGTCGCCGGAACCGACGGCCACGCCCCACGACACCGTGCGCTCGAAGCGGTGCTCGGCCTCCCGGGCGATGGCCATCCGGGTCTCGCGCGTCTCCTCGCGGAACGCGCGGGCCCGGCCGGCCCGCGCCTCGGCACGCTCGGCGTCGGAGGCGTCCTCGGCCATCGCCACGTCGGGGGTCGTCAGCACGACCACGACCTCCTCGCGGTCGACGCTGACCTGCGACGCCATCGTCGTCCACTCCTGGGGCAGGCGGCCGACGAACCAGCCGCGGACCCGCTCCTGCATCTCAGTTGTAATCATGTAATCAGCATTACGCGCACCACCAAGCCAGGCGGCTCAACGTGCCGCCGCGAAGACGACGCTGTAGGCGCCGTCGCGGGTGGTGATCTCGAAGGCGACGCCGCCCGTGGAGCCCGACAGCTGTTCGCCCATGCCCTCGTCGGCCCGGACGACGCCGGCGCCGGGCAGCGCGGCCTCGTAGTGGTCGAGCACCTCGGCGGCCGGCATCGTGGCGGCGTAGTCGACGGTCTCGATCGAGCCGTCGGCCGTGCTCGTGGTCTGGCAGAGGGTGGCGCCGCCGGGCGTGCCCGGCCAGTCGGCCGGCACCAGCTCGACGTCGCCGAGGTCGGGCGCCGTCATCGCGACGGGGTACGCCGTCAGGCACTCCTCCGGCACGACCAGCACAGCGGCGCAGAGGGCGCCGGACACGGCGAGGGCGTAGGGGCGGGTGGTCTTCACGGATGTGTTCACGGGGTCCTCTTCCGGGGTCTGCTCGGGCTCGTCCCGAGCTGGCTCCAGCCTCGGCCGCCCGCCGTCCCACCCACCAGGGACCGGCGTCCCGCCCTCGACCGGGTAGCGGCCGGGGACCGGCCGGGACGCCGGGCAAGACAGGTCAGTCCTGGCCGTCGCTGGCGCACCGGACCAGTACGTCGAGCCCGCGACCAGGTCTCGTGGTGGCCCGCGGTCGTCCACCTCGTCGGGTTCGTGCTCAGCTCCGGCGAGCTCCCGGTGCGGCCGCCGCCGTCACCGGCTCGGCCGAGCGGGTCGTCGTCGCGCTCGTCGTGGCGCGCCATCTGCTGCGCGCCCCACGCGGGTGAGGGGTGCCCGGGCGGCTCGGCGCCCGGGCAGACCTCACCGCCTCACCAGATGCGCACGCGCTCCGCGGGGTCGAGCCACAGCCCGTCGCCCGCGGTGGTGGCGAAGACCTCGTGGAACTCGTCGAGGTTGCGCACGATGTTGGCGCGGAACTCCGGCGGGCTGTGCGGGTCGATGGTGAGGTACTGCTGCTCCTGCTCGCGACGGCGCTTGGTGCGCCAGACGTAGGCCCAGTTGAGGAACAGCGTCTCGCGGCCCTCCTGCGTGGCCTCCTCGCCGTGGCGGGCACGGTTGATCGCGTAGGCCTTGAGCGCGATGGTCAGCCCGCCGAGGTCGCCGATGTTCTCGCCGACCGTGAGCGAGCCGTTGACCTTCTCGCCGGGCAGCGCGCGCGGCTCGAACGCGTCGTACTGCTCGACGAGCGCCTTCGACTTCAGCTCGAACGCCGCCTTGTCGTCAGGGGTCCACCAGTCGTTGAGGTTGCCCTGGCCGTCGTACTGCGCGCCCTGGTCGTCGAAGCCGTGGCCGACCTCGTGGCCGATCACGGCGCCGATGCCGCCGTAGTTCTCGGCCGGGTCGGCGTCAGGGGCGAAGAACGGCTTCTGCAGGATGCCGGCCGGGAAGCAGATCTCGTTGGTGCCGGGGTTGTAGTAGGCGTTAACCGTCTGCGGCAGCATGAACCACTCGTCGCGGTCGACCGGCGAGCCGATCTTGGCCAGCTCGCGGTCGGTGGCGAACGCCGACACCGCGTGGGCGTTGGCGACCAGGTCGCCGCTGTCGACGACCAGCTTGGAGTAGTCGCGGAACTTCTCGGGGTAGCCGATCTTGGGTCGGAAGGTCGCGAGCTTCTCGTAGGCGCGAGCCTTCGTCTCGTCGGTCATCCAGTCGAGCGCCTCGATCGAGACCCGGTAGGCGGCGAGCAGGTTGGCGACCAGGTCGTCCATCAGCGCCTTGGACGTCGGCGGGAAGTGTCGCGCGACGTACTCCTTGCCGACCGCCTCGCCGACCGCTCCCTCGACGAACGAGACGCCGCGCTTCCAGCGTGCACGCAGCTCGGGGGTGCCGTT
>JAOPXU010000252.1 GCA_025964985.1 Nocardioides sp.
CACCACCCCACCACCGACCCCACCTGTTGCGGAGCCCTCAGCCCGCCGCAGGCGGAACCCGCGCCGACAGGCGCGCAGACCGACCGGGCCACGCACCCGACGGGTCAGACAGTCAGACCCCGCGAGACGCAGCGTGGCGCCCCGCTCGGCGGCCGAAGAAGGACCCCTCGCCGAGCTGGGTGCCGGAGCAGTAGCCCTTGCCGTCCTGGGCGAGGTTGCTGGCGCAGGCGCCGGCGGCGTACAGGCCGGGGACGGCCGACCCGTCGGGGCGCTGCACCGCGCCGTCGACGCTGACGCGCAGGCCGCCGAGGGTGAAGCCGGCGTAGATCGCCTTGCCGAGGGTGAGGTCGAAGACGGCCAACGGGCCCGTGTACTGGGGGGCGAGCCAGTCGGGCGACTGGTGGAAGTCGGCGTCGTCGCCGGCGGCGGCGAGCTCGGTGTAGCGCACGAGCGACTTCTGGACCGAGCCGGCGGGCAGCTTGAGGGCGTTCTCGAGCTCCTCGACGGTCTCGTAGCCGTCGATGAGGGGGACGAGCGGGAACTTGGGGTACTCGACGTGCTCGCTGTCGACGACGAGGTAGGCCGCGTGGTCCTCCTGCTCCATCACGAACTGCGAGGTGCGGGAGTGGTAGCCGTCCTCGTTGCAGAAGCGCTCGCCCTGCTTGTTGACGATGAAGCCGAACATCAGCTTCGACGGCGGGTAGAACGGCGCGGTGATGAAGGGCTCGTCCATGTGCTTGAGCTCGGCGCCGACCGAGGCGCCGAGGCGGATGCCCAGCCCGTCGTCGTACGTCGAGCCGAGGGTGAACGGCTTCTCGGCGAGGGCGGGGGTGTGGGCGGCGACCATGTCGGGGTTCATCACGAAGCCGCCGGCGGCGATGACCACCGCGGGGGCGCGGACGAAGCCGGACTCGTCGAAGGAGCGCCAGGCGACGCCGACGATGTCGCCGGCGTCCTCGATGGCGTCGCCGACGACGAGGTTGGTGGCGCCGGTCTCGTAGCGGACCTCGACGCCGGCCTCGGTGACGCGGTCGCGCAGCAGGTCCATGACGAGCTTGGTGCCCTCGGTGTCGCCGGGGACGGGCACCTTGTGGCCGCGGGGCGCGGGCTGGGCGAGGGTCTTGTAGGGCCAGACCTTCTCGTTGCCGGTGTACATCAGGCCCTGGGTGCCGGGCTGGATGACGGCCTTCTCGGGGTAGTAGGAGCGCTCGAACTGGAAGCCGAGGGCCTCGAGCCAGTCGAAGTGCTCGACCGAGCCCTCGCAGTAGGCGCGGATCTTGTCGCGCTCGGGCTCCTTGGAGGAGGCGACGAGGTAGTCGTACATCGCCTCGACGGAGTCGTCGTGGCCGGTGGCCTGCTGCACGGCGGTGCCGGCGCCGAGGTAGAAGTGGCCACCGGACAGTGCGGAGGTGCCGCCGTGGACCGCGGCGCGCTCGAGCAGCAGCACGCGGGCGCCGGCGCGGGCGGCCTCGAGGGCCGCGCAGCCGCCGGCGATGCCGAAGCCCACCACGACGACGTCGTACGACGGCGCGTCGGCGGGGACGGCCGAGGCGGGGATGGTGTCGGGGACGGCGGTGCCCTTGCCGGTCTCGGTGCTCACGCGAGCGATTCTAGAACAGGTTCTAGTTGTTGTGCGCCTAACGTTCGCTCGTGCACTTCTCCGAGTACCAGATGCGGTTGGCGGCGTACGCCGTGCTCGTCGACGACCAGGAGCGGATCCTGCTCGCGTGGTGGAACGGCGAGGGGGTCGGCACCCCGGGCTGGAGCCTGCCGGGCGGCGGCGTCGAGTTCGACGAGCAGCCCGACGAGGGGCTCGTGCGCGAGGTCAGGGAGGAGACCGGCTACGACATCGCGGTCGGCGCCCCGATCACGGTCCACACGTGGAGCAACCGCGACGGTCGCCCGGACCGGCCGCTGCCCTTCAAGGCGGTCCGCGTGCTCTACGACGCCACGATCACCGGCGGCGAGCTCGGCACGCTCGAGGTCGGCGGCTCGACCGACCGGGCCGCGTGGGTGCCGATCGACCGGCTCGACGAGGAGCCCGGCCAGACCACGCAGGTCGTGCGGATCGCCGTCGAGGCGCACCGCGCCCGCAGGGGCTGAGGGCCGCTCAGCCGGCCATGATCGCGGTGACGACGGCCATCGCGATGGTGGCGACGGCCAGGATCCCGTGGGCCGCGATCACCGAGTGGGGCATCTGCTTCTCCGCCCGCTGGAAGTCGGCCGGCTCGCGCCCGGGTCCGACGCGCACGTGCTGCGGCTTGGCGTGGAACGTGCGCAGCGCCAGCACGTCGCCGAGCGCGGCGGTGGCCAGCAGCAGCACGACCGAGGTCCACGCGAGGTACGCCGACCCCTCGGCCATGAAGATCAGCCACACGGCCAGCCCGCTCAGGGCCAGCAGCGGGTGGGTGAAGGTGACGAGCGGCGGCAGCGCCGTGGCCCGCGCGGTGCTGTCGGGCCGGCCGATCCCGGTCGTGAAGCTCATCAGGTAGGCACCCCCGAACATCGTCATCACGTACAACCCCAGCACGACCTGCGCCACCTGTCCCACCTCGTCCCTCGTCGTGCGCCGGCCTCGCGGGTCGAGCGCCGGGCCCTGTCGGGTACCCACCCGGCGAGCAGTGCGACGTCGCCTCCCGGGTGAGGACGGGCGTGGGCGCGCGTCGGGGGAGGGGGCCAGCAGCCGATAGACTTCCGATCCGCCACCCCGATCAGCTGAGGTGACATGCCGACCCCACGACGACCCGCGGTCCTGCCGCCCCGTTCCCGGGCCCTCCGTGGCCGGAGGCGTCCCGCGTGAGCTTCGACGTCCACCAGCTCGACAAGTTCGTGCTGGTGGGTTCGGCGGTCATCTTCGCGGCGATCCTGGCCGTGCGCCTGTCCAGCCGCGCCGGGCTGCCCAGCCTGCTGATCTACCTGCTCATGGGCGTCCTGCTGGGCGAGTCCGGCGTCGGCATCGAGTTCGAGAACGCCGAGGTGGCGCACGCGCTGGGCTTCGCGGCCCTGGCCGTGATCCTCACCGAGGGCGGCCTGACGACGAGCTGGCGGGAGGCCAAGCCGTCCATGCGGCTCGGGTTCTCCCTGGCGACGCTCGGGGTCGCGATCTCGGTGGGCATCGTCGCGGTCGGCTCCCACTACCTGCTCGGGCTGCCCTGGGAGCTCGCCGTCCTCCTCGGCGCGGTGTGCTCACCGACCGACGCGGCCGCGGTGTTCTCCGTGCTGCGCGTCGTGCCGCTGCCCAAGCGCCTCACCGGTGCCCTCGAGGCGGAGTCGGGGCTCAACGACGCCCCGACCGTCGTGCTGGTGTCGGTCATCTCCACCGGAGCAGCCGCGTCCAGCGGCGTGCTCAGCGTGGCCGGGACGATCGTCTTCGAGCTCGTCGTCGGTCTCGCGATCGGCCTGTTCGTCGGCTTCGCCGGCGGCTGGGTGATGCGCCGCATCGCGCTCCCGTCGTCGGGTCTCTACCCGCTGGCCGTCCTCTCCTTGGCCTTCATGGCCTACGGCGGCGCGGCGGCCGTGCACGCCTCCGGCTTCGCCGCGGTGTACGTCGCCGCGCTGATCCTCGGCAACCAGGACCTCCCACACCGCGTCGCGACCCGCTCGTTCGCCGAGGGCCTCGCCTCGCTGGCCCAGATCGGCCTGTTCGTGATGCTCGGGCTGCTGCTG
>JAOPXU010000265.1 GCA_025964985.1 Nocardioides sp.
CCGTCACGGTCCGTCGGTCGAGGCCCGCCAGCGAGTCCGGCACGAGGGAGGGGGCGTAGCGCCCGGCGGCGTCCGCGATCTCGAGGGTCCGGGCCTGCCGGACGTCGACGGTCGGCGGAGGCCGGAAGCCGACCAGCGCGTCGCTCGGCCGCGCCACCTCGATCTCGTCGAAGGCCGAGACGACGTCCGGCTCGCTCGAGCCGACCGCGCGGACCTCGACCCGGAGCGGCAGGCCCGTGCGCGGCTCGACCCACACGTCGACCCGGTCGACCGTCGTGCGCCCCGACGACGGGGTGTAGCGCAGGCCCGGGGCGTCGATGCCGGCGACGCGGCGCGCCGGGAGGCGTCGCACGTCGGCGTCGGGGGCGTCCTCGAGGACCGAGCGGGCCAGGGCCGGCGGGAGCAGGTCCGGCGCCCGGGGCAGGCGGATCTCGGGGTCCTCGGTGACCGTGGCCCGGGCGTTCTCGTAGTCGTAGTCGACCGTGACCGGGCCGCGGTGCACCAGGTCGCGCTCGCCCGAGACGAGGAGGCGGTCGACGCGCCAGGAGGCGTCGTCCTGCCACCACACGCGGAGCCGGGTGGTGCCCGCGAGGAGCTCACCGACGTCGCCGAGGTCCTGGCCGACGGGCAGCTGGACGGCGCCGCGCGTCTCGGCGTAGCCGGAGTGCCCGACGCCGGCCGAGGCGCGCACCCGGTCGAGCAGGGTCGCGGCCGACACGTCGGTGTCGCCCACGGGCAGCAGGCGCGGTGCGAGCGGCACCGCCACGACCGCCAGCACGACGGCCGCGACCACGGACCATCGGCTCAGGGGCGTCATACGGCACGACGGTACGGGGCCGGCCCCAGGGACGGGGCTCAGAGCCGGGCGAGGGCCTCCGCGGCACGGTGCGCGTCGTCGGCGCCCACGCCGAGGTGGGTGACCAGCCGCACCGTGGTGGGCCCGACGATCGACACGCGGACGCCGGCGGCCGCCGCGCGCTCGACGTAGGACGCCGCGTCGGGTCGCGGCACGACGACGATGTTGGTCTCGACCCCGGCCGGGTCGACGCCGCACGCCTCGGCGAGCAGCCGCGCGTGGGCGTGGTCCTCGGCCAGGCGCTCGACGTGGTGGTCGAGGGCGTGCAGCCCGGCCGCGGCGAGGATGCCGACCTGGCGCATGCCGCCGCCCATCCGCTTGCGCCACACCCGCGCCTCGGCCACGGTGTCGGCGCTGCCGACGAGCAGCGACCCGACGGGGGCGCCGAGACCCTTCGACAGGCAGACCGACATGACGTCGGCGACCGCGCCGTACTCGACCAGCGGCGTGACGGTCGCGACGTGGGCGTTCCAGATGCGCGCGCCGTCGAGGTGGACCGCCGCCCCCACACCCGTGGTCCACTCGCGCAGGTCGCGCAGCTGGTCGAGCGGCAGGACGGTTCCTCCGGCGAAGTTGTGGGTGTTCTCGACCGAGATCGCCGTGGTCCGGACGAAGAACGGACCCATGTCCGGCGCGTGCAGCGACCGCACGGCATCGAGGTCGACGTGGCCGCGGGGATGGGTCCAGGTGCGCATCGTGAGGCCGCTGTAGGCCCCGTGGGCCCCCAGCTCGGCCCGCGCGATGTGGGCCGAGCTCTCGCACAGCACCTCCTGGCCCGGCTGCACCAGCGAGCGCACCGCCAGCACGTTGGACATCGACCCCGTCGGCATGAACAGGGCCGCCTCGTGCCCGAACATCTCCGCCACCCGCTCCTGCAGGGCCAGCACGGTCGGGTCCTCGCCGTAGACGTCGTCGCCGACCTCCGCCGAGGCCATCGCGGCGCGCATCGCCTCCGTGGGCGTGGTGAGGGTGTCGCTGCGCAGGTCGATCACAAAGTTCTCCGGGGGTCGAGTGGGGGTGGCTGGGTCGGGTGCGTCGGCTGCGGTGGGGTTTCGAGACGCGTCGCTGCCGGCCTTCGCAAGCTCAGGCCGACAGCCGACGCTCCTCAACCCTCCTCGCGGCCCGCTCGTCCTTCGCTTCGCTCAGGCCGAGCGGGCTCGGAGCATCTCGGCTACGAGGAAGGCGAGCTCGAGGGACTGGACGCGGTTGAGGCGAGGGTCGCAGACGGACTCGTAGCGGTCGCCGAGGTCGGTCTCCAGCAGCTCCTCGCCGCCGCCGACGCACTCGGTGACGTCGTCGCCGGTGAGCTCGACGTGCACGCCGCCGGGCCAGGTGCCGAGCTGGTGGTGCACGTCGAAGAAGCCCTGAACCTCCTCGATGACGTCCTCGAAGCGACGCGTCTTGTAGCCCGAGCTGGCCTCGAAGGTGTTGCCGTGCATCGGGTCGCAGACCCAGGCGACCTCGAGGCCGGCCGCGGTGACCTTCTCGACGACCTCGGGCAGGCCGTCGCGGATGCGACCGGCGCCGAAGCGGGTGATGAACGTCAGGCGGCCCGGGGTGTTGTCGGGGTTGAGCCGCGCGGCCAGCGCGATGGCGTCGTCGGCGGAGGTGGTCGGACCGAGCTTGACGCCGATCGGGTTGCGCACGTGGCTGAGCAGCTCGACGTGGGCGCCGTCGAGCTGGCGGGTGCGCTCGCCGATCCAGACGAAGTGCGAGGACAGGTCGTACGCCGCGCCGCTGCCGGAGTCGACCCGCGTCATCGCGTGCTCGTACTCGAGGACCAGCGCCTCGTGGCTGGTGTGGAAGTCAACGCGGTGGAACTCGTCGGGGTCGGCGCCGATGGCCTCCATGAACGCCATCGCGCGGTCGATCTCGTGCGCCAGGGCGTCGTAGCGCTGCCCGGCCACGGAGTCGGCGACGAAGTCGGTGTTCCAGGTGTGGACCTTGCGCAGGTCGGCGTAGCCGCCGGCGATGAACGCCTTGATCATGCTCAGCGTCGCCGCCGAGGTGCGGTGCACCTCGAGCAGGCGGGCCGGGTCGGGCAGGCGCGCGTCGGGGGTGAAGTCGAAGCCGTTGACCGCGTCGCCCCGGTAGGCCGGCAGCGTGACGCTCTCGCCGTCGACGACCCGGGTCTCGAGGTCGGAGGAGCGCGGCTTGGCGTACTGCCCGGCCAGGCGGCCGAGCTTGACCACCGGCACCGAGGCGGCGTAGGTCAGGACGACGGCCATCTGGAGCAGCACGCGCAGCTTGTTGCGGGTGTTGTCGGCGGTGACGCCGGCGAATGTCTCGGCGCAGTCGCCGCCCTGCAGCAGGAACGCCTGACCGCGGGCGACGGCCGCGAGCTTGTCGGTCAGCTCGTCGCACTCGGCGGCGAACACGAGCGGTCGGGCGGCCCGCAGCCGCGCGACGACGTCGTCGACGGCGGAACGGTCGGGGTAGGTCGGCTGCTGGGCCGGGTGGAGCGCGTGCAGCGCGGCGAGATCGGGGACGGCCACGCCGCCAGCCTACGGGGGCCCGTCGACCGCCCGTGAACCCTCGACGACGCCGAGACGCTCGAGCAGGAACAGCGTGGCGACGGCGAAGTCGTTGTGCTCGGTGGCCCGCGCGACGGCGTCCCAGTCGACCTGCTCCCGTACGGCGCGCGCGGCCGGCAGCACCTTGGCCAGGTCGCACGCCCGCTCGTCGAGCGCGTTGAGCTTGTCGCTGAGCAACGAGGTGGCGCCCATCACCGGCATCCGCACCGACTCGACCTCCAGCTCGTCGACGTCGTCGAAGCGCGAGCGGGGCACCGGCTCGCCGTTGGCGCGGAACAGGACGTCGACCATCGCGTCGTCGACGAACACCTTGAACAGCCAGTCCTCCGGCGGGCGCACGACCTCCAGGCCGCGGTCGCGCAGCAGCTGCTCGGCGCGGCTCTCGTCGACCTCCGGCACCAGGAAGTCGACGTCGTGCTCGGGCTCCGGTCCCCCACGGGCCCACACGGCGTAGCCGCCGGTCAGGGCGAAGGGCAGGTCGCTCTCCTTGAGCGCGACGGCCACCACCTTGAGGGCCTCGCGCAGGCGGCGGCGCACGTCCTCGGTCATGGGGCCGGGTACCCGGCACTCCCCGCGCCATGCGGTCGGTGGCCTCGGCAGGACTCAGGACCGCCCGAGCGGGTACCGCCCCGCGATGCGCCTGGTGACCTTCAACATCCTCAACGGCCGCGCCCCCAGCGACGACCACGTCGACGTCGCGGCGCTGGCGGCCGCGGTGCGCGCGCTGGACGCCGACGTGCTCGCGCTGCAGGAGGTCGACCGCAACCTGCCGCGCTCGGAGCACGCCGACCTGACGGCGGTGGCGGCCGAGGCGATGGGCGCGGTCGACCAGCAGTTCGTCGCCGCCCTGAGTGGCGCTCCGGGGGCGACCTGGGCCGCGGCCACCGGTGCGGAGCAGCCGGACTCGGCGGCGTACGGGATCGCGCTGCTGAGCCGCTACCCCGTGCAGTCGTGGCAGGTCGTGCGGCTGCCGGCCCTGCGGACGCGGGTGCCGATGAAGTTCCGCGGCGACCGGCTGCCGACGCTGGTGCGCGACGAGCCGCGGGTCGCCGTCGCCGCGCTGCTGGAGACACCGGCAGGCCCCGTCACCGTCGTGACCACGCACCTGTCGTTCGTCGACTGGTGGAACGGCCACCAGCTGCGCAGCCTGGTCCGCGCGCTGCCGAGCGACGGGCCGCTGCTGGTGACCGGCGACCTCAACATGGACGTCGCCCGCGCCGCCCGGGTCTCGGGGCTGCGGCCGGTCGCCGAGGCGCCGACGTTCCCGGCCGACGACCCCGACCGGCAGCTCGACCACGTGCTGGCCCGCGGCCGCTTCGACGTACGCCGCTCGTCGGCGCCGCGCGCCGCGATCTCCGACCACCGGCCGCTCGTGGTCGAGCTCGAGGTGGGCTGAGCTCAGCCCTCGAGGTGCTCGATGTCGCGGAAGCCGGTCTTCTTGCCGCGTCCGCCGCGGTTGACCAGCCAGGTGATCGCCCACAGCACGACGCCGACGGCGAGCATGCCGGCGGCGACGCGGTACTGGACCCAGTCGTCGCGGTCCTTGGCCCACGGGCCGACGAGGAACAGGCAGGCCACGACGCCGATCCACGGCGTGATCCGCGGCGCGCGGAACGCGCCCTCGGGGCTCGGGTCGCGGCGCAGCACGATGCAGGCGATGTTGACGACGGCGAAGACGGTGAGCAGGAGCAGCGCGGTGGTGCCCGACAGCGTGGTGACCGTCGAGGACTCGAGCTGCGCGACGACGGTGAGCAGGCCGAGGGCCAGGACGGTCGAGGTCAGGATGCCGACCCACGGCGTACGACGTCCGGGCAGGACCTTGCCGAGCACGCGCGGCAGCACGTCCTGGTTGGCCATGCCGTAGAGCAGCCGGCTGGCCATCAGCATGTTGATCAGGGCGGTGTTGGCGACCGCGATGCAGGTCAGGAACGGGAACAGCTTGTCGATCGGCACGTCGGGGGCACCGATCGTGACGACCTGCAGGAGCACCCGCCCCTCGTCGGCGACGACGGTGTCGATCTGGTCCTGCGGCAGCACGGCGACGACCGAGACGGCGACGAGCATGTAGACGAGGACGGCGATGCCGAGGCCGGTGAGCATGACGCGCGGGAAGACGCGCTGCGGGTCCTGGGTCTCCTCGACCATGTTGACGGAGTCCTCGAAGCCGACCATCGCGAAGAACGCGATCGAGGTGGCCACCGTGACGGCGAGGAACAGCCCGCGGTCGGAGCCGGACTCGAAGGTGGTGATGCGGCTCAGGTCGCCGTCGCCGCGGGCGATCACGGCGAAGCCGATGCCGATGACGATGACGAGCGCGAGCACCTCGACGAGCGTGAGTACGACGTTGAACTTCACGCTCTCGCCGACGCCGCGCAGGTTGACCGCGGCGAGCAGCAGCATGAAGGCGATCGAGACGACGGTGATCGCGAGCTTGGAGCCGGGTACGTCGATCCCGTTGATCTCGAGCCCGGCCAGCAGGTTGGTCGCGAGCAGGTTGGAGGACGTCGAGGCGCTGGTGATGCCGGAGCACACGACGGCGAAGGCGACCAGGAACGTGACGAAGTGGATGCCGAACGCCTTGTGCGTGTAGAGCGCGGCCCCGGCGGCCTGGGGGTACTTGGTGACCAGCTCGAGGTAGGCCAGCGCGGTCAGCGTCGCCACCGCGAACGCCACCAGGAACGGCAGCCACACGACACCGCCGACCTCGGCGGCCATCGTGCCGGTGACGGCGTAGATGCCGGCGCCGAGGATGTCGCCGACGATGAAGAGCAGCAGCAGCTTGGGCCCCATGACCCGCTTGAGGTCGGGGGTGTCGGGGCCGTTCACGTCCGGCTCGCGGGAGCCCGTCTTGCCGAGATCTGTCGCCATGGGCCCAACCCAACACCCAGTCGAGTGCCCCTGTCAGCAGGAGCAGGGGTGGGGGCCGGGCGACGATTGAGACGTAGTTGTCTCATGTGAGACAGTTGTGTCTCACGCCGACAGAGACGAGCACGACCATGGCCACCCGCGACGAGATCCTGGCCGCCGCCCAGCGCCACCTCAACGTCGACCCGCGCGCCTCGATGGCCGTCCTGGCCGCCGCCGCCGGCGTCGGCCGCGCGACCCTGCACCGCCACTTCGCCTCCCGCGAGGAGCTGCTCCACGAGCTCGGCACCCGCTCGCTCGACCGCTGGGAGGCCAGCCTCGACGGCGCCGACGCCGACGGCGCGGCCGCCTCGGGCGAGGCCGGTCGCGTCGACGCCTGCCTGCGCGACCTGATGGGCCGCTACCTCGCCGACTCCGACGACTTCGGCTTCGCGCTCACCGACAGCTACCTCACCACCGCCGCCGACCTGCTCGCCCGCTCCGACCGGCTGGCCGAGCGCGAGGTCGAGCTGTTCCGCGCCGGGCAGGCGGCCGGCGTCCTGCGCTCCGACGTACCGCCGCGGTGGCTGGGTCACGCCGTCTACGGGCTGCTGGTCGCCGCGCGCGAGGCCGTGCGGGACGGCGACGTCGCCCGTCGCGACCTCGACGAGACCGTCCTGTCGACGTTCCTGCTCGGGGCGGGTGCCCGGTGAGCGCGCTCGCCAAGGCCCCGGTCGAGGCCACGCCGCGCCGCTGGGCCGGCCTGGCCGTCCTCGCCGCCAGCCTGCTGGTCGTCGTGATGGACATGACGATCCTCAACGTCGCCCTGCCCGAGCTGACCGCCGACCTGCGGCCCTCGGCGGTCGAGCAGCTGTGGATCGTCGACGTCTACGCGCTCGTCCTGGCCGGCCTGCTCGTCCCGATCGCTGCCCTCGGTGACCGCTGGGGCCGCAAGCGGATGCTGCTCAGCGGCTTCACGGTCTTCGGCGTCGCCTCGCTGCTCGTGCTGATGGCCGACTCCCCCGCCGAGGTCATCGCCGTGCGCGCCCTGCTCGGCGTCGGCGGCGCGATGATCATGCCCACGACGCTGTCGCTGATCCGCACCCTGTTCACCGACCCGCGCGAGCGTGCCACCGCGCTGGGCGTGTGGGGCGCGATGGCCGCCGTCGGCAGCGCCGTCGGCCCGATCGTCGGCGGCGCGCTGCTCGAGGCCTTCAGCTGGCACGCGGCGTTCCTCTTCAACGTGCCGCTCATGGTCGTCGCGGTCATCGCGGGCTGGTACCTCCTGCCCGAGAGCCGCTCCGAGCGCCCGGGCCGGCTCGACGCGGCCGGCGTCGTGCTGTCCTTCGGCGGCATGGCCGCCCTCGTCCACGGCGTCAAGGAGCTCGGCAAGCACGGCCTGACCCCGGTCTCGATCGGCGTGCTCGCGCTCGGCGCCGCCCTCCTCGTCACCTTCGTGCGCCGGTGCCTGGGCCAGGACCAGCCGATGCTGGAGGTGCGCCTCTTCCGTCGGCCCGCCTTCACCGCCGGCGTCCTCGCCGCGCTGACCACCAGCATCGCGATGGTCGCGCTGCTCCTGCTCGCCTCGCAGTGGCTGCAGCTGGTGCACGGCTGGTCGCCGCTGCAGACCGGCGCGGCCCTGCTGCCGATGGCGGTCGGCGGCATCGTCGGCTCCCCGCTCGCGCCCGGTCTCGCAGCCCGGATCGGTGCCCGGACGGTCCTGGCCGGCGGCCTCGCGATCTCCGGACTCGGCCTGCTGCTGCTCTACGTGCTGCCCCAGCCGCTGTCCTACGTCTCGGTCGCGACGAGCCTGACCCTGGTGGGCATCGGCACCGCCTCGCTGGCCGTCGGGTCCGCCGTCATCATGGGCGCCGCGCCCGCCGATGCGGCGGGCAGCGCCGCCGCGATCGAGGAGTCGTCGTACGAGATCGGCGGCGTGCTCGGGGTCGCCGTCCTCGGCAGCCTGGCCGCCTGGATCTACCGCGAGGGACTGCCGGCCGGTGCCGACGGTGCCGCCCGTGAATCGCTGGCCGGTGCGCTCGGCACGCCGCTCGCCGGCACGGCGGTCGACTCGTTCACCCAGTCGTTCGCGGTGTTCGGGCTCGTCGCCGCGCTGCTGCTGTTCGCCGCCTCGGCGCTGGTGTGGCGGCTGACGCCGGCCGACCTCGACCTGGCCGACGTCGAGCACTGATCTGAGACGGGCAGGCCTGGGGCCTACCCGAAGAACACCTGCGCCTCGGCGTACTCCTCGGGGCTGACGAGCTTGAGCTGGGCGGTGCCCTCGGCGAGCGGGACGCGCTCGATGCGGGTGCCGCGCAGCGCCATCATCGTGCCGAAGTCGCCCTCGGCGACGGCGGAGATCGCCTGCAGGCCGAAGCGGGTGGCCAGCCAGCGGTCGAACGCCGTGGGCGTGCCGCCGCGCTGCACGTGGCCGAGCACGACCGCGCGTGCCTCCTTGCCGGTGCGGTGCTCGATCTCAGAGGCCAGCCGGTCGCCGATGCCGCCGAGGCGCACGTGACCGAAGGCGTCGACCTCGCCGGAGACCAGCGTCATGTCGCCGCCGTCGACGGGCACGGCGCCCTCGGAGACGACGATGATCGGCGAGTACTGGGTCTGGAAGCGGGCCTCGACCAGGGCGCAGACCTTGTCGATGTCGAAGGGCTGCTCGGGGATGAGCACGGCGCTGGCGCCGCCGGCGATGCCCGCGTGCAGGGCGATCCAGCCGGCGTGACGGCCCATCACCTCGACCACGAGCACCCGGTGGTGGGACTCGGCGGTGGTGTGGAGGCGGTCGATGGCGTCGGTCGCGATGTTGACCGCGGTGTCGAAGCCGAACGTGAAGTCGGTGCCGGACAGGTCGTTGTCGATCGTCTTCGGTACGCCGACCACGTCGACCCCGAGGTCGGCCAGCTGGGTCGCCACGCCGAGCGTGTCCTCGCCACCGATCGCGATGAGGGCGTCGACGCCGGCGGCCGCGAGGTTGTCCTTGATGCGCTCGACGCCGCCGTCGACCTTGAACGGGTTGGTGCGCGACGAGCCGAGGATGGTGCCGCCGCGCGGCAGGATGCCGCGGCACTGCTCGACCCCGAGCGGCATGGTCAGCCCCTCGAGCGGGCCCTTCCAGCCGTCGCGGTAGCCGACGAACTCGAAGCCGTGGACCGTGACGCCCTTGCGGACGACGGCGCGGATCACCGCGTTGAGCCCGGGGCAGTCCCCGCCTCCCGTGAGCACTCCGACGCGCATCAGGTCACTCCTTCGTTGGATCGATCCAAGCCTGTCGGGCCACCTAACCACGCGGCGCCTCAGGTGGCGAGGGCCGCCACGGCCGCGCCGAGCCCGGTGCCGACCGCCGTACCGACGACGGCGGCGGCGAGCAGGCCGAGGAGGCCGCCCACGACGGACCGGTCGGTGGGCAGCCGCTCGGCGTCCCACCGCGGGTCGGCGTGCACCGCGGCCAGCCGCTCGGGCGTCACCCGGTCGTCGACCACGGCCACCTCGCGCCGCGCGGGGTGGAGCAGGAGCACCGCCGGCTGCCCGCGCTCGCGCAGCCCGAGCCCGGGCGGCACGCACGCCGCCACCCGGCGGGGAGCGCCGTCACCGAGCGCCGTCAGCACCAGCACCACCGACGGCGCCGCGGTGGCGCCCTGCCCCGGCAGCCACGACAAGACCGGCAGGCTCCGTCGACGCACGACGCGACCCACGGCCGTCACCGGGGTCACCCGTCCGGTGGCGAGCTCGTCGGTCCCGGCGACCAGCTCGGTCTGCCAGGCGCGATCGGCCCGGACGCGTGCCACCTGCAGGCCGACCAGCGCCGCCACCTCGAGCGCGAGACCGGCGAGCAGAAGGGCCGAGGCGACGCCGTCCGGAGGATCCGCGAGGGCCACGCCGAGCAGTAGCCCGGCGGCCAGCCCGAACGCGGCGACGAGCAGGCGCGCGGGCCAGGCGATGTCGTTCAGCACACGGGCAGCATGCCGTGCCGGCCCCCGTCCGGGAGGCGGGGCATCGATAGGCTCGTGGGCATGACGTTCTCGATCGCGGCCCGCTCCGACGACGGTGAGTCGTGGGGCGTGGCGGTGGCCTCCAAGTTCCTCGCGGTCGGGTCGGTCGTGCCGGCCGCGGTCGCCCAGGTCGGCGCGCTCGCGACCCAGGCCCACGCCAACGTCGCCTACAAGGGCATCGCGCTGTCCCACCTCGACGAGGGCGCCACCGCCGACATCGCCCTGCAGCGCCTGCTCGAGGAGGACGAGGGCCGCGACCACCGCCAGGTCGGCATCGTCGACGTCGACGGCGGCGCGGCGTCCCACACCGGCAGCGCCTGCATCGACTGGGCCGGCGGCACCACCGGCGACGGCTTCGCGATCCAGGGCAACTGCCTGGCCGGCCCGGAGGTCGTCGAGGCGATGCGCAGCTCGTGGGAGGCCGGCAGCGGCACGCCGTTCGCCCATCGCCTGCTGGCCGCACTCACCGCCGGCGACGGGGCCGGCGGCGACAAGCGCGGGCGCCAGTCGGCCGCGATCCTCGTCGTCCGCGACGGCGCCGGCTACGACGCCGGCGACGACATCGACGTCGACCTGCGCGTCGACGACCACGAGGCCCCGGTCGTCGAGCTGGCCCGCCTGCTCGAGCTCAACGACCTCTACCTCGTCGCCTCGACCGAGGAGGAGAAGGTCGCGATCGACGCCGACCTGCGCACCGAGCTCGAGGACTTCGCCCGCGCCCAGGGCCAGCCCGACTTCCACACCTGGGTCGGCACCGAGAACTACGAGATGCGCGTCGACGACGCCCTCGCCTGGATCGACCAGCGGGTGCTGGACATCGTGCGGGGCACGTCGGCTTGAGCCTGCTGGCCCTCGCCGCCGGCCCCACCGGCGTCGTGGCGGCCGCCGTGGCCCCGGACGGCACGGTCGTGGCGTCCGCCGAGCGGGTGCCCGCCGGGCCGGCGCCCGACGAGCTGTGGCGTGCGGTGCTGGCCGCGGCCGGCGAGGTGCTAGCCCAGGTCGAGCCGGCCGACGTCGTCGGTCTCGGGATCACCGGCGCCCCGGCGCTCGTGCTGTGGGACCGCGACACCCTGGGCTCGCCCCGCACGATCGCGACCGGACCGTTCGTCCCGGGCCTGCGCCACGTGGCCGAGCACGAGCCGCACACCTGGGCGCTGGTCGAGGCCGACCGGTACGCCGTCGGCGACGTCGGCTCCTACCTGCTCGCCCGCGCCACTCGCGGGCTCGAGCACGCCACCGACCCCACGGCCGCTGCCCGCACCACCTTGCTCGACCCGACGACCCGGGACTGGAGCGAGGAGCGCTGCGCGGCGGCCGGCGTACCCCTCGACGCGCTGCCCGAGCTGGTGCCGACCTGGGGCCTGCTCGCGACGACCGAGCCGAGCACGTTCCTCGGTCTGTCCCTGCCCGTGACCGGCCTGGTCGCCGCCGAGTCGGCCGCGGCGCACGGCGGTGGTGCGCCCGCGCTCGGGGCGGCGTACGTCGCCGGGCTGGGAGCCGGGGTCTGGGCGTCGGTGGACGACCTGCCGACCGCGTAGTCGAGCCGACTCCTCAGGCTCTTCATCCGCTTCCCGGGCGTTGCAACACCGGAGAAGCGGATGGATCCCCGGTTCACCGGGGATCCATCCACCCGGGACTAGCCGAGCTTGGCGAGCGCGGCCGCGGCCTCGTCGCGCTCGTGGACCGCCTCGTCGAGCGTCTCCTTGGCCTCGTCGCGCACGGTCTCGGCGTCGCCCAGCTCGTCGTCGACCTCGTCGTAGGTGTCCTCGAGCGTGGCGATCTTGCGCTTGAGCTCGTCGATCTCGGCCTCGATCTGCAGCTGGCGTGCGCGCAGCTCCTCGACCTCGCCGGCGGCCTCGTCGTGGGCGGTGCGCGCCTCGCCGACCTCGGCCTCGGCGGCGTCGAGCGCCTCCTGCGCGGCCGCGCGGGCCTTGGCCGTCGCGTCGGGGTCGGGCACGACGCTGAGCTTCGGCGGCCCGCTGGGTGCAGCCTCGGCCTCGCGCGGGGTGGCGGTGAAGCCGAGCGCCTCGGGCACCGCGACGGCCGCCTCGACGTCGACGTCGTCCACGCCGGTGGTGGCCAGGGCCGCGACGAGCAGGCCGCTGCGCACGGCGGCGCCGCACTGCTCGGAGACCATCGCGGCCGTCAGCGTGGCCTCGACCTGGTCGGCCACGGCCTCGGTGACCTTGACGCCCTCCTCGCGCGCCAGGCTGCGCGCCTGGGTGGTGATCGCGGCGGTGAGCTGGCGGCGCTGCTTGGTGAGCTCGCGCAGCTCGGCGCCCGACATCCCGGCCTGCGCCTCGCGCAGCGCGGCCCCCATCGACAGCACCTGGTCGACCTGGTCGGGGTCGCGGCGCACGAAGAGGTTGACCACCCAGGCGGCCAGCGACGGCTTCTTGAGCGCCTTGACCGGCGCGGCGAGGTCGGTGCCCTTGAGCTCCTTCACGTGCGCGTCGCGCGCCGGCGTGAAGTCGCCGAGCGGCAGGGCGTAGAGCTCGTCGGCGACCTCGAGCAGCGTCGGCGCACCGTCCTCGCTCACGGGCGGCCCGCCACGTCCCAGGCGCGGTGCGCGACCAGCATCCGGTCGAACAGGCCGCGCAGCTCGTCGTCCGCGAGGTCGTCGGTGGGCAGGCCGACGGCGGCGAGGGCGTCGCGCCAGTCGTCGTACGACGTGAGGTCGCGGCTCACGACCCCGCCGGCGTCGATGCGGGTGGCGACGCAGCAGCGCACGGTGTCGGAGCCCTGCGGGTCGCGCCGCTGGACGACGAGCACCCGGGTGAAGACCCCGGTCGGCGGCGTGGACAGCTCGGCGTGGGCGACGTCGACCTCGGGCTGGCCGGCGGGGCGGTCGCGCACCTCGAGGGCGGTGAACGAGCCGGACGGGTCGTTGACGAACGTCCACCCGGCGTCGGTGACGTCGGTGAGCGCGAAGCGGAACGGCCCGTCGGCGACCTCGCCCGCGACCAGCGGCAGCGGGTCGACCGGTCCCTCGCCGAGGCCGACGTCGGGCCACCAGCGGCCGCCGGGGTTGGCGTCGGTCGGCAGGCCGCTGACGAGCAGCACGAGGTGGTTGAGGCCGGTCTCGTGGCGGTGCTCGGGCTTGGTCCAGACGTGGCCGTGGCGGCGCTCGACGGTGTGGCCGAGGTCGACGAGGACCGTCTCGAGGGCGCCGTTCTGGTGGAAGCAGTAGCCGGCGCGACCGGTCCGCGCGACGCGGTCCACCGAGTCGCGGGGCACGGTCGAGGGCGGCCGCCCGAGCATGATCTCGAGGTTGGAGTAGGGCACCTGCGTCACGTGGGCACGGTGCAGGGCGACCAGCGACTCGACGGTCGGCGGCAGGTCGGCGGGCAGGCCGAGCCGGTGGAGGTAGTCCGCCGTCGTCACGCCGGAGACCCTAGTCCGGCGACGAGCATCTGCACCGCGAGGTCGACCAGCTCGCCGCGGTCGACCTCGGGCGGGCGCTGCAGGGCGATCCGCAGGCAGGTCGAGACCAGCACGCCCATCGTCATGAAGACGACGGCCTCGAGCTGTGGTGCCGACAGGTCAGGGCGGTGGCGCCGCGGCAGCAGCGAGGCCAGCTGGTGCAGGTCGCCCTCGATCTCGGGCAGCACGTTGGCGTTGTTGCCGGCCGGCATCTGGTTGACGATCGCCAGGATGACCGAGCGGTGGCGCTCGAAGCCGTCGACCAGGGTGACGACGATGGAGCGCATCGCCGCGTCGACGTCGGCCTCGAGCGCACCGACCACGCTGACCATCAGGTCGTCGCTGATCGCCCGCACGGCCTCGTCGCGCAGCTCGGTGAGGATCTCGGCCTTGGACGAGAAGTAGCGGTAGAACGTGCCGGTGCTGACATGAGCCCGCTCGGTGATGCCGGTCGTCGTGAGGCGGGCGTAGCCCTGGCGGTCGAGCAGGGCCAGGGCCGTGTCGAGCAGGAGGCGTCTGGTCTGCGCCGCCCGCTCCTGGGTCGGCCGGGCGCGCTGGCGCATGCTGCTCCAAAGGTGAATAGAAGGTGAGGGTCATTCACTTTAGCGTGACCGTCATGACCCCCACCAGCCTCCGCCACCTCGACGAGGCGCACGCCCGGTTCGGCACCCTCGCTGCGGCGTACGTCGGCGCGATGGGGGTCGGCGACCCGCTCGCCGACGCCTTCGTGGCCGACCTGCACGGACCGGCAGGGCTCGGGCACGGCCGCGGGATGCGGATGCTGCGCACCGCGTGCCGGGAAGGCATCGACGCGGTCCCCGACGCCCCGGACTCCCTGCGGGCCTTGTTCGCCCAGCTCGACGACACCCCCGCCTGGGTCGACACCGACCGCATCGACCGGCGCACCCGCCACGTCGCGCGCTACACGCGCCAGGCCGGCATCGTCCTGGGCGCTGCGTCGCTCGTCAGCGGCTACGCCAACTCCGCTGCCTCGCGACCCCTCGAGATGACCGGGCGCTACGTCGACGACGCCGGCGCCCGCACCGTCGAGGTCGCCTCGTGGCTCAGCGCGGTCAGCGAGCCCGGCGGGCTCGAGCGGTTCTCCCCCGGCTTCGAGCTCACGGTCCGCGTGCGCGTCATCCATGCGCTGGTCCGCGCCGACCTCTCGCGCCGCCCGGAGTGGGACGCCGCGGCGTGGGGCGTGCCGATCAGCCAGGCCTACCTGGCCTACACGCTGGTCGAGTTCGCGCTCATCCCGCTGCGCGCGATGCGGCAGGTGGGGGCGCCGTACCGCCCGCACGAGGTCGACGCCGCCTACGCCCGCTGGCGCTATCTCGGCCACCTGCTCGGCGTCCAGGAGCCGCTGCTGCCGCGCGACGCGGCCGACCAGGAGCGGCTCGAGGAGCTCTACCTGCTCACCCGCCCGCCGGTCGACGACTTCTGCCGCGACCTGGTCGCCAGCATCAACGCCGACTTCCTCGTCGCCGAGATCGAAGGCGTGACGCCGCGCCCGCTGCACCGCTTCGCGCCCACGGTCGTGCACGCGCTCGAGCGGGTCTTCCTCGGCGAGCAGATCGCCGACGAGCTGGGCGTCCCGCCGACCCGCCTCGTGCCCGTCGTACGCCGGGTGGGCCCGGCGCTCGGCCTGCTCAACGCCGGTCTCGACCGGCTGGGTCCGACGCTGCCGGTGCGCGCCCGGCTCGGCCGGCGCTACCAGGCGCGGCAGGAGGCGCGGCTGCGGCGCGACTGGGGCGTCGAGCACGACCTGGTCGACGCCTCCCCCGCCGGCGGCCGCCCGCACCCGGCGCGTGGCGAGCCGACGATCACGCCGACCGGGCCCGCCCGGGGCGACGACCGAGCTCGACCACGGCCTGCGCGACCCACCGGGCCTGCTCGGGGTCGGTGACGTCGAAGCCGAACGGTGCGTTGGCCTCCAGCGCCAGGTGGCGGCCGGCCGCGTCGACCAGGACGTCGACGCCCATCAGCCCGCCGCCGAGGGTGGCGACCATCCGCTGCGTCAGGTCGGCCAGCGCCGGCGGCGCCTCGTAGGCGCGGGCGTAGACCGTGCCGTGGCTGACGATCTCGCCGGGCTCGCGGTTCTTCTCGTAGACCAGCGAGGAGGCGGTCGGGGTGGCGAACAGGCGCAGCACCGTGGGCTCCTCGACCAGCTCCTGCAGCAGCGCGGCACCGCGCCGGTGCCCGCCGGCGACCTCGTCGGCACGCCAGTCGGCCTCGACCTCGCGGGCACCGTCGAGGTCGCGGACCACCGAGATGTAGCGCGCCCCGTCACCGAGCGCCGGCTTGAGCACCAGCGCCCGCCCCGGCGCCGGCCAGCCCTCGCAGTCGGCGAGGCTCCACACCCGCGGCTGCGGCAGGCCCGCGGCCGCCCACACGGCGTGCGTGAGGGCCTTGTCGGAGGAGGTGACGATCGCCGCGACCGGGTTGACCAGCGGTACGCCGGCCGCCTCGAGCAGTGCCGCCGCGCGCATCGTCTCGCCGAAGCCCGCCACCTCCTCGACCAGGACGTGGGTCAGCGCCAGGTCGTAGCGTCCGACCGGCGGGCCGTCGCCGTACCACTGCGGCGGGACCCGGGCGAACCGGTCGACCTCTGCGCCCTGCGCCTGCAGGGCCGCCACCAGCGAGGCGGCGTAGCCGGTGTCCTCGTAGAAGTCGACGTCGGTGATGACGAGGGCGATGCGCACGCCGAGGGGTACCCAGCGTCGTGTCGCTCAGTCCTCGTCGGGCTCGTCGAGGCCGCGCTCGATCGCGTAGCGGGTGAGCTCGACGCGGTTGTGCATCTGCAGCTTGCGCAGGGTGTTCTGCACGTGGTTCTGCACCGTGCGGTGCGACAGCACGAGCCGCTCGGCGATCTGCTTGTAGGACATCCCCTTCGCGACCATCTTGAGCACCTCGGTCTCGCGCTCGGTCAGCTCGGGGTTGCCGGTGATCGAGGTGTCGCCGGTCGGCCCCGAGAGGCGCCGGAACTCGCCCAGCACCAGCCCGGCCAGGCCGGGGGTGAACACCGAGTCGCCACGGGCCACCCGACGCACGGCGTCGAGCAGCTCTGCCTGCGAGGCCGACTTGACCAGGTAGCCGGTCGCGCCGGCCTTGAC
>JAOPXU010000267.1 GCA_025964985.1 Nocardioides sp.
AGGTCTTGATGAAGTGGGCGCCGGCCAGCATGGCCAGCCAGCTCACCCGTCGTACGTTGTCGTAGGTCTGGAGCTCGCCGGTCTCGAAGATGACCTTGAGGTGGGCGCCGTCGTCGCCGCCGCAGGCCTCGCGGACCGCGACGATCTCCTCGAAGACCTGCAGGTAGTGCCCGGACAGGAACGCGCCGCGGTCGATGACCATGTCGATCTCGTCGGCGCCGGCCTCGACCGCGTCGCGGGTGTCGGCGAGCTTGATGTCGAGCGCCGCGCGACCGCTGGGGAACGCCGTCGCGACGGCCGCGACGTGGACGCCGGAGTCACCGAGGACCTCCTTGGCGGTGGCGACCATGTCGGGGTAGACGCAGACGGCCGCGGTCGCCGGGCACGTCGGGTCGGCCGGGTCGGGCCGCATCGCCTTGGCCGCGAGCGCGCGGACCTTGCCGTGGGTGTCCTGGCCCTCGAGCGTGGTGAGGTCGACCATCCGGATGGCCAGGTCGAGCGCCTGGGCCTTGGCGGTGGTCTTGATCGAGCGGGTGCCGAGCGAGGCCGCGCGGGCGTCGGCACCCACCTGGTCGACGCCCGGGAGACCGTGCAGGAAGCGCCGCAGCGAGGCCTCGGACCGGGTGACGTCGGACAAGTCCGTGGCGAGTGGGGGCATCCCCTCAGCATAGGCGGGGGCAGGGCGCCCGCTGTCCCCGGCTGACTAGAGTCGAGGCCATGGACAGCGAGCCCGTCGACGAGACGTTCCCGCCCACCGGCGGGCGTCTCTCCGGCCTGTTCGCGCTCGCGATCGGCGCGCTGCTCGTCGTCCTCGGCCTGGTCGACGGGGTCTCCCTGGTGAGCGTCGGCTTCGGCCTGCTCTTCGCCGCGCTGGCCTGGACCTCGCTGCTGCGCCCCCGGGTGGCCATCGAGTCCGACCACCTGGTGCTGCGCAACATGGTCAACACCGTGCGGGTGCCGTTGGCGGCCGTCGAGGAGGTCGTGGTGCGGCAGGTGCTGGCCGTCCGCGCCGGGGACAAGCGCTACACCTCCCCGGCCATCGGCCGGACGCGCCGCCAGCTCACCAAGGAAGGTCTGCGCGGCGCCGCCAGCAACGACGCAGGGTCCGCCGAACCCGCCTTCGGGGTGTTCGTCCAGGACCGCATCCGCCAGCGGGCCAAGGAGGCCCGCGACCGCGCGGGCATCACGCTGGCCTCGGCCGAGCAGGATGCCCTGGCCGAGCGGGTGCGCCGCGAGCCGGCCGTGCCCGAGATCCTGATGCTCGCCGGCTCGGCGGTCTTCCTGGTCGTCGCCTTCGCTCTCTGAGCGACGCACCCACACGTCGGTCGAGGAGGTCGCCCCGGCGACCGTCACGAGACCACTCGTCCGCAGGCTCGGGTCGACTCGACCACGGACGTCGTCCTCGACCAGCGTGTGATCCCGTCGTGCTCAGAGACCTGCGGCCGTCCTCGACCCCCGCGGCAGGGACGGACCTGACCACACGTCGGTCGAGGAGGTCGCCCTGGCGACCGTCACGAGACCACTCGTCCGCAGGCTCGGGTCGACTCGACCACGGACGTCGTCCTCGACCAGCGTGTGGTGCAGTCCTGCTCAGAGGCCGGCAGCGGTCCGGATGTCGCTGCCGAGCGCGTCGAGGCGTCCGGCCGCATTGATGCGCGCGGCCTCGACGCCGTCCTCGACCCCGGCCTCGACCGGTACGACGACCTCGAGGTAGCACTTGACCTTCGGCTCGGTGCCGCTGGGCCGCACGATCACCCGGGCGCCGCCGTCGAGGTGGTAGCGCAGCCCGTCGGTCGGCGGCAGCCCGCCGGCACCGGCGCCGAGGTCGTCGACCCGCAGCACCTCGAGCCCGCCCAGCTGCGTCGGAGGCTGCTCGCGCAGCCGGGCCATCGCGGCCGGGATCAGGTCGAGGTCGGCGACGCGCACCGAGACCTGGTCGGTGGCGTGCAGGCCGTGCTCGCGGGCGATGTCGTCGAGCAGGTCGAGCAGCCCGCGGCCCTCGGCCTTGAGCTGGGCGGCCAGCTCGCAGAGCAGCAGCAGCGCGGAGATGCCGTCCTTGTCGCGCACGTGCTCGGGGTCGACGCAGTAGCCGAGCGCCTCCTCGTAGCCGAAGGCCAGGCCGGGCACGCGCCCGATCCACTTGAAGCCCGTCAGCGTCTCCTCGTGCGGCTGCCCGGCGGCCGCGGCGAGCTTGCCGAGCAGCGAGGAGGACACGATCGAGGCGGCGTACGTGCCGGCGCGACCGCGCGAGAGCAGGTGGTGGGCCAGGAGCGCGCCGACCTGGTCGCCGCTGAGCATCTGCCACCCGCGCGGCCCGGGTACGGCGGCCGCGCACCGGTCGGCGTCGGGGTCGTTGGCCACCACGAGGTCGGCGCCGGTCTCGGCCGCGAGCGCCAGCGCGAGGTCCATGGCGCCCGGCTCCTCGGGGTTGGGGAAGCCGACCGTCGGGAAGTCGGGGTCGGGCTCCTCCTGCTGCGTGACGACGCGCGGCGCGCTGAACCCCGCGGTCTCGAGCACCTGGACCACCGAGGGGCCGCCGACGCCGTGGAGCGGCGTGTAGACGATGTCGAGGTCGCGCGGGCCGTCGTCGACGAGGCCGGCGACGGTGTCGAGGTAGCGGTCGAGGAGCTCCTCGTCGAGCACGGTGCCGGACCTGCCGCGCGGGATGTCGGCGAGCGCGCCGACGGCTGCGATGTGAGCAGCGATGTCGGCGTCGGCGGGCGGCACGATCTGGCTGCCGTCACCGAGGTAGACCTTGTAGCCGTTGTCCTGCGGCGGGTTGTGGCTGGCGGTCACCATCACCCCGGCCGCGCAGCCGAGCTCGCGGATCGCGAAGGCGAGCACCGGGGTCGGCAGCGCCCGAGGCAGCAGCCAGGCGGTGAAGCCGGCGCCGGTCATCACCTCGGCGGTGTCGCGGGCGAAGACGTCGGACTCGTGGCGGGCGTCGTAGCCGATGACGACCGAGCGCTGCCCCGTCGGGCCGGTGGCGCCCTGGTCGCGGAGGTAGGCGGCCAGGCCGGCGGCGGCGCGCTGCACGACGACCCGGTTCATCCGGTACGGCCCGGCGCCCATCGCGCCGCGGAGGCCAGCGGTGCCGAACTCCAGGGTGCCGCGGAACCGGTCGGCCAGGTCGGCGGCGGCCGCGGCGTCGCCCGCGGCGACGGCGGCGAGGACCTGCTCGAGCTCGGCGCGGGTCCGGGGGTCGGGGTCCTCGGCGGTCCAGGCGCGGGCGCGCTCCACGAGGACGTCGACGTCAGGGCTCATGTGACGCACGGTATCGGCATGGTCGCGCGTCCTCCCGTCGCCGAGTCGATCACCGCCCTGGCCGACCGGATCGGCGTGCCGGCGTTCGTTTCGGTGTGCGTCGACCTGCTCACCGGAGCCCCGCGGGAGCGCCACGTCGAGGAGCTGCGCCACCTCACCGGCCACGCCTGGCTGCCCGGCGACCCGGTGCTCGACCACGAGGCGTGGAAGGACTTCTGGGTGCGCACCTGGGGAGCGCGGGGGCTGCTGCACGTGTGGCACGACTCGGCCACCGCGGCGGTGGTCGCGGGCCTCGGCGACGAGCACTACCGCCCGGCCGAGATGTGCCTCAAGACCGCCACCCGCCACGAGGTCGCCGGTGCCGGCGACGGAGCGGCCCGGCTGGCCGCACACGACCTGCCCCGGGTGCGGGCGCAGGCGCTGCGGTGCCTGGCGGTCAGCGGCGACAGCGAGCACGTCGGGGCCGTCACGGCATGCCTCGACGACCCGTCGGACGTCGTACGACGCCAGGCGGCGCGGGCGCTCGAGGCGGTCGAGCGCCGGCTGGACCGCTGATCAGTCCTTGAACTCGCCGTCCTCGAACGTGCGGCCGGTGTTGTCGACCTCGGCGTTCTCGGGCCGGTTGGCGGGGTCGAGGCGCTGCTGACGCTCCTCCTCGATCT
>JAOPXU010000294.1 GCA_025964985.1 Nocardioides sp.
CCATCCGCACCTCCCAGGGACCGAGGTCGCCGATGCCGTACGTCGTGCTGTCACCGAGCGCCGCCAGTCGCAGGTGCATGACTGCAGCGTGTCGCCGCCCCGTTCTTCACCACCGCCGGGAGGTGTCGTGTCGGTCAATGCCCGGTGAAGAGCCGGGTGACTACTTGACCTCGGCCCGCAGCACCCGCCAGATGCCGATGGCGAGCGGCAGCACCAGCCAGATGAAGCCGGACACGATCAGGTGTCCCCACTCGCCGCCGTCGAGCGACATGTCGTAGAGCGGACCCTGGGCCGACTGGAAGTCGATCCAGGGCGCCAGCGTGTCGAACCAGTCCATCAGCGCGGCGCCCAGGGCGATCAGGCCCGGGAGCACCCACCGGTAGACGAAGAAGACCACGATGGCGGCGGCCGTGTTGAGGAAGAGCGTCGCCAGCGCGAAGCCGCCGAGCATCGCGAACGTCTGCGTGATCAGGAAGCCGAAGAAGCCGGCCCACCCGAACTCCCAGTCCGCCGGACCCTGGAGCGCGCCGTAGAGCAGGTTGCACACCAGCCCGACGACCAGCGCCATCGCGATCGTCGCGAAGGTGAGGATGATCCCGACGGTGGCCTTGGCGAGGAACACCAGCGGGCGGCGCGGCTCGAGCGCGAAGGTCACCATCGCGGTGCGCTGACCCCACTCGGCGGTGACCAGCATGATGCCGAGCACCGGCAGCAGGATCGAGGTGACGAACGCCGCGGCAGCGACGAAGTCGCCGTACGTCATCGCCTGGTCCTGGGTGACCACGACGGCGAGCACGATGCCCTCAGTGAGGAGCACCAGGAAGCCGATCACGGCGAGCAGCCAGAACCCGGCGCGCGTGTCGTAGGACTTGCGCAGCTCGACGCGCACCAGTCGGAGGAACGGCGTGGGCTGCGTGGAGGACAGGTCGAGCGCGTGGCCGAGGCCGGGAGCGGTCGTGCTCACGTCACTTCACCTCCGCGCGCAGCACGCGCGCCACACCGATCGCGAGCGGCACCACGAGCCAGATGAAGCCGGAGACCGCGAGGTGCACCCAGTCCTCGCCGGTCATCGTCGCGTCGACCAGCGGACCCTGGGCGTAGTTGAAGTCGATCCAGGGACGGATGGTGTCGAACCAGCCGATCAGCGCGGCGCCGAGGCCGAAGAGGCCGGGCAGGACGAACGAGTAGACCATGTAGAGCACGATCGCGGCCGGGGAGTTGAGCAGCAGCGCGGCGAACGCGAAGCCGGTCAGCATCCCGATCACCTGGAGCAGCACGAAGCCGCCCACGTTGCCGAGGCCGAGGTCCCAGACCGCCTCGTGGCCCGACAGCAGCCCGTAGAGCGCGTTGCAGATCGTGGCGAGGACGAGCGCGATGACGACCGCGGCGACGGCGAGACCGATCCCGACCAGGAACTTCGCCGCGATGACCAACGGTCGCCGGGGCTCGAGGGAGAAGGTCACCATCGCGGTGCGCTGGCTCCACTCGCTGGTCAGCAGCAGGATGCCGAGGACCGGGAGCAGCAGCGCCATCGAGAAGTTCGTCGACGTCAGGAAGTCGTTGTAGGAGACGTCGAGGTCCTGGGCGACCACGACCGAGAGCTGGATGACCATGACCGCGGCCGTGAGGACGGCGGTCGAGATCAGCAGCCACAGGCCGGCGCGGGTGTCCCAGGTCTTGCGCAGCTCGACCCGGACCAGCCGGGAGAACGGCGTCGGCGACGTGGACGACAGGTCCAGCGCGTGGCCGAGGCCCGGGACGGCGGTGGCACTCATGCGAGGACCTCGCGCTGCGTGTCGGACGTCAGCTCGAGGAAGAGGTCCTCGAGGCCGCCGTCGGCGGCGCGCAGGTCGGTGAGCACGATCGAGTGCTCCGCCGCCGTACGGCCGACCTCGACCGGCTCGGTCTCGACCCGGAGGCCGTCACCGGCGCTCGCCACCACGAAGCCCCTGGCGGCCAGCGCGTCGGACAGCTGGCGGTTGTCGAGGGCCGTGACGAACGTCGAGCCCGAACCGGCCGCTCCGGCCAGGAGCGACTTCTTGTCGCCCTGGGCGACGATCCGGCCGTGCCCGATGAGGATCATCTCTTCGGCGATGATCTCCACCTCGTGGAGGAGGTGGCTGGAGAGCAGCACGGTGCCGCCGCGCTCGGCGTACCCCTTGAGCAGCCCGCGCATCCACCGGATGCCGGCCGGGTCGAGGCCGTTGGCCGGCTCGTCGAGGATCAGCACCTCGGGGTCGCCGAGCAGCGCGTGGGCGATGCCGAGGCGCTGCTTCATGCCGAGCGAGTAGTTGCGCATCCGGCGTCCGGCCTCGTCGTCGGTGAGCGAGACCATCTCGAGCATCTCGTCGACACGGTCGGCGGGCAGGCTCATCGTGCGGGCGCCGAGGGTGAGGATCTCGCGCCCGGTGCGGCCGGCGTGCTGGGCGCTGGCGTCGAGCAGGACGCCGACGTGGCGGCCCGGGTTGGGCAGGTCCTGGTAGCGGTGGCCGCCGATGGTGACGGTCCCGCTGCTGGGCGGCGTGAGCCCGACCATGACGCGCATCGTGGTCGTCTTGCCGGCGCCGTTGGGTCCCAGGAAGCCGGTGACGCGTCCCGGCTCGCAGGTGAAGGTGACGTCGTCGACGGCGGTGAAGCCGCCGTAGGTGCGGGTGAGTCCGTTGACTTCGATCATGGCTCCAGCCTCGTGCGGCGCGGCCTCGCCCACATCGACCCGGCGCACCGCGTCGTACGACGTAAGTCGTAGGCGCCCGCGCCGTGTGGACGATGCCGGGCACGACCCGCGGTCCCTACGCTGGGCTGGTGCCTGACGTGGGCCGGCCGAGCCCGGAGGAGTACCAGCCGCCGCTGACGCCGTGGAGCCACACGTGGCGCGCGCTGCTGATGGTCGTCGTCTCCGGGTTCGTGTGGGCCACCATCGCCCAGCGGATGACGCCCGAGCGGTTCGCGCTCGACGTGGCCCTCGGCGTACCGGCGGTCGCGCTGGTGTGGTTCCGCCGGCGTCGGCCGATGACGGTGGCCGTGCTCACCCTGCTCTGCAGCGCGGGCTCCGCCACGGCCGCCGGACCGGCCGCCCTGGCCTCGGTCTCCCTGTCCAGCCGACGGGTCTGGCCGCAGGTGGTGGCGATCGGGCTGCTCAACGTGGGCGTGGCGACCGTCTTCCTCCGCGTCCACCCGGCGCAGGAGACCCAGACCTGGTGGGTCGCGCTCGGCACCAACATCGCCTTCACCGCCGGCATGCTCGCGGTCGGCATGTACCTCGGCTCCCGCCGCGAGCTGCTCTGGACCCTGCGCGCCCGCGCCGAGCGCGCCGAGGCCGAGCAGGAGCTGCGCGCCGGGCAGTCGCGGCTCGAGGAGCGCGGCCGCATCGCCCGCGAGATGCACGACGTGCTCGCCCACCGCATCTCGCAGATCTCGATGCGCGCCGGGGCGCTGGCCTACCGCGACGACCTGCCCCCCGACGACCTGCGCGAGGGCGTCGGCGTGATCCGCGACGCGGCCAACCAGGCGCTCGACGACCTGCGCGGGGTGCTCGGCGTGCTGCGCGACGGCGAGGGCGTGCTGCACGCGCCGCAGCCGACGTACGCCGACCTCGACGAGCTGGTCGACGAGGCCCGGCGCGCGGGGCTGCGGGTCGACTGGACCGCCGACGTCGGCGACGAGCCGGTGCCCGACGCGACCGGGCGGACGCTCTACCGGGTCGTGCAGGAGGGCATCACCAACGCCCGCAAGCACGCGCCCGGCGCCGAGGTCAGCATCGCGCTGCACGGCTCCCCCGACGCCGGCATCGACGTCGCCGTCCTCAACCCGCTCGGGTTCGGCCCCAGCGCGGCGCCGGGCGCCGGCCTGGGACTCGTCGGCCTCGCCGAGCGCGCCGAGCTCGCGGGCGGGCGGATCGAGCACCGGGCCGTCGGCGGCCGCTTCGAGCTGCGCTGCTGGATACCGTGGGCGGCGTGAGCGCGACGCGGGTCCTCCTGGTCGACGACGACCCGCTGGTCCGCTCCGCCCTGCAGCTCATGCTCGGCGGCCACGACGACCTCGAGGTCGTCGGCGAGGCCGTCGACGGCCACGACGGCGTGCGCCGGGCGGCCGAGCTGGCCCCCGACGTCGTGCTGATGGACATCCGGATGCCGCGGCTCAACGGTCTCGACGCGACCCGTCAGCTGCTGGCCGGGCCGCGGCCGCCGCGGGTCATCGTGCTGACGACGTTCGACGCCGACGACCACGTGGTCGAGGCGCTGGCCGCCGGGGCCGACGGGTTCCTGCTCAAGGACACCCCGCCGGCCGAGATCGTCGCCGCCATCCGACGGGTCGTCGACGGCGACCCGATGCTCTCGCCGTCGGTCACCCGCACCCTGATCTCGCGCCTGCGCGCCGGCGACGACGACCGGAGCCAGCAGGCCCTCCTGCGCCTGGCCGCGCTCACCGAGCGCGAGCGCGTCGTGGCCCTGGCCGTGGGTCGCGGGCTGTCCAACGCCGACGTCGCCGCCGAGCTCCACCTGTCGGTGCCGACCGTCAAGACCCACGTGTCCCGGGTCTTCGACAAGCTCGGCGTCACCAACCGCGTGCAGGTCGCGATCTGCGTGCACGACGCCGGGCTGGACTGAGCTACTTCACCTCGGCGCGCACGATGCGCATCATGCCGAGCGCGACCGGGACAACCATCCAGACCAGCAGCGCGACGGCCAGCCGGCCCCACTCCTCGCCGCTGTCGAGCGAGCCCGACAGCGCCGGGAACAGCGCGCCCTGCAGGTTGATGAAGCGGCCGAAGCCCCGGAAGTCGCCCCACAGCGCGCCGATCGTGGCGACCACGGTCGGGACGGCGTAGATGACGGCGAGGAAGACCACGATCGTGGCCGGGGTGTTGAGCAGCAGCGTCGCGACCGCGAAGCCCACCGCGACCCCGACGAACAGGAACAGCAGCAGGCCGGCGGTGCCGGCGAGGCTGGTGTCCCAGTCGACGTTGTCCTTGGCGACCCAGAGCACCAGGAGGCACACGAAGGCGACGATGAAGAGGACGACCGTCATCAGCAGCGCGAGCATCGCGCCGGCCGCGAGCTTGGCGTAGACCACGACCAGGCGACGGGGCTCGGTGGCGAAGGTGACCATCGCGGTGCGCTGGCTCCACTCGCTGGTGACCTGCAGCGCGACGACGATCGGCAGCAACGGCTGGAGGATGTAGCCGCCGAACGTCGTGAAGTCGACCAGCCGGAACTCGGTGCTGTCGTCGAAGAGCCCGACGACCAGGACGAAGCCCTGCACGATGATGATCAGCACCGCGATCGCGGCGAGCAGCCAGAACCCTGCCGAGGTGTCGACGGCCTTGCGCAGCTCGACCTTGACCAGCCGGGTGAACGGGATCCTGGCGGTCTGCGACAGGTCGAGGACCGGACCGCCGTGGGCCGGCTGGGGCTGCGGGTGCTGGCCCTGCGGGGCGTACGGCGGGGGGCCCTGCGGCGGGTACGGCGCGCTCATCGGGGACCTCCGGGCTGGGGGTGGTAGGCGGGCGGCGGGGCGTACGGCGGCGGCGCGCCCTGGCCCCCCTGCGGCGGGTAGCCGGGTGGGCGGGGACCGTAGCCCTCGCGCTGGGTGGTGGAGGTGAGCTCGAGGAACAGGTCCTCGAGACCGCCCTCGACCGAGCGCAGGTCGACGAGCACGACCTGGTGCTCGGCGGCCACGCGGCCCACCTCGACGGCCTCGCTGGCGACGGTGAGGGCGTCGGGTCCCTCGCTGACCTCGAGGCCCTTGTCCCGAAGCGCCGCTGTCAGGCGCGGGTTGTCGAGGGAGACCACGGTGGTGGTCGCGCGGCGGGTGGCGCGCTGGCCGTCCATCAGGGACTTCTTGTCGCCCTGGGCGACGATGCGGCCGCGGCCGATGAGGATCATCTCGTCGGCGATCTGCTCGACCTCGTGGAGCAGGTGGCTGGAGAGCAGGACGGTGCCGCCGCGGTCGGCGTAGCCCTTGAGCAGCCCGCGCATCCAGCGGATGCCGGCGGGGTCGAGGCCGTTGGCCGGCTCGTCGAGGATGAGGACCCGCGGGTCACCGAGCAGTGCGTGGGCGATGCCGAGGCGCTGCTTCATGCCGAGCGAGTAGTGCCGCAGCCGGCGGGCCGCCTCGTCGGGCGACAGCGAGACCAGCTGCAGCATCTCGTCGACCCGCGAGTCGGGCAGCCCCATCGCGGTCGCGCCGAGGGTGAGGATCTCGCGCCCGGTGCGGCCGCCGTGCTGGGCACTGGCGTCGAGCAGGACGCCGACGTGGCGCCCGGGGTTGGGGATGTCCTGGTAGCGGTGGCCGCCGATGGTCGCGCGGCCGCGGGTCGCCGGCGTCAGCCCGACCAGGACGCGCATCGTCGTCGTCTTGCCGGCGCCGTTGGGGCCCAGGAAGCCGGTGACCCGTCCGGGCCGGCAGGCGAAGGTGATGTCGTCGACGGCCGTGAAGCCGCCGTAGGTGCGGGTGAGCCCCTCGACCGTGATCATGGCCGCCACTCTGCCCGATGCGCGACGTCCTCCGCCGCCGGACCCGCGGTCGGGCTCAGGTCTGCTGGCGGTTCTCGACCTGGGTCTGGGTGCCGTCGGGGTGCGTGACGGTCTGGACGGCGCGGCTGCGGCGACCGGAGTTCCAGGTGATGGCGGTCAGCGCGATGATGCCCGCACCGACGGCCGCCATGATCCAGCCGACCATCGTCAGGTCGACGCCCTCGACCGCGTCGGTCACCGCGAGCGCCAGGATCAGTCCGACGACCAGCAGGAAAGCACCGAATCCGTAGCCCATGGGGTTCCTCCTTGATGGCGTGTCCCGACAGCGGGACAGGCGCCCCACACACGTCGATCACGATCTCGGCTCGCACCGGACACGTGCCCACCCGCGCGGGTGGGCGCGGAGGTGGGCTAGAGCTCCCAGGTGGCGCCGACCTCGGCCAGCTCGACCGGACCGGAGAACGCCGTGCGGGCCTCGGCGAGCATGCCGTCGCGGTCGAACCACGGCGGGACGTGGGTGATGACGAGCCGGCCGGCCCGGGCTCGGGACGCGGCGGCGCCGGCGTCGACGCCGGTGAGGTGGATGCCGGGCGGGTTGTCGTCGACCTCGCGGAACGACGCCTCGCACAGGAACAGGCGGACGTTGGCCGCGACCTTGTCGAGCCCCTCGCAGGCCGCGGTGTCGCCGCTGTAGCCGAGGGTCGACTGGCCGGCGGTGACGCGCAGGCCGTAGGCCTCGACGGGGTGCTCGACGGGGACGGGGAGCACGGTGAACGGGCCGACCGTGGCCGGCCCGGCGTACTCGCGGAAGTCGAAGGCGTCGCTCATCCCGGCGCCGTCGGGCAGCCCGTAGGCCTCCGACATCCGGGCGCCGACGCCGCTGGGGCCGTAGACGGGGATCCGCGGCTGCGCGCCCTCGGGGTGGTACTTGCGCAGCACGTAGAAGCCGCACAGGTCGCTGCAGTGGTCGGGGTGCAGGTGGCTCAGGAAGACGGCGTCGACCGACAGGGCGTCGGCATAGCGCTGGAGCGCGCCGAGGGCGCCGTTGCCGAGGTCGAGCAGGATCCGCCAGGTGCGCTTGTCGTCGCCGTCGCCGACGTCGGCCTCGACCAGGTAGCAGCTGGCCGGCGAGTCGGGCCCGGGGTAGCTGCCGGAGCAGCCGATGACGGTGAGCCTCACCGGACTCCCCCGCCGACGAACTGGCTGGCGCCGACCATCTCGGGGCCGAGGAACCGGCGGCCGATGGTCTCGAACTCGACCGGCGAGCCCGTCGTGACGAAGCGGTAGGACGGCTCGCCCGAGGTGCGCATGAGCCCGGTGTCGGCGAGCATCCGGTAGACGTCCTTGGCGCACTCCTCGGCGCTGCTGACCAGCGTGACGCCGTCGCCGACGACGTAGGAGATGACGCCGGTGAGCAGCGGGTAGTGCGTGCAGCCGAGGATCAGGGTGTCGACGCCGGCCTCGACGAGCGGGTCGAGGTAGTCGTGGGCGGCGGCGATCAGCTCGTCGCCACCGGTGATGCCGGCCTCGACGAAGTCGACGAAGCTCGGGCACGCCTGGGTGCTCAGCGCGACCTGCGGGGCGGCGGCGAACGCGTCGTCGTAGGCGCGCGACTCGGCGGTGGAGCGGGTGCAGATGACGCCGATCCGGCCGCTGTGGGTGGCGGCCACGGCCCGCCGCGTCGCCGGGAAGATGACCTCGACGACCGGGACGTCGTAGCGCTCGCGGGCGTCGCGCAGCATCGCCGCGCTGGCGGAGTTGCACGCGATGACCAACGCCTTGACGCCCTGGTGGACCAGGTGGTCGAGGCACTCGAGGGCGTACTCGCGGACCTCGCCGATCGGCTTGGGGCCGTAGGGCTGCCGGGCGGTGTCGCCGACGTAGAGGATCGACTCGTGGGGCAGCTGGTCGATGACCGAGCGGGCCACCGTCAGGCCGCCGAAGCCGGAGTCGAAGATGCCGATCGGGGCGTCGCGCAGACCCGGGCTGTCAGGCCACCGGGGCGAGGTCGGGACGCTCACGAGACGCAACGTTACGGCGTCCCGCACGTGGCGCGCAGGAACCTGAGGGTGAGCCGGACCACGACGACCGCGTGGCGGCCGTGCCGAGCGCCTACCGTGGCCGGGTGCACCCCCTTCTCGGACACCCTGCCGCGCGCCGTCCGCTCGGCGCGCTCGCCGGCGTCGCCGCCGTCCTCGCCGTCGTCGTGGTCACCCTCGTGGTGGCCGACGGGCCCCGCAGCGACCGGACCGTGCCGACGGCCGCCGCCGCGGCCGACACCGACCCGCAGGTCCTCGTCGTCTCGCTCGACGGCTTCAACCCGCGGGTGCTCCGCACGCTCGGACGCAGCGGCCTGCCGCACCTGTGGCGGCTGTTCGACGAGGGCACCGGCACCCTCAACGCCCGCGCGCAGTACGAGCTGACCGACACGCTGCCCAACCACACCAGCATGGTGACCGGACGCCGGATCGACCGCACGCGCGGCGGCCACGGCGTGACCTGGAACGACGACCGGCTGCGTCCGCGCACCGTGCAGCGCGCGGCCGGCCACCCGGTCGAGTCGCTGTTCACCCGCGTCGACGCGCGGGGCGGGTCGGCCGCGCTGTTCGCGGCCAAGACCAAGTTCCGGCTCTGGCAGCGCTCGTGGCCCACGGCCCTCGACCGGGTCGAGATCCGCGACGAGGACGACGCCGCGGTCGTCGAGGCCGCGCGCACCGACCTCTCGCTCCAGGACCG
>JAOPXU010000324.1 GCA_025964985.1 Nocardioides sp.
CGCGCCCGGGGTCGATCCGGGTCTGCGGGCGTGCGGGCGTGGGGGAAGAACGGCATTCGAAGTCAGCTCCAGTGCGAGGGGGAAGATTCACACGAGAAGCAACTGTCACAGCAGTCACAGAGCCTGGGAAGAGGAACTGAGTAACTACAGATCTGTAATTTCCACTCGACACGCCGACGAGCGCAAAGAATTTCGAGGAACCCCCTCCGCGCGGTCCGCGCGAGGTGGCCGGCCGCTCAGATGTCGGCGCCGATCTCTTCCTCGAGGTCGATCGGGTTCTCCTTCAGGTCGCCGTCGTCGTAGCCGAGGTACTTGATGCCCTTCCACGGCTTGCCGTCGAAGACGAGCTTGCCCTGCTCGAGGATCAGCACCCGGGTGCACATGCGCTTGACGGAGCCGGCGGAGTGGGAGACGTAGAAGAGGGTGCGGCCGCTGTCGCGGATCTCCTCCATGCGCTGCAGGCACTTGGCGCGGAAGGGCTTGTCCCCCACCGCCAGCACCTCGTCGGCGAGGAAGATGTCGGAGTCGACGTGGATGGCGATCGAGAACCCGAGCCGGGCGCTCTCGCCGGAGGAGTAGTGGCCGACCTGGCCGTCGAGCTTGTCCTCGAGGCCGGCGAAGTCGACGATCGCGTCGAACTTGCGCATCGTCTCCTTCTCGCTCATGCCGAGGATGGCGGCGTTGAGCACGAGGTTGTCGCGTCCGCTGAGCTGGGGGTGGAAGCCGGCGCCGGTGGCGATCAGGCCGGCGATGTTGCCCCGGGTCAGGATCGAGCCGGAGTCGGGGCGCATCACGCCGTTGATCATCTTGAGCAGCGTGCTCTTGCCCGAGCCATTGAGCCCCATCAGGCCGATCGACTCGCCCTGCTGCACGGTGAAGGAGACGTCGTCGACGGCGTTGAACTCGTCCATCGTCTTCTGCCCGCGCGCCTTGGCGACGGTGATCTGCTTCAGCGTCCGCTGGTAGCGCCTGGTGAAGGTCTTGGTGACGTTCTCCACCCGGATCGAGTCGACCATTATCCGGGGTCCCCGGCGCGTCGTGTGCGGGAGGAGCGCAGCGGGAGGAGCGCAGGACGTGGTGGGGTGGTCACTCAGAGCCTCTCGGGGATCTTGCCCTCGAGCCGGCTGAAGACCAGCTGGCCGATGGCGAGGACGACCATGCTGACGCCGACCATGATGAGCCCGAGCACCAGCAGGTTGTCGGGCAGGACCGGCTGGTTGGGGTTGTCCTCGGCGACCGAGCCCACCCAGAAGGCGCGCTGGAAGAGCATCACCGCGTCGGCGATCGGGTTCCACACGTAGTAGGGCGCCACCTCGCCGAACCGCTCGCTGACCATCTCGTAGCTGTAGATCATCGGGACGCCGAAGCGGATCATGTTCATCAGGATGTTGACCGCGCTGCCGACGTCGCGGAAGAACACGTTGGCGGCGCTGAGCAGCAGCGCGAACCCGGTGCCGAGCAGCATGATGATGACGATGGCCAGCACCATCGCGGCCATGCCGTAGAGGTCGGGCACCCAGCCGTAGAACGCCGAGGCGATCACGAGGATCACCACCTGCGGGCCGACGTGGTACAGCGAGGTCAGCATCGTCGCGACCGGGAACATCTCACGCGGCATCGCCATCTTCTGCACGATCTGCCGGTTGCGCACGATCGAGCGGGTGCCGGCCCCCATCGTCTCGGTGAAGAAGTGGACGATGACGATGGCCGAGAAGATGTGGATGGCGAAGTTCGGGATGTTCTCGTGCAGGGCGAAGATCGTGCCCATGATGAAGAAGTAGATGCAGAACTGCGACAGCGGGTTGATGTAGGACCACAGCAGGCCCAGGATCGATCCCTGGTAGCGCGCGCTGATCTCGCGGCGCACCAGCAGCCGCAGCAGGTAGCGGCGCTTCACCACGGCCTTGAGGCCGGTGACGCTCGACGGTGCCACCATCGGCGGCAGGTCGGCCTCGTCGACCTCCCCGAGCGGACGCCGCTCGGCCAGGTCGGTCATCGGGGTTCCTGGCCCTGCACGGAGTCGGGGGTCTCGGTCCACGGCGCGAAGGTCTTCTCCCACGCCTCGGGCGAGGTGATGTCGCCGAGGGCGGCGCGGTACTCCTCGGCCAGGCGCGGCCACTCGCGCTTGAGCCGTGCGTGCACCTCGATCGTCTTGCCGACGAGCTCGCGGAACTTCGCCGGGTCGCGCTGGTAGAGCGCGGCCGACGTGCCGTCGTTCATCGAGACGACCGCGGAGTCGAGCTTGCCGAGGCGGTACCACTTGGCGTCGATCGCGCGGACCTCGGCCTCGGGGTGCTTGCGCGACAGCGGGCGCGGGGGCTTGAGCTGGCGCAGCGGCTGGATGAGGGCGGTACGACGCAGCTGGTGCCCGGTGGGCACCTCGGTGCCGTCGCGGCCCTTCTTCGGCGGCTTCGTGCGCCGCACGGCCGGGAACGCGTCGGGGTCGGCCTCGAGCCGGGCGTCGCTGAACTGCTTGCGGAACGCGTTGACCTCGGCGAGCTTGGTCGGCAGCGTCTCGTGGAGCTTGCCGGGCCCGTCGAGCACGTCGAGCAGCGCCTGGTGGCGGATCGCGACGGTGGAGTACTGCATCGCGACCAGGTGGGCGATCTGGTGGTTGCGGCTCTCGCGGATGATGCGCCCGCCGTTGGGGTACTGCGAGTGCAGCAGCGCGGCGATGAACCGGTTGCGGACGTGGAAGTAGGCCTGCCAGTCGAGCGCGTCGTTCTTGTCCGACCACGGGATGTGCCACACGGCGGCACCGGGGAAGGTCACCGTCGGGTAGCCGGCCTCCTTGGCCCGCAGCCCGAACTCGGAGTCGTCCCACTTGATGAAGACCGGCAGCGAGAGCCCGATGTCGTCGAGGACGACGCGCGGGATCGAGCACATGAACCAGCCGTTGAAGTCGACGTCGATGCGCTGGTGCAGCCAGCGGGTCGAGCGCAGGTTGCGGGCGGCGAAGTCCCAGTCGACGAAGACGCCGGGGGCCGACTGCCACCAGAAGCGCCAGGGCTGGATGATCTCGCCGAAGCTGTGCATCCGCGAGCGGGAGTAGAGGTTGAACATGTGGCCACCGACGATGGTGGGCCGCCGGCACAGGTCGCCGAAGGTGACCGCGCGGATGATGCCCTCGGGCTCGCAGACGACGTCGTCGTCCATCATGATCGCGTAGGTCGCGGTGCCCTTGCGGACCGACTCGAGCTGCCCGCGGGCGTAGCCGCCGGACCCGCCGAGGTTGCCCTGCTCGATCATGCGCAGCTTGTCGCCGAGCACCTTCTCGGCGTAGGGGAACTCCTCGGAGTCGACGACCTTCTGGGTGCCCTGCTCCATCACGAAGACGGTGTCGAGGTAGGGCTTGAGCGCCTCGCGCTCGCCGACCTGGGCGAGCAGCTTGGCGCAGAAGTCGGGGCGGTTCATCGTGGTGATGCAGAGGTCGACGGTGCCGTGCTGGGCCTTGTCGGCCGGCACCTCGGCGGTCCACTCGGCCGACTCGACGAGTACGTCGCCGTCACCGGCCACGACGTCGTACCAGTACCAGCCGCCGTCGACGAAAGGCTTGAGTGTCAGGTCGAAGGTGAAGGTCTCGGCCTGCTCGCCGGAGGTGGTCACCGAGTCGACGCGCTGGCTGTTGCCGCGCGCCATCGACTTGTAGACGATCACGGTCGCGCCGGCGCCCTGGACGGTCAGCGCCAGCCGGACCTGCGAGACGATGGTCCACCGGCGCCAGTAGCTGGCGGGGAACGCGTTGAAGTAGGTGCCGAAGGACAGCTTCTCCCCCGAGGCGACCCGCAGCGCGGTGCGCGACTCGATCTGGTCGGGGTGGATGCCGGCGCCGGTGGTCAGGCCCTTGCGCATCGTGGCGGCGTTGAGCTCGCGGGCGTTCTTGTTGCTGCCGATCTCGTACTTGTCGGCGTCGAGCACGGCCGGCTCGGGGTCGACGTAGAGGGCGAGGACGTCGAAGTCGCGGTCGGTCGGCATGATCTGCCGCTGCAGGAGCCTCCGCACGGTGGGGGCCGCGTCGCTGGTGATGGTCGCTGCGGTGCTCATTCGTCCACTCCTCCGCTGGTCAGCGGCACTCCGTCAGCGAAGTGCGGCTTCAGCTTGTTGTCGTACATCGAGAGCGCCGACCCGATCGCCATGTGCATGTCGAGGTACTTGTAGGTGCCCAGTCTGCCGCCGAAGAGGACCTTGGGCTCGGCCTGGGCGAGCTCGCGGTACTTCAGCAGCTTGGCGCGGTCGTCGGCGGTGTTGACCGGGTAGTAGGGCTCGTCGCCCTCCTCGGCGAAGCGCGAGTACTCGTGCACGACGATGGTCTTGCCGGGCAGGTAGGTGCGCTCGGGGTGCAGGTGCTTGAACTCGAGCACCCGCGTGAACGGGACCTCCTGGTCGTTGGCGTTCATCACGCCGGTGCCCTGGTAGTCGTCGACGTCGAGCGTCTCGCGCTCGAGGTCGACCGTGCGCCACGACAGGCGCCCCTCGACGTTGTCGAAGTACTCGTCGACCGGGCCGGTGTAGACGATCGGGACCTTGCCCTTGTAGGTCTCGGCGACGTCGAAGAAGTCGGTGTCGACGCGGACCTCGATGTCGGGGTGGTCGGCCATCCGCTGCAGCCACGCGGCGTACCCGTCGGTCGGCAGCCCCTCGTGGGTGTCGTTGAACCAGCCGTCCTGGAACGTGTAGCGAACCGGGAGGCGCGTGATGATGTCGGCGCTCAGCTCGGTGGGATCGGTCTGCCACTGCTTGGCGGTGTAGCCCTTGATGAACGCCTCGTAGAGGGGGCGCCCGATGAGGCTGATCGCCTTCTCCTCGAGGTTGCCCGCGGCGGCGGTGTCGAACTCAGCGGCCTGCTCGGCGATCAGCGCGCGCGCCACGTCGGGGGTGTGGGCCTTGCCGAAGAACTGTTTGATGAGCCCGAGGTTCATCGGCAGGGAGTAGACCTGCCCCTGGTACTTGCCGAAGACGCGGTGGCGGTAGGACGTGAACGACGTGAACCGGTTGACGTACTCCCACACCCGCTCGTTGGAGGTGTGGAACAGGTGGGTGCCGTAGAGGTGCACCTCGATGCCGGTCTCCGGGTCGATCTCGGAGTAGGCGTTGCCGCCGAGGTGGTACCGCCGCTCGAGGACCAGGACCTTGAGGCCCAGCTCGGACGCGCAGCGCTCGGCGATCGTCAGCCCGAAGAAGCCGGATCCGACGACGACCAGGTCAGGCAGGGCCTGGTCGGCCGGGTCACCGTGGTCGTCGGGGCGGTCGGGCTGGGAGGCGCTCGGAGTGGCAGCAGACACGAAGGTTGAGTCTACGGACGGCGGCCGCGAGCCCCGGAACCGCCGCGCCACCGAACGCGTCACATCCGGCGTGCTGATACGCAGAACCGGCGCTGTTCGCCTTACCCTTGCTGGTATGGAGGACCCTCGTCCGCACCAGGGTGTGCGTGGAGCGCTCGAGCGCAACTTCGGCTACGCCTGGGCTGCCGGCATCGCCATGGCCGTCGCCACCGTCGTCTTCTCGGTCGTGGCCGAGCTGCCGATCCGTGACCCCGACGCCTTCATCCCCGGCTACATCCGCTTCCCGGCCATCGTCTTCGGCGCGGTCCTGCTCGACGTCGTGCCGCGCCTCGTGGCCCGCGCCCGCGGCCGCTTCTCGACCTACGGCGACACGTTCCGCGAGCTGATGCGCGAGCGCTGGACCCGTGCCCACTGCCTGTTCGCCCTCGGTGGCGTCGGCGCCTGGTACCTGACCTACGCGACGTTCCGCAACCTCAAGAGCTTCGTCCCGTTCGTCAACACCAACAACTGGGACGCCGAGCTGCGCAACATCGACCAGTTCCTCTGGTTCGGCCACGACCCGGCCGTCGTGCTGCACAACCTGTTCGGCACCGGCTGGGCCGCCCACTTCTTCTCCGGCGTCTACTTCGTCTGGATCGGCCTGGTCCCGATCAGCATCGCCATCGCGCTCGTCTGGACCCGCCGCACGACGGCCGGCTCCTGGTACGTCACCGCAGTCGCCTTCGACTGGATGCTCGGCTCGGCGGTCTACCTGATGGTCCCGTCCAGCGGCCCGGTCTACACCGAGGCCCAGCGCGGCCAGTTCGAGTCGCTCCCCCACACCTACAACACCGACCTCGCCGAGACCCTGTGGGAGGACCGCGTCGCCGTCGTCGGCGACGTCTTCGGTTCCGGCACCCTGCAGACCATCGCGGCGTTCCCGTCGCTGCACGTCGGCATCATGGTGACGATCTGCCTGATCGTGCAGTACGTCGGCCTGGCCCGCTGGATCCAGGTGATCAGCTGGGTGTTCCTCGGCCTCACCATCCTGGCGACCATCTACCTCGGCTGGCACTACTTCGTCGACGTCATCGCCGGCGCGGCCGTCGGCTCGTTCACCGTCTGGATCGCCGCCCTCGCCACCGGCAACCACGTCGGGCTGCGCCCCAAGCTCAGCCGCGACGCCGAGGACCTCGTCGACGCCTGAGCGGGTCACGGCACCGCACCACACGTCGGTCGAGGAGCTCGCGCTGGCGAGCGTCACGAGACCCTGCGGGTGGGACTAGAACGAGCCCGGCGCCGCCTCGGGCGAGAGCGTGCGCAGCCGCCGCGCGTCCCGGACGGCGCGCACGACGTTGCGCGCCTCGCCGCGGCCGCCGCGCAGCGGGCTGAGCAGGACGACGACCAGGGCGATCAGCCAGGGCTTGAGCCGCACGAGCGCGTTGGCGCCGTAGCGGCCGTGGACGACGAAGAGGTTGCGGTACATGTAGTAGCCCTTCCACCCGGCCAGGTCGTGCTGCTGGTCGAAGGAGAGCTGGCGCACGAGCACCGCGTCACGCACGGCCCAGATGCGGTGGCCGGCGCGGCGGGCGCGCAGGGCGTAGTCGCAGTCGTCGTAGAAGATGAAGAACGCCGGGTCGGGCAGGCCGATCTCGGTGACGACCTCGCGGCGCACGAGGAAGCCCTCGAAGGCAACGTTCTCGACCTCGACGCGCTCGGGCATCGCCTGGCGGGTGCCGAAATCGGTCTCGACCATCGAGGTCTTGGGCTTGATGGCCAGCGGGTTGTCGAGGTCGAACCGGGTGGCGGCCTTCTCGACCAGGGCGCCGTCGAGGTCCTCGCGCACCGAGGTCAGGCAGGCCTCGTCCTGGGCCATGAGGGCGGCCAGGCAGCCGGGGGCGGGCACGACGTCGTCGTCGATGAGCCAGATGCGGTCGAGCCCGCGCTCGTACGCCGTCCGCACGCCCACGTGGAAGCCGCCGGCTCCCCCGGTGTTGTCGTCGAGGTGGATCCGCTCGAGCGGCAGGCCGTCGGGGGCGGCGTCGAGCACGGCCCGGGTGTGGTCGGTGCTGGCGTTGTCGACGACCACGACGAGGTCGGGGGCGCAGGTCTGGGCGGCCAGGCCGTCGAGCACCCGCGCGAGCAGGTCGGCGCGGTTGTAGGTGACGACGACGACGGCGACGGTCTCGCTCACCGCAGGTACCTCCGGTGGCCGGTGAAGTCGCCGCGCAGCCCGGCCCACGCCGCTCGGGCGCTGGTCGGGATCCGGCCGGGCTGGCGACGGGTGAGCAGGTAGAACCAGACAGTCTTGACCCAGAACATCAGCACGTGGGGCCAGCCGCGGTAGGTGCGCAGGTTGACGGTGTTGTTGCGCGCCATGCAGTAGTGCTTGAGCTCGCTCGGCGTGTGGTTGTACCTCGTGCGCCCGCGCATCATCGGCGTGCCGAGGTCGTCGGTGGCCGGGTGGCGGAAGTGGGCCTCGACGACGGTGGCGATGCGGGCGCCGGCCTGCTCGGCGCGCCAGAGGTACTCGACGTCGTCGCCCCAGATGAAGAACTCGGCGCGCGGGACGCCGATCCGCTCGACCAGGTCGCGGGTGACCAGGACGCCGTTGAACGGGATCACGACGCCGGGCACGAGGCCGTCGCGCGCGGCGGACTCGACCTCCGACATCCGGTGCACGACGGTGGTGCCGCCGGGGAGCCGGATCGGGAAGCACAGCCGGGAGGTGTCCTGCTCGGCCAGGACCGCGGGGCCCCAGAAGTCGAGGTTGCCCTGGTGCTCGAGCAGGCGGGCGAGGCAGTCGGCGTCGGGCAGGCCGTCGTCGTCCATCAGCCAGGCGAGGTCGGCGTCGCGCTCCATCGCCCAGGCGAGCCCGTCGGCGAAGCCCCCGGCGCCGCCGGTGTTGTCGGCGAGGGTGCGGGCGAGCACGCGGTCGACGCCGTCCTGGCCGGCCAACCAGGCGCCGGTGCCGTCGGTCGAGGCGTTGTCGACCACGAGGATCTCGCCGACCTCGGGGACCTCGCGCAGCCGGGCGACGAGCCGTTGCAGGAGGCCGATCCGGTTGAACGTCACCACCACTGCCGTCACCCGCACGCCGGTCACCCTACGGTGACGGGGTGGACACCGACGCGATCACCACCCTCCTCCAGGACGTGGCGGCCGAGGTCATCACGCCGCGCTTCCGCAGCCTCGGCGACGACGACGTCAGCGAGAAGAACCCCGGCGACCTCGTGACCGTGGCCGACCGCGAGGCCGAGGTGCTCATCACCGACGCCCTCCAGGCGGCCTACCCCGACGCCGTCGTGCTCGGCGAGGAGGCGACCTCGGACGACCCCTCGGTCCTCGAGCGCTACGCCGCAGCCGAGCACGCCTTCACCGTCGACCCGGTCGACGGCACCAAGAACTTCGTGCACGGCTCACCCGACCACGCCGTGATGGCGGCCGAGCTGCGCTCCGGCGAGGTCGTGCGCTCCTGGATCTGGCAGCCCCAGCACGAGCTCATGTACGTCGCCGAGCGCGGCGCCGGGGCCTACCGCAACGGCGAGCGGCTGGTGACGACGCCGCCCTCGGGACCGCCCGCGAGCTGGCGGGTGTGCACCTCGCGGCGCTCCTGGGTCGGCCGGGCGCTGGGCCCGTTCCCCGAGCTCACGATGTCGTGGGTCTCGTGCGGCATCGACTACCCCCGCCTCGTCGAGGCGGCCTGCGACGCGCTGCTCTACAAGTCGACCAAGCCCTGGGACCACGCGCCGGGCCAGCTGCTGCTCAGCGAGGCCGGCGGCGTGCTGCGCCATCACGGCGGACCCGGCTACGACCCGCGCCACACCCACGACCGCTGGCTCGTCGCCGCGCCCGACCAGGCGACGTACGACGAGATCGAGGCCGGCTGGGACCGCGACTGAGCGGTTGCAGCCTCAGCAGCTGGTGGCGAGGTCCTCGGCCTGGTTGGCGGCGTAGCCGTCCTTGAGCGAGCCGAGCGAGCCGCCGGTGACCGACGTCGCGGCACCCGGCTTCTTCGTGCGGGCCGGCGCGGGTGCGTCGCCCTCGGAGCGGTCGACGGTCTCGGCGACCTTGCGGTGGATCGCCGGGACGTCGGGGTGGGCCGTGACCACCAGCGGAGGGACCAGCGAGAGCGTCGCGACCTTCTGGCTGCGGGCCTTGAGCGCGAGGCCCAGGAACGTGTCGAGCTCGGAGGCCGGGACGTTGGTCTTGACCATGTCGGACGTCGCGCGGGCGATGGCCTCGAAGTTGCGCAGCGCGGTGGCGGGGCTGACCTGCTGGAGCATGGCGTTCATGACGCACTTCTGGCGTGCCATGCGCGAGTAGTCGTCGGAGCCCTGGCGGGCCCGGGCGTACCAGAGCGTCTCGAAGCCGTCGAGCTTGCGTGTGCCGGGCTCGATCTCGCCGGTGACCGCGTCGCCGGGCAGGCCGATCGGGATGGTCTGGCGGACGTTGAGCGTCACGCCGCCCACGGCGTCGACGAGGTTCTTGAAGCCCTCGAGGTTGACCATGGCCCAGTAGTTGATGCGCAGCCCGGTGATGCCCTCGATCGCCATGATCGTGGCGTCGACGCCGGGGTCCTCGGAGTCGGGGAAGAGCTCGGTGTTGTCCTGGGCCCAGGTGCTGACGCCGTTGAGCATGCAGCCGTCGCAGTCGAAGCCGTCGGGGAACTGCTCGGCCATCACCGTGCCCCGGCGGAACGGGAAGTCGGCCATGTTGCGCGGCAGCCCGATCAGGACCGTCTTGCCGGTCTCCTGGTCGATCGAGGCGACCGTCATCGAGTCGGTGCGCGAGCCCCAGCGCCCGGCCCCGGCGTCGCCGCCGAGGAGGAGCACGTTGTAGCGCCCGGCGTTGGCGTCGCTGGCCGCGCCGTCGCCGAACGTCGCCAGGATGACGTCACGCTGGACCGAGACGATGTGGGCGCTGAAGAGCAGCACGCCGGCGACGCCGAGCGCGAGCACCCCGTTGACGCCGACGGCGAGCCGGCGGTGGCCCATCGAGTAGGTCAGCGGCTGGCCGATGCGCCAGGCGTCGAAGAAGAGCGCCGCCCAGCCGATCGCCAGGGCGACCAGCGCCAGGTTGAGCCAGAACAGGACGGTGGTGTTGACCGCCATGCTCAGCGCGAAGCCGTGGTCGAGGGCGGCGAGGACCACGAGGACGAGGCCAGCGGCCAGCAGCCCGAGCCAGGTGCGCAGGGCGACCAGGCCGATGCGGCGGTTGCCGGCGACGAGCTGGGCCGAGCCGGGCACGACCAGGGTCATGGCCATCAGCGCCAGGGCGCGACGGAACCGGACCTGGGCGGCGCGCTCGGCGACGGAGGTCGACACGGCCTTCAGGCCGGTGGGGGCATACGCGGTGGACATCAAGCACTAGCTCTCTGCTGGGGAAGGAAGCAGACGCTGGCCAGTATCACCAGTCACACCCGTCACAGGCGTCGTGACGCGCCGTGTCCGTCGGAGTTGCACAGGAGCGACCGGTAGCGTCTCCCCCCATGAGCGAGCGACCCGGCAGCGGCTCCGGAGACGGGCCAGAGTTCGGCTGGCTCTACGGCCGACCCGGCGGCGACGACCAGCCGCCCGACGCCACCCGCAAGATCCCGGTGCAGCCCCGCCCCGCCGGCGGCGGCGCCCCGGGCG
>JAOPXU010000335.1 GCA_025964985.1 Nocardioides sp.
TGGTCTCGTGACGGTTCCTAGCGGAACCTCCTCGACCAACGTGGAGTCACCACACGTCGGTCGAGGAGGTCGCGCTAGCGACCGTCACGAGACCAACTGACCGCAAGGTCTCTGGGCATCACACCCAGCGGAACCTCCTCGACCCACGTGGGGTCACCACACGTCCGTCGAGGAGGTCGCGAGACCACAGACGCAACGTCGGGTCAGCCCGAGACGACCTGCAGCACCGTGGGCACGACCGGCACGGCACCCGAGAGCACGTCGGCGACCGGGACCCACTCGACGGCGTCCGTGGTGCCGCCGGTCTCGACGGTGAAGACGGCGTCGGGGGCGACCGTGGCGGCGTAGACGAGGCCGACGGTCTGCACCTCCTCGTCGCGGCCGTTGGGGGCCGTGCCGCGCACGGTCTCCGACGTGGTCGTGACCAGGTCGCCGACGGTGCACTCGACCCCGGTCTCCTCGGCCACCTCGCGGACGACGGCGGCCGCCGGGGCCTCGTCGAAGTCGACTCCCCCGCCGGGCAGCGACCACTGGCCGGTGTGGAAGCCGCGAGGCGAGACGCGGGTCAGCAGGACGGCGTCGTCGGGCTCGCTGCGCCGCACCAGCGCGTACGCCGCCACGCGCTGCCACCGGCGCGGTGCGTAGGCGTCGAGCGCCTCACGGACCATCGCGACGGTCGGCACGCTGCCGTCGCGGACGCCGTCGAGCGAGCACCAGGCGGCCTCGACGGTCGAGCCGTCGACCTCGAGCACGCGCGGCTCGGGCGCGTCGACCGGCACCCAGCCGTCGTAGACGATGCGCAGCGAGTGGGCGTCGACCCGGCGGCCGCGGCGCCAGGTGTCGGGCAGGTGCAGGGAGTAGGTGCGCGCGGACTCCCCGATGGTGACGTCGAGGCCGGTCTCCTCGCGCACCTCGCGCACCACCGCGTCGCGCGGGTCCTCGCCGTGGTCGAGGCCGCCGCCCGGCAGCGTCCAGAGCTCGCTGCGAGAGACGCGGGGGGCCAGCCGGCTGAGGAGCACCTGGCCGTCGCGGACCACCACGGCGTACGCCGCGACGCGTTGGACCCGGTTGCCTGCCATGCGTTCCACCTAATCAGACACCGGTGCCCAAGTCGGCGTGACCGCCGAGCGGGGCATGCCGTCGAGCGCGTACGACGCCTCGCGCTCGAGCGCGTGGCCGCCGAGGTGTGCGGGGTGCCACGGCGCCCACTCCCCCGGGCGGGGCCGGTGCTCCGGCAGCCGCTGGAGCCCGTCGAGGGTGGCCTGGAGCGTGGCGCCGAGCCGGCGGGTGGTCTCGACCAGGTCGGCCGTCGGCGGCACGTGCCAGGGCGCGCCAACGCGGACGTCGATGGTGCGCCCGCGGGCCAGTTCGGGCTGCGGGAAGGCCGCGTCGAGCGAGCGCTTCTGGCCCCAGAGCCGCTGCCCGCCCCACACGGTGACCGGCAGCAGCGGCGCACCCGTCTCGCGGGCCAGCGCGACGGCGCCGGGCATCATCGCGCGCACGGCGTAGGCCGCGGAGATGCCGGCCTCGGGGAAGACGCAGACGACCTCGCCGTCGCGGAGCAGGGACCGGGCGCGCAGGTAGGCGGCCGCGGGCGCCTCGCGGTCGACCGGGACGTGGCGCATCCGCTCCATGAACGTGCCGGCGCGCGAGTCCCAGATGTCGCCGCGGCACAGGAAGCGCACGAGACGTCCGGTGCCGAGCAGCGCCTGGCCGACGTAGACGAAGTCCGGGAACGACACGTGGTTGCAGGCGAGCACGACCGGGCCCTCGGCGGGCAGGTGCTCGGCCCCCTCGGAGCGCACCCGCAGGTCGAGGGCGCGCAGGACGACCTTGCCGGCCGCGATCGCGGCGCGGTAGGTCGGCTCCCTCACTGGAACGGCGGGCGGTGGTCCTGCGCCAGCGAGCGGCGGCCGGCCCAGCGCCACACGCGGGCCGCGCGGTCGCGGTCCTCGTCGGTGACCAGGTTGCCCATCCAGCGCAGGGCGAGCGTCATCAGCCAGTCCGAGCGCATGCCCGCGGGGCCGAAGGTGGGCAGCATCCGCGGGACCGTGACCAGGCCGGCCAGCCGGCGGGCGATCGAGAACGACTCGCCGTAGTGGTCGCGCAGCAGCGCGGGCCAGGCCAGGTCGAGCTCGTCGCGCTCCTGCATGACCTCGACGAGCAGCCGCCCGGTCTCGAGGCCGTAGTCGATGCCCTCGCCGTTGAGCGGGTTGACGCAGCCCGCGGCGTCGCCGATCAGCGCCCAGTTGCGCCCGGCCACGTTGCTGACGGCGCCGCCCATCGGGAGCAGGGCCGAGGTCTTGTCGCGGATCTGGCCCTCGAGCTCGAACTCCTCGCGGCGCTCCTCGGCGTAGAAGTCCATCAGCGGCTTGATGGCGATGTCGGCGGGGCGCTTGGCGGTGGCCAGGGTGCCGACGCCGAGGTTCACCTCGCCGTTGCCGAGCGGGAAGATCCAGCCGTATCCCGACAGGATCTTGCCGTCCTGGCTGCGCAGCTCGAGGTGGCTGCTGATCCACGGGTCGTCCGACTTGCCGCTGGCGACGTAGGAGCGCCCGGCGACGCCGTAGACGGTCTCGCGGTGCCACTCGCGGCCCAGGACCTTGCCGAGCGGCGAGCGCACGCCGTCGGCGACCACCAGCCGCTTGCAGCCGATCTCAAAGGTCTCGTCGCCCTTCTTGAACACCACCGCGCGCACCCGCGCCCCGTCACGCCGTACGTCGACCGCGCGGGCGCCCTCGATGCCGGTCGCGCCGGCCTTGACCGCGGTCGTGCGCAGGTGGTCGTCGAGCTCGGTGCGGGCCACCGCGCTGCCCCAGTCGGGCAGGTTGCCGCCGGGCCAGGGCAGCAGCAGCGTCTGGCCGAAGCCGTGGGCGCGCAGCCCGCGGTTGACCGCACGGGCGCGCAGCCAGTCCTCGAGGCCGAGCTTGGACAGTTCGCCGATGGCGCGTGGGGTCAGGCCGTCGCCGCAGGTCTTGTCGCGGGGGAACACCGCCATGTCGGTCAGCACGGTGTCGAGCCCGGCGCGGGCGGCCCAGGCCGCGGCCGCCGACCCCGCGGGACCGGCGCCGACCACGAGTACGTCGGTCTCCATCCGGGCTGCCTCGACGCTCACCCCTCCAGTGTCTCAGGCCCCGCCTCACCCCATCGAGTCGGCGCGGTCCCGCGGCAGCGCACCGTGGCTAGGCTCGCCGCATGCCGCTGACCGACCGCCTGCTCGGACGTCCCGTCGCCACCACCCACGCCGAGGCGAGCGCCCGACCGGGCACCGGCGTGACGGTCTACTGGCGCGACGGCTGCCCGTTCTGCGTCAAGCTGCGGGCCGCGCTGCGCAAGCACCGCGACCAGGTGACCTGGGTCGACATCTGGGCCGACCTGGAGGCGGCGGCGTACGTACGCACGACCAACGACGGCGGCCACGAGATCGTGCCGACGGTCGTCATTGACGGGGTGGCCCACACCAACCCGCCGCCGAGGCTGGTGCTCGCCGCACTCAGCTGAGGCCGGCGGAAAACGACGGTGGCCCGCCGCACCGGAGTGCGACGGGCCACCGACAGGTGACTCGGGATCAGTTCTGGTAGGAACCGAAGTCGAAGTCGTCCAGGGCGACAGCCTGACCCGAGCCGGTGTTGCCGAACTCGTAGTCGTAGGAGTCGTAGCCGGTGACGGAGTACGCCGCGGCGCGGGCCTCCTCGGTCGGCTCCACCCGGATGTTGCGGTAGCGCTCCAGGCCGGTACCGGCCGGGATGAGCTTGCCGATGATCACGTTCTCCTTCAGGCCACGCAGGCTGTCGGAACGACCGTGGATCGCGGCGTCGGTGAGCACGCGGGTGGTCTCCTGGAAGGAGGCCGCCGAGAGCCACGACTCCGTCGCGAGCGAGGCCTTGGTGATGCCCATGAGGACCGGGCGACCCGAGGCCGGCTTGCCGCCCTCGGAGACCACGCGGCGGTTCTCCTCCTCGAACTTCACCCGGTCGACCAGGTCGGACGGGAGCAGGTTGGTCTCGCCCGACTCGATGACCGTCACCCGGCGCAGCATCTGCCGGACGATGATCTCGATGTGCTTGTCGTGGATCGCCACGCCCTGCGAGCGGTAGACG
>JAOPXU010000357.1 GCA_025964985.1 Nocardioides sp.
CGGCCGTCAGCGTCGGGCCGGTGCTCGACGACGTCCGCGCCGGGCTGGGGATGTCGGGTGCCGAGGCCGGGGTGCTCACCGCCCTGCCGGTGGTCGCCTTCGCCGGGTTCGGTGCCCTGGCGCCCCGCCTGGCGGCGGCGGTCGGCCCGCACCGGCTGACGGCGCTCTCGCTGACGGCCGTCACGGCCGGACTGCTCGCCCGGAGCCGCGTCGACGGGGTCGTGCCCTTCCTCGGGCTCTCGCTCCTCGCGCTCGGGGCATGGCCACGGCCAACGTCGTGCTTCCGTCGCTGGTCAAGCAGCACTTCCCCGACCGCATCGGCACCCTGACCGCGGTCTACTCGACCGCCCTCGCCGTCGGCATCACCGCCTCCTCGGTGCTCACCGTGCCGATCAGCGAGGCCGGCGACGGCTGGCGCACCGGCCTGGCCGCCTGGTCGCTCGTCGCAGCCGTCGCCCTGGTGCCGTGGCTGCTGCTCCTGGCCCGCGACCGCAGCGGACGGCGTCCGGTGGCCAGCGCGCGGATCCCGCTCAGCGCCATCGCACGCACCCGCACCGGCCGGCTGCTCGCGGCGTTCTTCGCGCTGCAGTCGCTGCAGGCCTACGCCATCTTCGGCTGGTTCGCCGCGATCTGGCGCGACGCGGGCTACTCCGCCGGCACCGCCGGGCTGCTGCTGGGCGTCGTCACCGGCACCAGCATCCCGCTGTCGTTCGTCGTGCCGTCCCTGGCCGGCCGGATGCGCGACCTCCGGCCGCTCGTGCTCGGGCTGGCCGCGTGCTATCCCGTCGGCTTCATCGGCCTCGCGCTGGCGCCGTACGACCTCGCGGTGCTGTGGGCGCTGCTCGTCGGCACCGGCACCTGCACCTTCCCGCTGGTGCTCGTCCTCATCGGCCTGCGGGCCCGCACGCCCGAGGGCACCGCGTCGCTCTCGGCGTTCACGCAGTCCGTCGGCTACGCGTTCTCGGCCGCCGGGCCGTTCGGCTTCGGCCTGCTGCACGACCTCACCGACGGCTGGACCGTCCCGCTGCTCGCGCTCACCGCCCTCGTCGTGCCGCTGGCCTGGGTCGGCGTCGCCGTCTCCCGCCCGTCGTACGTCGAGGACGAGCTCGACGCCCTCACACCTCGCGCGTCATGAAGGTGCTCAGCGGGTCCGGTCGGTAGTCGCCGAACGGCGGGCACTCGACGAACCCGTGGCGGGCGTAGAGGCGCCGGGCCGGCGCGAAGAACTCCTCGCTGCCGGTCTCGAGGTTGATCCGCGCGCAGCCAGCGGCGCGCGCGTGGTCGAGGACGTGCTCGACCAGCCGCGAGCCGATGCCGGCGCCGACCCGGTGGGGCGCCGTACGCATCGACTTGAGCTCGGCGTGGCCGGCGTCGAGCCGCTTGAGGGCGACGCAGCCGACCAGCTCGCCGCCGTCGTACGCCGTCCAGAAGGACACACCCGGGGCGCGCAGCCCCGCTAGGTCGAGGGCGTGGCTCGACTCGGGCGGTGAGAGGGAGCGCAGCTGGGCGACGTGGGCCTCGAGGAAGGCCACCACCTCGGCGCTGGTCAGGTCGTCGGGCTCGATCCGCACGGGGTCCAGGATGCCAGGACGCACGAGAGCCCCGCCGGGGGACGGCGGGGCTCTCGGGTGGAGCCGGGGTCAGGCGGCCAGGTCGGGGTCGCCCAGGCGCCGCAGCTTCTGCAGGGCCTCGCGCTCGAGCTGGCGCACCCGCTCGGCGGAGATGCCGTGCTTGGCGCCGATGTCGGCCAGCTTGTGCTGGCGTCCGTCGACCAGGCCGTAGCGCGAGCGGATGATGTCGGCCGCGCGGTCGTCGAGCTGGCCGACGAGGCTGTTGAGCCGGTCGCGCGACTCGACGTCGAGCACCGTGAGGTCGGGGGAGGGCGAGGTCTCCTGGGCCATCAGGTCGCCCAGCGAGGTGTCGCCGTCCTCGTCGACCGGGGTGTCGAGGCTGACGTGCTCGCGGCCCCAGGCCATGAGGTCGAGCACGCGGTCGACCTCCATGCCGAGCTCGAGGGCGATCTCGGCCGGGTCGGGGTCACGGCCGAGCTGGCGCTCGAGCGTGCGGCGGGCGCCGCCGACCTGGTTGAGCTCCTCGACGACGTGGACCGGCAGCCGCACGACGCGGGCCTGCTGGGCGATGCCGCGGGTGATGGCCTGACGGACCCACCAGGTGGCGTAGGTCGAGAACTTGTAGCCCTTGGTGTAGTCGAACTTCTCGACCGCACGGATCAGGCCGGTGTTGCCCTCCTGGATGAGGTCGAGCATCGGCATCTGCGCCCGGCCGTACTTGCGGGCGATGGAGACGACGAGCCGCAGGTTGGCGGTGATGAAGGTGTCGACCGCCTTGCGGCCCTCCTCGGCGAGCCACTCGAGCTCCTCCTGGGAGGCCCGCATCGGGGCGCCACCCTTCTTGCGGCCGACCCGTCCCTCGGCGAGCAGGGCCTCGGCCATGAGGCCGGCCTCGATCGTCTTGGACAGCTCGACTTCCATGGCCGCGTCGAGCAGGGGATTGCGGGCGATCTCGTCGAGGTAGAGGCCGACGCTGTCGCGACCCTCGATCTCGCGCGTTGCGGTCCTGGTTGCCATGGGACCCTCCTTCGGTCGTGCGGTCGACCTTGCGACCACGTCATGTCCAACGTTCGTGCGACAGGGTGGATTCCCACATCACCCGGAAGGCTTCCCGTCTCGGGTAACAGGCCTTCGACAGCAACGACGCTTCGGATGGCTCCAGAGTTGCCGATCGCGCGATTACTCAGGGACTTCTCATGGTCAGGCCCGGTTCCGGCTCCTCAGGAGCCGGTCGGGAAGGAGTCGAACGTGTTCAGTGTTGGGTCAGGCCCATCACGTCGAGGACCCACGCGAGCGTGAACGCGCGGTCCTTCCAGGCCTGGTAGCGCCCGGACACACCGCCGTGCCCGGCCGACATCTCGACCTTGAGCAGCACGTCGGCGTCGGTGGCGGTGTGCCGCAGCCGGGCCACCCACTTGGCCGGCTCGACGTAGAGCACCCGGGTGTCGTGCAGCGA
>JAOPXU010000139.1 GCA_025964985.1 Nocardioides sp.
ATGAGCCCGACGACGAGCCAGTCCACGGGGAGATCGTCCGCGAGCGGTCGGCTCGACCGAGCGTGGAGGACGGTCGGCCAGACGCTGGTGGCCTCGGCCGAGCAGACCAAGCGCTCCCAGGGCTAGAAGGCGTCGGGTTCGAGTGGCACGGGCCACTCCCCCCACCGGGGATCCTGCGGGGCTACGACGACGTCGGCGAGGGTTTCGCTGACCGCATCGTCAGCATGGCCGAGAAGGCTCTCGACGTGCAGTCCGAGGTGGATCTGCGCGACAAGAAGGCGGAAGCGTTCGCGCTGACCGTCGCCACCGTCGGGATCACGTTCTTCCCATGGCTCGTGGTGGTCGCGGCCATCGTGTTGGCAGCCCTCGGCTATCCCGTGGCTGCCCTCATCACCGGCGCCGCAGCGCTCGTCGTGGCCGGACCACAGATTATCCGGGCAATTCGCAAGAGCGACGACGACTCCTAGGCCGGTGCGTCGACGAACACGCTCGCGAGCTGCTCGCGCAGCCACGCCTGCTCGCGCGGCGCCAGCGTCGAGAGCCGCACGTTGAGGATGGTCTCGTCGACCCAGAGCTCCTCGGCGGTGAGCTGGTAGTCCGCGCCGTTCCACATCAGCGCCTGGCCGAGCTTGTGCGCCGTCGGGATCAGCAGCCGCGCGGCCTGGCGGTCGACGAGGGCCTCTTCGTAGGTCTCGCGCCAGGATGGGAACGGGCCGCGGATCAGGTGTCCCGTCTCGTGGCAGATCGTGCTGCGGCGGTCGGCAATGTTCTGGCCTTCGGCGACCCACACCTCGCCGAGGTCCCACCGCGTGCAACCCAGCCGACCGACAGGGAGCTCGGCCCGCGGCTTGTAGACCACGGTCCACTCCGCGAAGTGCTGACCGAGGAACCGCCACGGGTGATGGCCACGGTTGTCGCGCACCGATCGGCGCCACGCGTGCTGGTCGATGGTGCGTTGGTCGCGCGCATCGCGATGCGCGAACGCGTGATGCTCGAGGCCGTGGAGAGCCGACATGCCGGCGACGGTATGCGTCGCCACCGACAGGTCAGCGTCGTCTGAACGTGCCGCAGTCGCTGGACTTGACCCACTCGCCGTCGGCGAGCTCGATGGCGGCGTTCACGCCGGAGTTGCTACTCAGCAGAGAGCTCAGGTCACCAGGCTTCGAAGAGGTGTAGACGAAGCAGTCCGGGATGCCGCCTTCGGCGCGATAAACGCCAGCCGCGACGTCGACGCCCGCCTCGAACGTGCCGTCAGAGAAGCTCGTCGGAGGACCAGCCGGTTCGGGCTCGGCCGTCGGCTCGGGCTGCTCGCCTGGGTCATCGACGGGCTGTTGCACGACGGACACCTTGCCAAGTTGGCTCGGGCACAGGTAGGTCGCCGCCAGGGCCGTCATGCTCGGGACGTACAGCTGCAGGCGGGGGTCGTAGGCGGCCTTCTTCGTGAGACTCGAGACCGTCATGCCGTCGTACAAGCCGCCGCAGATGTTCCGGCCGACTCCGAGCAGCTCCCCGCGTCCGTTGGTCAGGTAGGCCCCAAGCGCGCGGACCTTCCAGGACGACTTCATCCCGGCTGGCGTTACCTGGACGATCCTCGGCCTGGACTTCACCGATTTCAACGGCAATGTGCTCAACGGCGGCTGCTACAGCATCACCCTGAAGAGGGGAGACACGATTATCGGCCTCCTCGACAACGAGGGCGAGACTGGCGCCACCATCACGACGCGAACAGCAACCGACATCACTGTCGACGTGGACTGCGGGATCGCAGTAGTCAATGCCAAGGTGACCTACCTCGAAACGCCGAGCCCCCTCGTGACCGCTGGCAACTAGGGCGGCTACTGCGCGGACGGCGACTTTCTTCGAACGCCCTCCTAGCCGGGCTAGACAGCGTTGACTGCGCGCATGACACCGCCGAAGCGCGCTCTTGCGCTCACCGCTGCCGCTGCAGCCACCGTCCTTCTCGCCACCACCGGTGGAGCCGTCGCCGGCTCGCTGGTCACCAGCGCACAGATCAAGGACGGCACCGTCACTTCAGCCGACATCAAGAACGGCACGATCAACCTGCGCGACATCAAACTCTTCGCCCGTCGCGCACTTGCCGGACAGGATGGCGCTGACGGCACGGACGGCGCCGCAGGTCCGGCCGGCCCGGCAGGACCTGCGGGCACTGGCGGCGGCGAGCAGGGCCCCGCCGGCCCGGCCGGACCTGCCGGACCTGCCGGACCAGCTGGACCCACGGGCCCTCAGGGCAACCGCGGCACGGCCGGAACCAACGGCACGAACGGAACAGACGGCCTCGACGGCCAGGACGGCGCCGCCGGGATCATCTTCGCCGACAGCGGACCCGGACTGGATGGACACCAGATCACCTTGACTCCGCAGGTAGTTCAGTCGGTCGACCTCACCGTCCCGTCCGACGGAACGGTCATCATCACCGTGTCGTCGGTGTTCGCCGCCTTTAACCCGAACGGGTTCGTGGCGACCACGGTCCGCAGGGACGGTCTAGATCTGACGACCACGGTCTGGGATGCCGGTGACTCCGGCGATAGTTTCGACCAGTCTCAGAGCTACATGTTCCTGTCGGGCGTGTCTGCTGGTGAACACACATTTGAGCTGGTCCTGGCCCAGGGCGACGCCATCGCTCCCTTCAGTGTCCGCTCTAGTAACGAGCAGATCATCGTTCAGTTCGTGCCTGATGGTCCCGAGGTCCCGGTCAGCCGCTAGGTGCCGACGAACGCCACTGGCCGGCCTAGCCGGCGCGTTCCGTCCCGCCGACCCCGGGATTAGAGGTTCCTCGTGGCTATAGCCGACTTCTGAGACACCACAAGACAGAACCGCCCCGGCCGCCTCCGCGCCCGGGCGGTTCTGTCCCCCCTGAGCCTTACGCTCAATCTCGTGGCCGGCGGCACCAGCAAACGACCAGGCGGCATCCCGCTCGGCGAACGCACCCGCGCCCCGCTGCACGGCTCCGTCGTCGGCCTGCGTCGCCCGCCCGGCCCTGACCCGATGGCACCGATCGGGGAGACCCCCGCCGCGGCGCGCGCGGCCCGCCCGACCCCGACAGAGGCCGCCACCTACCGGCAGCCCAGCGACGGGCACCGCCACGTGTGGGTCACCGCCGACGGCCAGCGCAACCCCGGCCTGATCGTCGAGTGGCGCCAGGTCGAGGGCGAGCCCTGGGAGGCGCTCGTCGTGCACCTGCGCAAGCTGCGCGACCGCTGGGTCACTGTTCGCGAGTGGCTGCCGGCGCACGACATCGAGCCGATCGCTGACTGAGGCAGACGCGGAACAAGTTCAACGTGTTTGCCCGAAGCGACACGCTGAGGTGTGAGTCCTGTCCTACTTCTCCTATGAAGACTCCCTCCCGCAAGCCCGTCTTACTGATCGCCTCCGTCACGACAACTGCTCTGCTCATGGGCTCCGGCGGCGCCGTCGCCGGGTCGTTGATCACTAGCAGGCAGATCAAAGACGGCACCGTCACCTCAGCCGACATCAGAAACGGCACCATCAATCTGCGCGACATCAAGCTATTTGCCCGCCGCGCACTCGCTGGGCAGGACGGCACCGACGGCACGAACGGAACCGACGGCGTCGCAGGCCCCGCTGGCCCGACCGGTCCTGTGGGCCCTCCCGGTCCTGCCGGTATCCAAGGCCCGAAGGGCGACTCCGGCGTGGCTGGCCCGCGGGGTTTGCAGGGCATTCAGGGCGTCCAGGGCATTCAGGGCGAGCAGGGTGAGCCCGGCGTCGCGGCTTTTTACACTGTGCAATCTGAGCCGTCAGAGGACTTCGCATTCGCGTACTGCGACCCCAACGACGCGGCCACCGGCGGCGGGGGCATTCCGGACTTGGCTGCTGAAAACCTGCGGTACAGCGCCCCGGTCACCAACGGTGACGGAATGCCCGTCGGCTGGGAGGCCGCCATCGAAACGACTGCCGCCGAGCCGATAACCGCGTTCGCGGTCTGCGCCGACAGCGCTGCGCCGGCCCACACGGTCCGCAACTGACAGAACAAGGAACCGACCCGGCCGATACTTGCGGCTGGGGCGGTTCGCTGTCCCCGCTGCGCCTTACGCTCCCTTCCGTGGCGGGCGGCACCAGCAAACAACCTGGCCGGCCCTCGCTGCCCGAGCGGTCAGCGTTGATGCTCGGTCACAGCACCGTGAACGTCGCCCCGACCCACCCGCCCGGCCCGCCC
>JAOPXU010000010.1 GCA_025964985.1 Nocardioides sp.
TACGTCGTACGCCGTCGCCACGAGACCGACGGCCGCCAGGTCGTGGTGGTGCTGACCGACCTCGGCCGCTCGACCCTCCTCGCCGACCGCCGCCGCCGCGACGAGTGGCTGGCCATGCGCCTGCGCGAGCTGACCCCTGACGAGCGCGCCGTCCTGCGCCAGGCGGCCCCCATCCTCGAGAGACTGGCCTCCGCGCCGTGATGACCCCGTGAGCCCGACCTTCCGCGCCCTGCGCAACCACAACTACCGCCTCTACGTCGCCGGCACCCTGGTGTCCAACACCGGCACCTGGATGCAGCGCATCGCCCAGGACTGGCTGGTCCTCACCCTGGGTGGCGGCGGCACTGCGCTCGGCATCACCACCGGCCTGCAGTTCCTGCCCGTCCTGCTCCTCTCGCCCTACGCCGGCGTCATCGCCGACCGCTTCCCCAAGCGCCGCCTGCTCCAGGTCACCCAGGCTGCGATGGGCGTCGCGAGCCTGCTGCTCGGCGTGCTCGCCGTCACCGGGGTCGCCGAGACGTGGCAGGTCTACGTCATCGCGTTCCTCTTCGGCATCGGCTCCGCATTCGACGGCCCGGCCCGGCAGTCCTTCGTCTCCGAGATGGTCGGTCCCGACGACCTGAGCAACGCCGTCGGCCTCAACTCCGCCAGCTTCAACCTCGCGCGCATCCTGGGTCCGGCCCTGGCCGGGCTGATGATCCACGCTCTCGGCGACGGCAGCCGCGCCACCGGCTGGGTCATCCTCATCAACGCCGTCAGCTACCTGGCGATCATCGGCCAGCTCCAGCGCATGGACCTGGCCCAGCTCCACTCCCCACGCCCCACCGGGCGCCGTCCGGGGGCCCTGGTCGAGGGCGTCAGGTACGTCCGCGGCCAACCGCGGATGATGATGATCCTGGTGCTCGTCTTCTTCGCCGGCACCTTCGGCATGAACTTCATGATCACCTCGGCGCTGATGGCCACCCAGGTCTTCGACAAGGGGGCGGGGGAGTTCGGCGTCCTCGGCTCCGCGCTCGCCGTCGGCTCGCTGACCGGCGCGATCATGGCCGCACGCCGCCAGCACATCCGCCTGCGGCTGCTGGTGGTCGCCGGCACCGGGTTCGGCCTCGCGCTGCTCGTGGCCTCGGTGCTGCCGACCTACCTCGCCTTCGCGGTCTTCGCCCCGGTCATCGGCTTCTGCACCCTGACGATGCTCAACTCCGCCAACACCACCCTGCAGCTCAGCGCCGCGCCCGAGATGCGCGGTCGCGTGATGGCGCTCTACATGACCGTCGTCATGGGCGGCACCCCGCTCGGCTCACCGGTCATCGGGTTCGTCGGCGAGCACTTCGGGGCGCGCTGGACGCTCGTCGCCGGTGGGCTGTTCACCCTGCTCGGCACCGTCCTGGCCGTGGCGGTCTACGCCCGGATGACCGGCGGCTGGCGCAGCCTGCTCGAGAAGTCGCGCTCCCGGGAGCCGGGGCGGGTCGAGGACGTCGCTCCTGAGGTCGTGCAGGCGACCTAGTGGCGGCGGGACCGGCCGCCGCCGTCCCGACCTGGCGCTGCCTGGGCCGGATTTGTAGCAGGTCCGGCTCCCCAGTAGCCTTGCCCCTTGTGTGTCTGGCCCGTCCGGACACCTTCGTCCGCCCACTGCGCCCGTTCGTCGGGTCAGGGCTCGCGGGGCACGCGTCAGAAACGTGACATTCGTGTGCGGCAGAGCGCCGGCACTGAGAGTAGACCGAAAGGGAACCACCAGGTGCCCACCATTCAGCAGCTGGTCCGCAAGGGCCGCCAGGACAAGGTGTCGAAGAACAAGACACCCGCCCTGAAGGAATCACCCCAGCGACGCGGTGTCTGCACCCGCGTCTACACCACCACCCCGAAGAAGCCGAACTCCGCCCTCCGCAAGGTCGCCCGCGTGCGCCTGTCGAGCGGCGTCGAGGTCACGGCCTACATCCCGGGCGTGGGCCACAACCTCCAGGAGCACTCCATCGTGCTCGTCCGCGGCGGCCGGGTGAAGGACCTCCCCGGTGTCCGTTACAAGATCATCCGCGGCTCCCTCGACACCCAGGGTGTCAAGAACCGCAAGCAGGGTCGTAGCAAGTACGGCGCCAAGAAGGAGAAGAGCTAATGCCCCGCAAGGGTCCGGCCCCCAAGCGGCCGATCGACACCGACCCCGTCTACGGGTCGCAGCTCGTCTCCCAGCTGGTCTCGAAGGTGCTGCAGGACGGCAAGAAGCAGGTCGCCCAGCGCATCGTCTACACCGCGCTCGAGGGTTGCCGCGAGAAGAACGGCACCGACCCGGTCGTCACGCTGAAGCGTGCGCTCGAGAACGTGAAGCCGGCCATCGAGGTCAAGTCCCGCCGCGTCGGTGGCGCGACCTACCAGGTCCCGATCGAGGTCAAGGGCACGCGCGGCACCACGCTCGCGCTGCGCTGGCTCGTCGGCTACGCCGCCGACCGTCGCGAGAAGACGATGCACGAGCGGCTCATGAACGAGATCCTCGACGCCTCCAACGGCCTCGGTGCCGCGGTGAAGAAGCGCGAGGACACCCACAAGATGGCCGAGTCCAACAAGGCCTTCGCCCACTACCGCTGGTGATCCGCTGGGCGCGCCCGACCACACCGGTCAGGCGCGCCCACCGGACCCGTCCGGTCCACGCACCCAACCTCTAAGGAACGCTGAGCCTCGTGGCTGTCAACATCACGACCGACCTGAACGTCGTTCGCAACATCGGGATCATGGCCCACATCGACGCGGGCAAGACCACCACCACCGAGCGCATCCTCTTCTACACCGGCATCAGCTACAAGATCGGTGAGGTCCACGAGGGCGCGGCCACGATGGACTGGATGGAGCAGGAGCAGGAGCGCGGCATCACGATCACGTCCGCCGCGA
>JAOPXU010000029.1 GCA_025964985.1 Nocardioides sp.
GCGCTCGGCGGCGAGCGCAGCCAGGAGCGCGGACTTGCCGCCGGGGCCGGCGCAGAGGTCGAGCCAGCGGCGGTCGTCGCCGTCGAGGCCGGCGCGGGCCAGGGCCACGGCGACGAGCTGGGACCCCTCGTCCTGGACGCCGGCACGACCCTCGGCGACGGCGGGCACGGCCTGGGGCCGGCCGCTCTCGAGGACCGAGCCGTAGGGCGAGAACGGCGTCGGCTCGCCGGGCAGCTCGTCGCGGGTGGCGCGTCCGGGTCGGGCGACGAGGGTGACGCGGGGCGCCTCGTTGTCGGCGCGCAGCAGGTCGTCGAGCTCGCCGGCGGCCGCGGGCCCGAGGGCCCGGCGCAGCTCGTCGACGATCCAGGCGGGGTGGCTGAACGCCGTCTCGGCGTGCCGCGAGGTGCCCGGTGGTCCGGCCACCTCGATGACCCACGCGTCGCGGTCGCGGGCCGCGACCTTGCGCAGCACCGCGTTGGCGAAGCCGGCCGCTCCCTCGTTGCCGATCGAGCGCACGAGGTCGACGGTGGTGCTGATCGCGGCGTGCGTCGGCACCCGCATGGCGAGGAGCTGGTGGGTGCCCAGGCGCAGCGCGTCGAGCACCTTGGCCTCGACCTTGGTCAGGGACCGGTCGACGCAGGCGGCCAGGACGGCGTCGTAGAGGCCGCGCCAGCGCAGGGTGCCCGAGGCGAGCTCGGTGGTGAACGCCGCGTCGCGCGCGTCGAGCTCGAAGTGGGCGACGACCGCGGGCAGCACGAGGTTGGCGTAGGCGTCGTCGACGCGGACCGTCTTGAGCACCTCCCAGGCCGCACGCCTGGGGACGTCGACGACGCCGCCGCGCTTGCGGTCAGCCACGGTCGGCCTCGAGGTGGGCGCGGACCAGCTTCTTGGGGGCGGCCTTGGCCCACGCGTCGGTGATGATCTCGCTCAGCTCGTCGCGGGTGGTCTCGCCGAGGCGCGACTGCTGCACCAGCACGGCGGCGTAGTTGTCGAAGTGCGGGATCGTGAAGAACGGGGTCGTGTCGTCCTCGACGAGGGCGGCCTTCTCGACCTCCGTCGGCGTGATGATGACGAGCAGGTCGTCGTAGGGCTCGCCGGTCCCGGGGTCGATCGCGGTCTTGCCGGGCGGGCGGTAGAGCACGAAGCCCTTGCCCTTGGGCCCGGTCGGCACCTTCCAGGTCGGGACGTCTCCCCACGAGGTGCCGAGCTCGGTCTCGGGCAGGGCGGCGCAGATCTCGTCGACGTCGGAGGGGCGGGCGCGGCGCTCGCGCGGGCTCACGCCGGGTCCCCGAGGCGGACGCCGGAAGCCAGGCGCACGCCGCGGGCCCAGTCGGCGGCGACCATCTGCTTCTTGCCGAACGGCTTGACCTCGCCCAGCCGTACGGCGGTCGTGGCGGTGCCGACGAGCACCTCCTGCTTGCGCACCTCGAGGGTGCCGGGCGCGATGCCGGCCTCGTCGGTCGGCGTCACCGGCCCGAGCTTGAGGCGCTCGCCCTCGTGGAAGGTCCAGGCGCCGGGCGCGGGAGTGCAGGCACGGACGCGGCGGTCGACGGCGACCGCGGGCTCGGTCCAGTCGACCCCGGCGTCCTCGACGGTGATCTTGGGCGCGAAGCTGATGCCGTCCTCGGGCTGCTCGCGCGCCTCGATGGTGCCGTCCTCGAGGTGGTCGAGCGTGCTGACCAGCAGCCCGGCCCCGCCCTCGGCCAGGCGGCCGAGGAGGTCGCCGGCGGTGTCGGTGGGACGGATCCGCTCGGTCATCACGCCGAAGGTCGGGCCGGCGTCCATGGCCTTGACGATGCGGAACGTCGTGGCGCCGGTGAGCTCGTCGCCGGCCCACACCGCGTGCTGGACCGGGGCGGCGCCGCGCCAGGCCGGCAGGCAGGAGAAGTGCAGGTTGACCCAGCCGTGCGGCACGAGGTCGAGGGCCGACTGCGGCAGCAGGGCGCCGTAGGCCACGACCGGGCAGCAGTCGGGCTCGAGCGCCGCGAGCGCGGCCTGGAACTCCGGGTCGCGCGGGTGGTCGGGCTTGAGCACGGGTACGCCGAGCGCCTCGGCCCGCAGGGCGACGGGGCTCGCGACGAGCTTGCGGCCGCGGCCCGAGGGCGCGTCGGGGCGGGTGACGACCCCGACCAGCTCGTGGCGGGAGGCGGCGATGGCGTCGAGCGCGGGGACGGCGACCTCGGGGGTGCCGGCGAAGACCAGGCGCATCAGAGGCCGAACCCGCGGGTCGCGTGGGGGCTGACCTTGACCGTCGGCTGCTCGAGGCCGAACCACTCGGACTCGCGGATCTCCTTCATCGCGGCCTTGCGGGCCGCGGTGTCGAGGCGGTCGAGGAACAGGACGCCGTCGAGGTGGTCGGTCTCGTGCTGGATCGCGCGGGACAGCAGGTCGGAGCCCTCGATGACGACGGGCTCGCCGTGCACGTCCCACCCGCGGGCGACGACCGACAGCGCGCGCCTGCAGTCGAAGCGGAGGTCGGGGATCGACAGGCAGCCCTCGGGACCGTCCTGGATCTCCTCGGACAGGGTGAGGTCGGGGTTGACCAGGTGGCCGACCTCGCCGTCGACGTACCAGGTGAAGACCCGCAGGCCGACGCCGATCTGCGGTGCGGCGAGGCCGGCGCCGGGCGCCTCGAGCATCGTGTCGGTCAGGTCGGCGACGAGGGTGCGCAGCTCCTTGTCGAAGTCGACCACCTCGAGCGCCGGGCGCCGCAGCACCGGGTCACCGAAGAGCCGGATCGGCTGGATGGCCACGGTGCTCCTCTGCAGGCTGGTCGGTCGAACAGGAAGTCCCCAGTCTAGGGAACCGCCGGTGCGTCGACGGCGCCGACCTCAGAGCACCGCGGGGTCGACCTGGATGCGGACAGCGTCGAGCTTGCGGGCCGAGCGGATGCGCTGCAGCTCACCCAGGGCGCGCGACAGGTCGGCGCCGCGGGCCAGCGGGGTGCGCAGCACCAGGCGCTCTTCGTCGGGCCCGGCCGGGACCGGTCCGAGCACCTCGACGTGGTCGGGCGGGGCGAGCAGGGTCAGCGCGTCGTCGACAGCGCCGGGCTCGCCGGTGACGGTGGCCAGCCGGGTGGTCGGGGGCAGCCGGGCCTCGCGGCGCTCGTCGGCCTCGCGTCGTGCGAACCCGGGCTGGTCCCAGCGCACCAGCGCCTGGACCGCGGGGTGGGTGGGGTCACCGACGACGAGGGCGCGGCCCCCGGGGCGCACCAGCCCGATCGCGTTGCTCCAGCGGCGCAGCGCCTCCTCGGCCGCGCGCAGGTCGTCGCGCCCGAGCAGCAGCCAGGCGTCGAGGAGGACGACGGCGGCGTAGCCGCCGGCGGCCACCGGCTCGGCGCCCGGGGTCGCCACCACGATGGCCGGGTCGGCCGGGACGTCGGCGAGCACGTGCTGGCCGGTCGACGTACGGACGCGGGTGCGGGGGAAGGCACGGCCGAGCTCCTCGGCGGTGCGGGCCTCGCCGAGCACCGGCGCG
>JAOPXU010000043.1 GCA_025964985.1 Nocardioides sp.
CGGCGCGACACCAGCCGACCGCCGGCCGTGGCGAGGCTGCGGACCTGCTGCGCCCGACGTCGTACGGCGCTCACCGGGCCGCCGCAAGGGCGAAGCGCTCGCGCGCCTCGCCCAGCGTGTCGACGACCCGGCGGGTGCAGGCGGCGGCGTCGTAGCGGACGAGGAAGTGGGCCCGGGCGGCCTCTCCCTGGCGCACGCGGAGGGCGGGGTCGCGCACGAGCCGCCGCAGCGTGGCGACCAGGGCGTCGTCGTCGTCGGGGTCGACGAGGGTGCCGCAGGCCGGCGGGACCATCTCGGGCATGGCGGCGATGCGCAGGCCGACCACGGGCAGGCCCGCTGCGGCTGCCTCGATCACGGCGTTGGGGGCCTGGTCGATGAGGCTGGGGAAGACGAAGACCGCGGCGGCGCGCAGCTCCTCCCACAGCCGGTCGGAGCCGACGGTGACGTCGCTGACGGCGCGCACGTTGCGGCCCGGCGGCACGTCCTCCGGCGTGATGATGACGAGCTCGCACTCGTCGGCGAGGTGGGCCTGGTGGAGCCGGTGCAGGCGCAGCGCGCCCTTGCGCTCGAGCTGGCGGCCGACGAAGACCAGGCGGGGCAGCGATCCGGTGTCGTGCGTGCCGGGCGCTGCGCCGCTGATGCCGTCGGGGGCCGCGATCCCGAACGGGAACACCCGCAGCCGCTCGTCGTCGATGCCGTAGCTGCTGCGCAGCGAGCCGGCCACCCACTCGGTGTTGGCCACGACCAGCGTCGAGGCCGCGTACGCCGCCCCCTCGAACCGCTGGGCCGCGGCGACGGCCTTCGGCGTGAAGCGGGTGGGCTGGCGGTTGGGCAGCCGGTAGGCGTTGGTCTCGGCGGTGGCGTCGGTGGCGATGACCGAGGGCATCGAGCGCAGGAGGTCGACGCTGCGCAGGGCGGCGTGCCCGGTGTAGACGTGCACGACGTCGAACTCAGCGGCGCGTCGACGCAGCTGGAGGCGTACCCACTGGCTGAGCGCGAGCTGGGCGCGCAGGGCCTGCAGGTCGAGGTCGAGTCGGCCCAGCCCGGGCAGCCGGGTGCCCACGGCGCGGCGGAGCCCGGCCGCGGCGGGGACGTCGAGGAACTCGGCCTCGACCTCGGGGTGGGCCACCAGCGAGCGGCGCAGGGTCGCGTGGACGGCGGCGTGGCCGCCGATGTTCTCGTTGACGAACAGGACCTTCATCGCCGTGCCTCCTGGGGGTGGCGGGACCCGGCGGAGCCGGCGAGGTCACGCAGCGTGTCGAGCAGCAGGGCGGTCTGCTGCCCGAGGTCATGATGCCGCCTCACGCGCTCGAGACCGCGCGCCGCGCAACGCGCACGCAGCTCGGGGTCGTCGAGGAGGCGGGTCATCGCCGCGGCCAGGCCGGCCGCGTCGCCGGGGCGGACCAGGAGTCCGGCGCCGTCGAGGACCTCGGGCGCGCCGCCGTGGTCGGTGGCGACCACGGGCACGCCGAGGCTCATCGCCTCGAGCACGCCCAGCGGACAGGCCTCCGGGTCGGTGCTGGCGCTGACGGCGACCGTCCAGCCGCGCATCACGTCGAGGGGGGCGGACACGTGGCCGAGCAGGCCGGCCCGTGCACCGAGCGGGGTGCCGTCGAGGCGCGCGTGCAGCCGGGCGGCATGGTCGGCGTCGGTGGGCAGCTGGCCGCCCATCAGCTCGACCCGGGCCGGGCTGCCGAGCATCCACGCGGCGTCGAGCAGGACCTGCTGGCCCTTCCACGGCGTGAGGATGCCGTTGAGGCCCACCACCGGTAGGCCGCCCTCGAGGCGGCGGTCGTCCTCGGCCTGAGGTCGCTGAGGGGCGACGCCGTTGTGCACGACGGTGACGACCGGACCGCCCGGGCCTTCCAGGCGCTCGGCGACGGCGGCCGACACGGCGGCGACGCCGGTGAGCGCGGAGCGGCAGGCGCGGTAGACCCGCAGCCGGGAGCGCGCGACGACGACGTCGTGGGCGAGCCAGGTCGCGGGCGTCGACGTGCGCGACAGGCGCAGGGCGGGCAGCGCGGTCAGGGTGTTGACGAGGACGACGTCGGCGCCGCGGGCCGCGCGGCGCAGCCGCCAAGCGGCCAGGAGCCAACGCAGCAGCGTGACCACCACGGCGACCGGGGCGCGACCGCGGGCCAGGACCAGGTCGGGCACCTCGCGGTGACGCGCACCGGCGGCGACCACCTCGTCGACCAGCGGTCCGGGCGGGCTGAGGCACTCGACGTCCCAGCCGTCGGCGACGGCGGCGGCGACGGTGCGCACCAGGACGCGCTCGGCGCCGGAGACCTGGCCGGTGCTGTTGAGGGTGACGAGACGCAGGCTCATGCAGAACCCCGCGACATGAGTCGGGCCGGGCCGCGCAGGCCGGCTGCAGAGGTGAGTCCGCCGAAGAAGGCGACGGCGGAGAACACGACCACGGCCAGCACGGCCGCCAGCACCCACGGCACGGCGAGGTCGGCCGCCCGGCCGACGCCGACGCCGACCGCGACGGCGATCGGCGCGACGACGAGGCGCCCGAGGCCGAACGGCGCCAGCTGCGGCACCCCGTGCAGCAGGAACAGCAGAGCAGCGAGGACGACCACCTCGGCACCGAGGGTCGCGTAGGCCGCGCCCTCGTAGGAGTAA
>JAOPXU010000050.1 GCA_025964985.1 Nocardioides sp.
GCTGCGGATCATGCCCGGCTGGGAGTCGGTGATCTTCGGCTACACGATCTCGTGGAACGTCATGGTCCCGATCCTCATCGCGCCGCTCGTGGCGTGGGGCCTGGTCACCATGCTGCCGTTCATCGACAGCTGGATCACCAAGGACAAGCGCGACCACCACCTGCTCTACCGTCCGCGCGACGCTCCGACGCGCACGGGCATCATGGTCGCGCTGATGACCTTCTACGGCCTGGCCTGGGCCGCGGGCGGCAACGACATCATCGCCATCAAGCTCCACCTGTCGATCAACCAGATCACCTACTTCATCCGGGTGATGATCTTCGTGGGGCCGGTGATCGCCTTCATCGTCACCAAGCGCTGGTGCATCTCGTTGCAGCGTCACGACCAGCAGAAGCTGCTGCACGGCTACGAGACCGGCATCATCATGCGCTCGGCCGAAGGCGGCTACAGCGAGCGTCACCTCCCGATCAGCGAGACCAAGGCCTACCAGCTCACGGCTCGTGACCGCGACGAGGTCTACACGGTCGAGAACAAGGTCGACGAGAACGGCGTCGCCGCTCCCGGCGGCAAGCTCGACGGCGTCCGCGCGAAGCTCTCGACGCTGATGTTCGCCGACAACATCCAGAAGCCCACCCGGGCCGAGCTGGAAGCGGCGCACCACCACGCCGAGCACGAGCACGCGCTCACGGCAGCTCTCGACGGCAAGCCCGCCGACGGCCACCAGTTCGACGGCCACCACGCCGTCGAGGGCGACAGCCTGCGAGGCGGCCACTAGCAGTACAGCATGAAGGAACGGCCCGTCGCGTGAGCGACGGGCCGTTCTGCTTTTCCCAGCCTCACGGAGACCGGTCGGACGTCGACGGTCGGCCACCACTCCCCCGGCGCCGGTCGCCCGCCACCCGGTGGTCGAGCCGTCCGAGCGCAAGCGAGGACCAGTCGAGACCGTCGCGGCGCGGTCGTACTGAAGCTGCGGTCATCGGTCTCGTGACGGTCGCCAGGGCGACCTCCTCGACCAGCGTGTGGTGCGGTCATCTGGTCTCGTGACGGTCGCCAGGGCGACCTCCTCAACCAGCGTGTGGTGCGGTCGTGCCGGAGTTGCGGTCGTGCTTGGTCTCGTGACGGTCGCCAGGGCGACCTCCTCGACCAGCGTGGGGTGCGGCGCCCCTAGGACAGCGGCCTGGGGGTCAGAGAGCCGAGCCGGCCTGGTAGTCCGGGAAGGACGTGTTCCAGTCGCCGTAGCCGTTGTCGAAGGTCATCGGCCGGTCGGTGCCGGTGTACTCGACGACGTCGCCGCGGCGGCTCATCGCGTAGAGCCAGGCGGCGTTGTCGGTGCTCAGGCCGGTGCAACCGTGGGAGACGTTGGCGTTGCCCTGCGAGCCGACGGACCAGGGGGCGGCGTGGATGAACTCGCCGGAGTTGGTCACCCGCATCGCGTACTGGACGTTGTTGATGTCATAGGCCTCGGCGCTGCCGGCGGGGATGCCGACGGTCTCGGAGTTCATCCGCTTGGACTCGAACTTCTCCATGATGACCTTGACCCCGGAGCGGGTGGTGAAGCCCGGCTTGCCGGTGGTGATCGGCAGGGTGCGCAGCAGCTTGCCGTTCTCGAAGACCTTCATCTGGTGGGTCTGCGCGTTGACCTGGTAGATGTGCGCGTCACCGATCGAGAAGTCGACCTCGCGGTCCTCCTGGCCGTAGATGCCGCCGCCGGCGTCGACCCCGTTGACGTCGATGTCGACGCTCACCTCGGTGCCGGGGCGCCAGTAGGTCTTGGGCCGGTAGTGGACGGTGGTGTCGCTCAGCCAGTACCAGGAGCCGGGCTGGGCGGGGGCGGAGGTGACGGTCATGTGCTTCTCGAACGCCGCGCGGTCGGTGACCGGGAGGTCGAAGCTGACCACGACCGGCATGCCGACGCCGACGGTCTCGCCCGCCAGGGGCGCCACCGAGGGGTAGGTCTGCTCGTCGAGGGTGAGGTCCTGGGCGGTGAACGCCCGGCGCAGCTGCGAGGACGCGCCGTCGGCCTCGGCCTGGGCGCGCACGGTGTAGGCGACGCCCGGCTCGAGGCGCTCGGAGGCGGTCCACGTGGTGCCGTCGTTGCTCACCTCGCCGGGCAGCTCACCCTCGGCGGAGCGCACGGTCACCGAGGACAGCGAGCCGGCGTCGGTGGCGACCTGGACCAGGGTCGAGACGGGCACCGCAGGGGCACCCTTGGCGACGTTGACCTCGATCGCGGGGCCGGGGTCGGCGACGGGCTCGCCGGTGGCTCCCCCGTCGGTGCTGCCGGTCGCGTCACCCTGGCGGCCTCCAGGACCGTCGCCCGAGGGGCCGTCGGCGTCGTCGCTGCACGCACCCAGCGAGAGACCGAGGACCGCGGCCAGACCGGCGGCAGCCAGTCGGCGGGCGTTCGTTCGACCGAGGGGACGTACGGACACGAGGGACTCCCGGGAGCAGGTGGCGGAGGTCCCAGGGTAACCGCCGACCCCGCACGATCCGATTCCGCCGCGAACGACGAACCGCCAGGTCGCTCCGTGGAGCGGCCTGGCGGTCGTGAGGTGGTCGTGCCGGTGGTCCTAGTGGGCGTGCTCGCCGCGGTAGTACTCGAAGACCAGGCCGGCGAGGGCCAGGGTGCCGAGCGCGCTGCCGATGATGAACAGCCACCAGGCCCCGGCGGCGATCGCGAAGACCATCACGCCGAGAGTGGCGCCGCACCAGAGCGGCCACCACGAGTAGGGCGGGAAGAAGCCGAGCTCGCCCGCGCCGTCGGCGATCTCGCCGTCCTTGCGGTCCTCGGGCCGGGCGTCCATCTTCTTGGCGTGGAAGCCGAGGTACATGGTGACCATGAGCGTCAGCAGCCCGGTCATGACCAGCGCGGAGGTGCCGGTCCAGTCGCCGCCCTCCTCGGAGGAGTCGGTGATCAGCCAGTAGGCGGGGGTCACCAGCACCAGGAAGATGGTGGTGACTCCGAAGATCCAGGCTTCGGCCTTCATCGGGTGGTCCCCCCGTCGTCGTCGGTGTCCTGGTCGAGGCGCTCCTTGATGAGCGTCTCGCGACCCTCCATGTCGGGAGCGTCGGAGAACTTGCCGTCACGCGCCGCGGTGTTGTCGTCGAGCTCGATCGCCGCCACCTCGGGGTGGTGCAGGTCGAACGCCGGCGACTCCGAGCGGATGCGCGGGATGGAGTGGAAGTTGTGGCGCGGCGGCGGGCAGCTGGTGGCCCATTCGAGCGAGCGACCCCAGCCCCACGGGTCGTCGACCTCGACCTTGGGCGCGTTGCGCGACACGTAGAGGTTGTAGATGAACGGCAGCGTCGAGGCACCGAGCAGGAAGGCGCCGACCGTGGAGACCTGGTTGAGCAGCTCCCAGCCGTCGGAGGACTTGTAGTCGGCGTAGCGGCGCGGCATGCCCTCGACACCCAGCCAGTGCTGGACCAGGAAGGTGAGGTGGAAGCCGACGAACAGCAGCCAGAAGTGCAGCTTGCCAAGGCGCTCGTCGAGCATCCGGCCCGTCATCTTGGGCCACCAGAAGTAGAAGCCGGCGAACATCGCGAACACCACGGTGCCGAAGACGACGTAGTGGAAGTGCGCCACGACGAAGTAGGAGTCGGAGACGTGGAAGTCGAGCGGCGGGCTGGCCAGGATGATGCCGGTCAGGCCACCGAACAGGAACGTCGTGAGGAAGCCGACCGACCACAGCATGGGGGTGTCGAAGGACAGAGATCCCCCCCACATCGTGCCGATCCAGTTGAAGAACTTCACTCCTGTGGGCACCGCGATCAGGAACGTCATGCCGGAGAAGAACGGCAGGTTGACCGCGCCGGTGACGAACATGTGGTGGGCCCACACGGCGACCGAGAGGATCGCGATGCCGAGCGT
>JAOPXU010000063.1 GCA_025964985.1 Nocardioides sp.
GGCGCGAGGTGTAGATGTCCTTGTCGGACGTCTTGTCGGCGGTGCGCTCGAAGTAGACGCCGGGGCTGCGGACCAGCTGGGAGACCACGACGCGCTCGGTGCCGTTGATGACGAAGGTGCCCTTGGGCGTCATCAGGGGGAAGTCACCCATGAAGACGGTCTGGCCCTTGATCTCACCGGTGTCGTTGTTGGTGAACTCGGCGGAGACGTAGAGCGGGGCGGAGTAGGTGAAGTCCTTCTCCTTGCACTCGTCGACCGAGTACTTGGGGTCGTAGAAGACCGGGTTCTCGAACGAGAGCGACATCGTCTCGGAGAAGTCCTCGATCGGCGAGATCTCCTCGAAGATCTCGGTCAGGCCCGACTTGCGGGACACGTCCTCGCCGGCGGCGAGGCGACGCTCGACGACGGCGTCCCACTTCTCGTTGCCGACGAGCCAGTCGAAGGCGTCGGTCTGGAGGGAGAGGAGCTTGGGAACCTCGAGCGGCTCGTCGATCTTCGCGAACGAGATGCGGCGGTTGCCGGCGGTGGTGCTGGTGGAGCGGGATGCAGAATTGCTGCGCGCGGCCAAGAGAGATCCTTCGACGTCAGTCGCGATATGAGCGCCGGACCACCACAACATCGCCACCGGGCAGGCAGATGCGTATCTGAGGGCAGACGCAAAGATCTACACTACACGAACTGCGGGCGCGCTCCAAACACAGCATGCGCCACACCGACGAGCGTGCCACGATGATGAACCCCCGGGGCCGCGGGGTCAAGCACCTGGTGCCGCGTGCCCCGACGTCGGGACCCGGTCGGGGCTAGTCGCCGCAGGTGTCGCCGGGTGCGGTGACGAGGCAGTCGACCAGCCAGGTGCCGTCGACGTCGAGCATCTGGACGGTGACCTGGTCGCGCGAGACCTTGTCGCCGGAGGCGTTGCGGGTCGGCCGGTTGAGGAAGACGAGCACGTCGACCCGGGACTCCCCCGTGCGCACGACGCCGCTGCTCACGACCTCGGCGGTGACGATGGTCTTGGTGGTCGCGGCGTTCTCGCTGACGATCGCGGAGAAGTTCTTGTCGTAGACGTCGGCGTAGGCCGGCGTCATGAACGACGTCGCCGCGGCCTGGCTCTGGTCGAGGTCGCGGTAGTCGTAGGACACGACCGGCACGATGGCCACCTCGGCGGCCTTGCGCGCCGCCTGCACCTCGCGGGCGTCGGGCAGGCCGGCCTCGTCGGCCGACGCCGCCGCGCCCGAGCCGCCGCCGGCGGCCAGGGAGATCGCGGTGAGGACGACCAGCACCAGGGCCAGGACGGCGAGGGCGGCGGTGAGCGCGCGTCGGCGCGAGGGCGGTTCGTCCGTCGCAACGGTCGCCGTTCCCCCGCGCTCCTTGCTCGTCGTCGTCGTACGACGGGCGGCCGGCTTGGCGAGCCGGTCGGCACCCGCCGGGCTGACGGCGGCGGTCGCAGCGGGCGCGTCGGTCTGGTCGAGGTCGTCGGCCTCGTCCTCGGCCTGGGCGGCGAGCTCGGCGTCGTGGGCCGCCCGGCGCTCGGGGTCGAGCAGCACCTCGGCGGCGCGGTTGCGCTGCTTGAAGCGGCGGTCGGTCGGGTCGAGCCCGGCGACGGACCCCTGCCAGGCGGTCCGGATCTCGTCGGCGGTGGCCGACTCGTCGACGTCGAGGACGTCGTACCAGCTGGGGGTCATCCGACGGTCTCCCAGCTGGCGAGGGTGGCGACCAGCTCGGTGCTGGCGGAGTCGACCGCGTCGCGCTCGCCGGAGCAGGGCGCGGAGTCGGTGGTCAGGCAGGCCGGGCGGACGGCGTCGACCGCGGTGAGCAGGGTGCCGGCGGCGGCCGACGTGGCGTCGACGAGGTCGGCGATCGAGGCCGGCGGTGCGCCGACGAAGACCTGGCTGGTCGGGTTGGCCGCGCCCTGCAGGCTGGCGACCAGCGTGCGGGAGGCGTTGCCGAGCCCCGACAGCGCACTGGCGCAGGCCGTGTCACCGGCCGGCGCAGCGCCGGGGAAGCCGCAGGCCTCGAGGTCGGTGAGTGCCGCGGTGACCGCGGCCTGGCGCCGGGCGACGATGTCGGCGTAGCTCTGCACGACCTGCCCCGCGACGTCCTCGGACGGCGGGACGGTGGAGGGCGCGGTCGGCTGCTCGGTGGGGACGGCCGGGGCGGTGGGCTCGCCCTCGACCTCGCCGCGCACCGGCGTGAAGTCGTCGACGAGCCAGGTGCCGCCGGACTTGACCAGGCGGACCTCGTAGCGGAACAGCTGCGGCTCGTACTCGATGCGTCCCTCCTTGGCCGGGTCGGGGTAGGACTGGCTGATGGCGCCGGTGACCAGGACCGTGGCGAGGTCGGTGTCGATCGTCTCAGCCCCGGCGGCGTAGAGGACAACCGAGCGGGCCAGGCCGGCCTCGGCGACGCTCTGCTCGGCGTAGGTCACCGACTTCTCGAACTCGACGTCGAGCTTGGGGGTGATGACCTCCTTCACGCGCGAGACGTAGCCGGGCATCTTGTCCTGCTCGTCGAGGTCGGCCGGGCCATAGGTGTTGATGCGGATCATGAACTGGTTGGCCTGGCTCAGCACCAGCTCGCGGGTGCGCGTGTCGTCGGTCGCGGCCTGCTGCGCCGCGTCCTCGGCCCCGCCGAACAGCTGCGAGACGCGGTCACCGACGGACCCGGAGGTGTCGGCGAAGCGGGTGCCGAGCACGACGAGGCACACCACGACGACCACGGCCAGGACCGCGGGCACGACGGCGGAGACGGTGGAACGAGAGGTGGAGCGGGGACCTACTGACCCGTCATGGGTTCGAGGTAGAGCCACTTCCACGACTCCTTTCCGAGCGTCCGGGGAGCCACGGTACCGCCCGAGGCCCAGGGGGCGACGGGGGTGGCGTCGGCCGGGTCGGTGTAGGTGACCTCGCCGGTCTCGGGGTCGAAGAAGGCGTCCGGCCGGGCGAAGGAGGTGCTCACCCGCGGGAGGTTCTGCGCACCTCGCGCGTTGGTCACCGACGCCGGCTCCTCGCAGCGCGCGTCCTCGTTCATCGGCGGGTTGCCGAACCGGTCGTTGGGCGGGCGGAAGTTCGTGCCCTCGTAGCCCTTGGTGCACGGCGCGCTGCTGCTCAGGATCATGCCGAAGTGGGCGTCGAAGTGGTTGCTGTTGCCGTCGGTGGACTTCGCGGCGACCGTGAACCCGCCCTCGACGATGTAGGGGTAGATCACCAGCACCTGGCTGAGGCCCTCGATGTTCTTGACGAAGATCTCGCCGGTGGTCCGCAGGTTGTTGAGCAGCGAGCCCAGCTCGATGCGGTTCTGCTCCAGGAAGCTCTGCAGCTGGTTGGCCGCGAAGGACCCGTTGTCGATGACGTCGCGCAGGTCCTGGTCGGAGTCGGCCAGCGTGCCGCTGAACTTGGCCAGCTGGTCGGCGAAGGTGCGCAGGTCGGACTGGGAGTCGATCTGGGTGTTGAGGACGGTGTTGCCGTCCTCGATCAGCTTGGTCGTGATGTCGAAGTTGGCGTCGGCCGTCTCGATGAACGAGTTGCCGGTGTCGATGATCGTCTGCAGGTCGTCGCCGGTGCCGTCGAAGGCCGTGCCGAGCTCGGAGACCGTGGTGCGCAGGGCGTCCTGGTCGACCGAGCTGACCGTGGTCGCCAGGTCGGACAGCAGCGTCTCGGTCGCGATCGGCGTCCGGGTGTCGACCAGCGCGATCTCGGAGCCGTCCTCGAGCTGGGGCCCGTCATCGACCTTGGGCTGCAGGTCGACGAACTGCTCGCCGACGGCGGAGCGGTTGCCGACGGCCGCGACCGTGTCGGCAGGGATGTCGTCCCACTTGTCGTCGATCTTGAGCACGACGTCGACGCCGTCTCGGGTCAGCTCCATCCGCTCGACGGTGCCGATGCCGACGCCCCGGTAGGTCACCTCGGCGCCGGCGAAGATGCCGCCGGACTCGGAGAAGTGCGCGGTCACCTCGTAGCTGGTGTCGCGGACCTTCTCGTCCAGGCGGGCGTAGCGCGCCCCGACGTAGGAGACGCCGAGCAGCGTGATGATCACAAAGATCAGCAGCTGCACCTTGGTCCGACGGGTGATCATCGCAGCACCATCCCAGGCATCAGCAGGCTCACGAGAGCGGGGTCGTAGGCGGCCATGAGGTCGCCCATCGTCGGGCCCTGCGCCGGGGCGCCGGAGGTCGGCGCGACGGCCGGCCGGTTGAGCAGCCCGCCCAGTCCGGGCAGGCCGGGCAGGCCACCACTGCTGCCTCCCCCGCTACCGGACCCCGAGCCACCGGACCCGGAGCCACCGGACCCGCCACCGATGCCGGGCAGGCCGTTGAGGTTGCCGAGCAGCCCGCCGACGACGTCGCACAGGGGGTTGTCGGACCCCGTCGCGTCACAGACGGCGTCGACGAGGTCGGAGATGCAGGACCGGGTGAAGTCGTCGATGCAGTTGGCCAGTGCTTCCTGGGCGTCCTCGCACAGCTTCGAGAAGGGCGGGAGTGGGCCGAGCGGCGGGATCGCGTCGAGCTCGGTGCACGGGATCCCGGGGAGCTGGAGCTGCCCGAGGTCGAGGGCGAGCTCGACCGACAGGTTGGTGTAGTCGCCCATGTGCAGGTTGCGGGCCACCTGGGGGTCGCGACCCACGACCTCGTCGACGAACGGGTAGGTCAGGATCACGTTGAAGGAGTTGACGAGGTCGTCCCCGGCGTTGGCCAGCTGGGTCAGCGTGGGCTGGAGCTGGCGGAACGTGGTGAGGGTGTCGGCCTTCGACCGGCGGATCACCCGGACGCCGACGTCGCCCAGGCGGTCGAGCGCCTGGAGCATCCGGACCAAGTCGTCGCGCTGCTTGTCGATCGAGAGCAGCGCACTGGGCAGCTCCTCGAGCGCCAGGTCGATCTTGGGCTGCTCGCGCTTGACGCCCTTGGCCAGCTCGTTGAGCGACTCGATGGCGTCGACGATGCTCTGCTTGTTGGCGTCGAGCTG
>JAOPXU010000067.1 GCA_025964985.1 Nocardioides sp.
CGCCTGGGTGGCCCTCCTCCGTCGACGCAGGAGCACGCACATGGCTGACCAGATCCCCCTCCGCCGGGCGCTCGTCTCGGTCTACGACAAGACCGGCCTCGAGGACCTCGTCCGCGGCCTCCACGACGCCGGCGTCGCGCTGGTCTCGACCGGTGGCTCCGCCGCGCTGATCGAGGGCCTCGGCCTGCCGGTCACCAAGGTCGAGGACCTCACCGGCTTCCCCGAGTGCCTCGATGGCCGCGTCAAGACGCTGCACCCGCGCGTCCACGCCGGCATCCTCGCCGACCGCCGCCTCGAGTCGCACGTCCAGCAGCTCGCCGACCTCGAGGTCGAGCCGTTCGACCTCGTCGTCGTCAACCTCTACCCCTTCCGCGAGACCGTCGCCTCCGGTGCTGCCCCCGACGACGTCGTCGAGCAGATCGACATCGGCGGTCCGTCGATGGTCCGCGCGGCCGCCAAGAACCACCCGTCGGTGGCCGTGGTGGTCTCGCCCTCGGCGTACGACGGGGTGCTGGCGGCCGTGGCCGCGGGCGGGTTCACCCTCGACCAGCGCAAGCACCTGGCGGCGCAGGCGTTCGCCCACACCGCGGCCTACGACGTGGCGGTCTCGTCGTGGTTCGCCTCCACCTACGTGCCCGCCGAGGACCAGTGGCCGGAGTTCATCGCCGGCAGCTGGGACAAGTCGGCCGTGCTCCGCTACGGCGAGAACCCCCACCAGGGCGCCGCGCTCTACGTCAACGACGTCGGCGCCGGGCTCGCCCAGGCGACGCAGCTGCACGGCAAGGAGATGTCCTACAACAACTACGTCGACGCCGACGCCGCCCGGCGTGCGGCCTACGACTTCACCGAGCCCGCGGTCGCGATCATCAAGCACGCCAACCCCTGCGGCATCGCCGTCGGCGCCGACGTCGCCGAGGCCCACCGCAAGGCCCACGAGTGCGACCCGGTCTCCGCGTTCGGCGGCGTCATCGCCACCAACGTCCCGGTCTCGGTGGCGATGGCCCACCAGGTCGCCGAGGTCTTCACCGAGGTCGTCGTGGCCCCCGGCTACGAGGACGGCGCCGTCGAGGTGCTCGCCGCCAAGAAGAACATCCGCCTGCTCGTCTGCGACCCGGTCGCCGGCGGCGGCGTCGAGATGCGCCCCATCTCCGGCGGGCTCCTGCTCCAGGAGCGCGACGAGATCCACGCCGAGGGCGACGACCCCGCCACCTGGACCCTCGCCACCGGTACGCCGGCCTCGCCCGAGCAGCTCGCCGACCTCGCCTTCGCCTGGCGCGCCTGCCGCGCGGCCAAGTCCAACGCCATCCTGCTCGCCAAGGGCGGCGCCTCGGTCGGCGTCGGCATGGGCCAGGTCAACCGGGTCGACTCCTGCAAGCTCGCGGTCGCGCGGGCGGGGGACCGCGCCGCCGGCTCGGTCGCAGCCTCCGACGCCTTCTTCCCCTTCGAGGACGGCCCGCAGATCCTCATCGACGCCGGCGTCACCGCCATCGTCCAGCCCGGCGGCTCCGTGCGCGACGAGCTGACCGTCAAGGCCGCCGAGGCGGCCGGGGTGACGATGTACTTCACCGGCACCCGCCACTTCGCGCACTAGGCCACAGCACACGTTGGTCGAGGAGGTTCCGCTAGGAACCGTCACGAGACCATCCGCCCGCAGGCGCAGGTCGACTCGGCCCGGGACCTTGCGGTGCTGTGGTCTCGTGACGGTCGCGGGCGACCTCCTCGACCGACGTGTGCGCACGTCGTACTCCTTCGCGGCGTGAGGGACTGTCGGTGGCGGGTGTGAGAATGCCGCGGTGGGTGTGTTGACCGGGGTGCTGCCGAAGTCCAGGCTCGAGCGCGACCTGGCGCTGCAGTGCGTGCTGTCGGCGTTCGCGACGGGCTCGTTCCTGACGGGCACGGCGGTGTTCTTCACCCAGATCGTGGGCCTGAGCGGCGCGCAGGTCGGGCTGGGCATGTCGGTGGCGGCGGCGGTCAGCCTGGCGCTGTCGATCCCGCTGGGCCGGCTCACCGACGTGGTGGGCGCCAAGCTGCTGTGGGTGGTGGCCTCGCTGCTGGAGGCCGGGCTCTACCTGGCCTGGCCGCTGATCGGCTCGTTCGCGACGTTCGTGGCCATGCTCGCGGTGCTGGCCTCGATCGAGACGGCGGCCCGCTCGGCGCGTGAGGTCTACCGGATCTCGGTGTTCCCGCGCGAGACGCGGGTGCGGGCGATGGCCTACATGCGCGCCGCGCGCAACGTGGGCTACACGCTCGGGGCGGGTGCGGGCGGCGTCGCGCTCGGCATCGGCTCGCGCGAGGCGATCATCGCCGTACCCCTGCTCACCGGCGCGCTGCTCGTGCTCAACGCCGTGATGGTGTCGTTCCTGCCGGCGATCCAGCGCGCGCCGGTGGTGGCAGACCTGCAGGCCGACAAGCGGGGGAGCGCGGCGCTGCGCAACCCGGGGTTCGTCGTGCTGTCGCTGTGCAACGGCGTGCTCGGCTCCAACCAGGTGCTTCTCAACGTCGTCGTGCCGCTCTGGCTCGTCGAGCGCACCGACGTGCCGCAGGTGCTGCTGGCCTGGCTGTTCGGCACCAACACGGTCCTGGCGGTGGCGCTGCAGGTGCGCGCCTCGCGCGGCTCCGAGACGGTCCCGGGCGCGCTGCGCGCGGTCCGCTGGTCGGGGTGGGCGTTCGTCGTGTCGTGCGCGGTGCTCGCGGTGACCCACGAGACCGTCGGCCTGGTCTCGATCGTGCTCATCTGGGTCGGCCACGTCACCATCACCGGCGCCGAGCTGTGGCAGTCGGCGGCCGGCTGGGGGCTCGTCGCCGAGCTGTCCGACCACCGCCGCCTCGGTGACTACCAGGGCGTGTGGGGAATGGGCCACCAGGTCGAGTCCATCGTCTTCCCGGCGCTGTTCACCTTCCTCGCCCTCGAGTGGGGCGCTCCCGGGTGGGGCGTCATCGCCGTGATCGCGGTCGCGGCGGCGGTCGCCTCGCACCCCGCGGCCCGTGCTGCCGAGCGCCACCTGGCCAAGGTCGGCGCCCCCGTCGGCGGCCTGACGACGTCGGCCGCCACCTGACCCGAGCGGGCAGGCGTGCGTGGGAGGATACGGCCGTGACTGCGCAGAAGCTCGACGGTTCCGCCACGCTCAAGACCATCAAGGCCGAGCTGACCGAACGGGTCGCCAAGCTCCGTGAGCAGGGCGTCGTGCCCGGGCTCGGCACGGTGCTGGTCGGCGACGACCCGGGCTCGCACTGGTACGTCGGCGCCAAGCACAAGGACTGCGCCGAGATCGGCATCGAGTCGATCCGCGTCGATCTGCCGGCCACGGCGACCCAGGCCGAGGTCGAGTCCGAGATCGACCGGCTCAACGCCGACCCGTCCTGCACCGGCTTCCTCGTGCAGCAGCCGACCGGGCTCGACGAGTTCCGCCTGCTCTCCCGCGTCGACCCCGACAAGGACGTCGACGGCCTGCACCCGGTCAACCTCGGCAAGCTCGTCCTCGGTGAGAGCGGTCCGCTGCCCTGCACCCCCATCGGCTGCATCGAGCTGCTCCGCCGCCACGGCGTCGAGCTCAACGGCGCCCACGTCGTCGTGGTCGGGCGCGGCCTCACCGTCGGGCGTCCGCTCGGCCTGCTGCTGACGCGGCGCTCCGAGAACTCCACCACGACCCTGTGCCACACCGGCACCCGCGACCTGGCCTCCCACGTCCGCGAGGCCGACGTCGTCGTCGCCGCCGCCGGCGTACCCGGCCTGATCACGGCCGCCATGGTCAAGCCCGGCGCCGCCCTGCTCGACGTCGGCGTCTCCCGCGTCGACGGCAAGATCGCCGGCGACCTCGCTGACGACGTCTGGGACGTCGCCGGCTGGGTCTCGCCCAACCCGGGCGGCGTGGGCCCGATGACGCGCGCGATGCTGCTGTCCAACATCGTGACGCGCGCCGAGCTGGCTCTCGACGACAGCGCGGCGTCCTGACCGCGGTGACGTCCTCCGAGCCCGTCGAGCCGCTCGACCCGGTCGACCCCGTCGAGGCGGTCGAGCCGGTCGAGCCGGTCGAGGCGGGACCGGAGGAGCCGCGCCGCTACCCGTCCACGATCGGCGGGTTCTTCTACCTCGCGATCCTGCTCGCGGCCCTGGCCTCGATCGGCATCATCGTCGCCGGCGACTGGCGGGTCGGCGTACGCGTGCTCGGGGTGTGCCTGGGCGGGGCGGCCCTGCTGCGCCTGGTGCTGCCGCAGCGCGACGCCGGCATGCTCGCCGTGCGCCACCGGGTCGTCGACGTGGTGATGCTGGCCGTCGTGGCCGGGGTGCTGTGGTGGCTGGCGGGCTCGATCCCGGACCAGCCGCCGGCCTGACCTGGCCGGCCGGGCTTTCCCCGGTCGGCCGGGAAAACCTGAACATGACGGGCAATGCACCGCCCGTCAACTTCAGACGTCCCCGGTCAGCCGGGGAAATCCGAGACGGATGGGACGAACGGGTCTCCCCGCCCGCCCCACCCGATGTCAGGTGGAGGAGATCCGCTCAGATGAGGCCGAGCTCGGTGACCGCGGTGCGCTCCTCGTCGAGCTCGGCGGTCGAGGCGTCGATGCGACCGCGCGAGAAGTCGTCGATCTCGAGACCCTGGACGATCGTCCAGTCGCCGTCCTTGGTGGTCACCGGGAACGACGACACGAGGCCCTCGGGGACGCCGTAGGAGCCGTCAGAGACGACCGCCATCGAGACCCAGTCGTTGTCGGCAGAGCCGAACAGCCAGTCGCGGGCGGCGTCGACGGTGGCGGAGGCGGCGGAGGCGGCCGAGGACGAGCCGCGGGCCTCGATGATCGCCGCGCCGCGCTTGGCGACGGTGGGGATGAAGGTGTTCTCGAGCCAGTCCTGGTCGCCCACGGTCTCGGCGGCGTTCTTGCCGGCGATCTCGGCGTGGAAGAGGTCGGGGTACTGCGTCGCGGAGTGGTTGCCCCAGATCGTCATCTTGGCGATGTCGGTGACGGGGGCGCCGGTCTTGGCCGCGAGCTGGCTGATCGCCCGGTTGTGGTCGAGGCGGGTCAGCGCCGAGAAGCGGTCGGACGGGATGTCGGGGGCGTTCTTGAGCGCGATGAGGGCGTTGGTGTTGGCCGGGTTGCCGGTCACGCCGATGCGCACGTCGTCGGCCGCGACCTTGTTGAGGGCCTTGCCCTGCGCGGTGAAGATCGCGCCGTTGGCCGAGAGCAGGTCGCCGCGCTCCATGCCCGGGCCGCGGGGACGGGCACCGACGAGCAGCGCCAGGTTGACGCCGTCGAACATCTTCTCGGCGTCGTCGCCGATCTCGACGCCGGCCAGGCCGGGGAAGGCGCAGTCGTCGAGCTCCATCACGACACCCTCGAGCGCCTTGAGCGCGGGGGTGATCTCGAGCAGTCGCAGCTCGATCGGGCGGCCGCCCGTGAGCGCGCCGCTCGCGAGGCGGAAGAGCAGGCTGTAGCCGATCTGACCGGCGGCGCCGGTGACGGCGACCTTCAGCGGAGCAGAGCTCACGAGGACTCCTGGTGACGAGAGAAGAGGGGCACGTACGCCGTCCGACGCTAGCAGCGCCGCGGGGGTGCGCGACGATGGGGCCGTGGGACGACGGACGGTGCGCATCGGCAGGACGTTGGCCCTGGGGGCGCTGCTCGTGCCGGTGACGGCCGGCTGCTCGACCTTCTCCGACCCGGCCCCCTCGACCGGGGTCGACGAGCTCGTCGTGCCGACGCCGTCGCCGGACCCGGCCGACTTCGTCGCCGAGGTCGACAACCCGTGGTTCGTGCTCGACGACGCGACGTTCGCCGACGCGAGCGGCCGCGCGGTCGAGCGCGAGGTCGACGCCGGTCCGCAGGTGCTCGGCGTACCGACGACGGCGGTGACCCTCGCGGGTGCCACCGACCTCTTCGCCCAGGACGCCGACGGCAACGTGTGGTGGTTCGGCCACCAGGATGACGGCACCACCGGCTGGGAGGCCGGGCGCGACGGGGCCGAGGCCGGGCTCGTGATGGCGGCCGAGCCGCGTCGCGGTGACGGCTACCGGCTGGCCGAGGTGCCGGGGCAGGAGTGGCGCGCGGAGGTGCTGGAGGTCGACAGGGCCACGGTGCTGGTCGAGGTCGTCGCCGACGGTGCGACCACAGTGCAGCGCTACACGCGCGGTGCCGGCCTCGACACTGTCGAGACCGGCACCGGGGACGTGCTGCTCGCCCGCCAGGAGGAGGGCGAGTAGAGCTCAGACGCCGTCGGGGGGACGGACCTGGGTCTGCTCACCGCTGCCGGCGGCGGGCCAGCCACCCTGCTGCGGGGCCTGCGGGGCCTGCTGCTGGGCGGGGATCCACTGCTGCGCCTGCGGGTCCCACTGCCAGCCGTCCTGGATGATCGGCTGCTCGACCTGCGGCTGCGACTGCGCCACCGGGGCGGCGTACGACGAGGCGGCGGGCTGCTGGTAGGCCGACGGGTCCGACGCGCCGTAGGCGGTGGCCCCGGTCTGGGGGCCCGCCTGGGCGCCGGGCTGCCACGGCTGCTGGTAGCCGCCCTGGTGGGCGTGGCTGCCGGCGGCGGCCTGCTTGGGCTTGGAGGAGAAGGTGAGGCCCGAGCCGGGGACGACGTCGCGGTCGGCGCCGAAGAGCGCGCGGTAGGCGAAGCCGGCCAGCGCTCCACCCAGGACGGTCGCGATGAGGAAGACCCACACCTGGATCAGCGGGTCGCCACCGGAGAAGAGCGCGGTGCCGAGCGACTGGGCCGGGTTGACGGTGCCACCGGTCGCGGCGGCGGTGATCGAGAGGACCGCGACGAGCATCAGGCCGACGCCGAGCGGGGCGAAGTCGTGCTGCTCGCTGCGCCGGTCGGTCAGCGCGAGGAAGACCAGGACGAAGAAGGCGGTGACCACCAGCGTGAGGAGGAACGCGGCCCACAGGGAGTAGCCGGTGCCGTCGTCACCCCAGCCGTTGGCACCCAGCGGGGTGTCGAAGGCCTCGAACGAGTCGTCGCCGAGGCCGAAGATGAGCAGCAGCAGGCCGGCGAGGACGCCGCCGGCGAACTGGGCGCCGATCATCGGGCCCGCCTCGGACCACGAACGACGGCCCGCGAGGGCCGAGCCGATCGTGACGGCGGGGTTGAAGTGGCCGCCGGAGAGGCGCCAGAAGGCGTACATGAGAGCCACCAGGGCGAAGCCGGCGGCCGTCGGGCTGACGCCGAGGGTGCCGATCGCGCCCGCAGCGGTGGCGAAGACGAGGATCGTGGTGCCGACCGCCTCGGCGGCGAGCTTGTGGGCGGTGGTGGGAGGAGTGACGTCCATGGCGCGGACCTGCCCTTCGTGCTCGGGGGCGAAACCTTGAGCCCAGCACTCTAGGGCCAACGCGGGGTGGCCTGGGGGACCCGCGGCTGCCAGGCTGAGGGACGGCAGACGACGTCAGGTATCTTGACGTCAAGAAACCCTTCGTCGCAGGAGCTGACTGACCACTCATGACTGAGCAGCCCAAGATCATCTACACGCACACCGACGAGGCGCCGCTGCTGGCGACGTACTCGTTCCTGCCGATCATCGCGGCCTACGCCGCCAAGGCCGGTGTCGAGGTGCAGACGCGTGACATCTCGCTGGCCGGCCGCGTCATCAGCCAGTTCCCCGAGCGGCTGACCGAGGAGCAGCGGGTGCCCGACCACCTCGCCGAGCTCGGCGAGCTGGCCACGCAGCCCGAGGCCAACATCATCAAGCTGCCCAACGTCTCGGCGTCGATCCCGCAGCTGAAGGCCGTCATCAAGGAGCTCCAGGGCCAGGGCTACGACCTGCCCGACTACCCGGAGAACCCCGCGAGCGACGAGGAGAAGGAGACCCGGGCCAAGTACGACAAGACCAAGGGCTCCGCGGTCAACCCGGTCCTGCGCGAGGGCAACTCCGACCGCCGCGCGCCGCTGTCGGTCAAGAACTACGCCAAGGCCCACCCGCACCGCATGGGCGCCTGGAGCTCCGACTCCAAGACCAACGTCGCCACGATGGGCGAGCACGACTTCCGTGCCAACGAGAAGTCGGTCGTCCACGAGGCCGACGACACCCTGCGCATCGAGCACGTCGGCGTCGACGGCACCGTGACGGTGCTCAAGGCCGAGACGCCGGTCCTGGCCGGCGAGGTCGTCGACGCCACCTTCATGGACGTCGCCGCGCTGCGCCGCTTCCTCACCGAACAGGTCGCCCGCGCCAAGGCCGAGGGCGTGCTGTTCTCGGCGCACCTCAAGGCCACGATGATGAAGGTCAGCGACCCGATCATCTTCGGCCACGTCGTGCAGGCCTTCTTCCCGACGCTCTTCGAGCAGTACGGCGAGCAGCTGAAGGCCGCGGGCATCAGCCCCAACGACGGTCTCGGCGCGCTGCTGTCGGCCGTCGAGTCCCTGCCGGAGGGCGACGCCATCAAGGCCGCCGTCCAGCAGGGCCTGGCCGACGGCCCGGAGCTGGCGATGGTCGACTCCGACAAGGGCATCACCAACCTGCACGTGCCGAGCGACGTCATCATCGACGCCTCGATGCCCGCGATGATCCGCCAGTCGGGCCACATGTGGGGCCCCGACGGCGAGGAGGCCGACACGCTCGCCGTCATCCCCGACTCCTCCTACGCCGGCGTCTACCAGACCGTCCTCGACGACTGCCGCGCCCACGGCGCCTTCGACCCGGCCACCATGGGCTCGGTGCCCAACGTCGG
>JAOPXU010000096.1 GCA_025964985.1 Nocardioides sp.
CGGCCGGCTCCCGGACGAACGTGCCGGCCCGGCCGCGGGCGACCACCAGCCCGGCCTGGCGCAGCGCGCTCCAGGCGGCGCTCACGGTCGCGGGGGAGACCCCGAGCTCGGCCGCGACGTCGCGCACCGTCGGGAGCCGGTCGCCCGGGGCGAGCTCACCGGACCGCACGGCGCGGCTGAGCGCCGCGGCGATACCGCGGGGGGTTCTGTCCTCCAGTGTGGTCCAGTTCACACCAAGTCCTTGACACAGGCGTCACGCAGGCGAAATGTTCACCTCCCACAGTAACGATTCCACGGGTACCAACCAGGGAGACACGTTGACGATCGTGAAAGCCGCCATCAGCCAGACCACCTGGACCGGCGACAAGGAGTCGATGCTCGACAAGCACGAGCAGTTCTCCCGCGACGCGGCCGCCCAGGGAGCGCAGGTCCTGTGCTTCCAGGAGCTCTTCTACGGCCCCTACTTCGGGATCACCCAGGACCAGAAGTACTACCGCTACGCCGAGCCCGTCGACGGCCCGATCGTGCAGCGCTTCGCCGCCCTCGCCAAGGAGCTCGGCATGGTGCACGTCCTGCCGATCTATGAGGAGGAGCAGACCGGCGTCTACTACAACACCGCAGTCGTCGTCGACGCGGACGGCACGGTCCTCGGGTCCTACCGCAAGCACCACATCCCGCACCTCGACCGCTTCTGGGAGAAGTTCTACTTCCGCCCGGGCAACAACGGCTACCCGGTCTTCGACACCGCGGTCGGCAAGGTCGGCGTCTACATCTGCTACGACCGCCACTTCCCCGAGGGCTGGCGCGAGCTCGGGCTCAACGGCGCCCACATGGTCTTCAACCCCAACGCCACCAAGCCGGGTCTCTCCAACCGGCTGTGGGAGGTCGAGGGCCCGTGCGCGGCCGTCGCCAACGGCTACTTCGTGCTGCAGCCCAACCGGGTCGGCCGCGAGGACAACGAGTACGGCGAGCTGGCCGTCGACTTCTACGGCACCAGCCAGGTGATCGACCCGCGCGGCAACTTCGTCGGCGAGCGGGGCTCGGCCGAGCACGAGGAGCTGATGGTCCGCGACATCGACCTGTCGATGGTGCAGGAGATGCGCGACGACTGGCAGTTCTACCGCGACCGCCGTCCCGACTCCTACACGCACATCGCGCAGGCCTGACGTGGCCACCCTGCTCGTCACCGGCGGCACCGTCGTCAGCTCGACCGGCCGCACCGCGGCCGACGTCCTGGTCGACGGCGAGAAGATCGTCGCGGTGCTGGCCCCGGGCTCGCAGCTGCTCGGCACCGACCTCGCGCAGTCGGTCGACACGGTCATCGACGCGACCGGCAAGTACGTCGTCCCGGGCGGCATCGACGCCCACACCCACTTCGAGCTGCCGTTCGGCGGCACCGAGGCCAGCGACACGTTCGAGTCCGGCACCACCGCCGCGGCCTGGGGCGGCACCACGTCGGTCATCGACTTCGCCGTGCAGCGCACGGGCGAGCGCATCGAGACGGGCCTGGCGACCTGGCACCAGAAGGCGGCCGGCAACGCCGTCGTCGACTACGGCTTCCACCAGATCATCGGCGGCGTCGACGAGCACTCGTTGAAGTCGATGGAGACGCTGCTCGACGAGGGCATCAGCAGCTACAAGCTGTTCATGGCCTACCCCGGCGTGTTCATGTCCGACGACGCCCAGATCCTGCGGGCCATGCAGCGCGCCGCCGACCTCGGCCTGATGACGATGATGCACGCCGAGAACGGCCCTGCGATCGACGTCCTCGCCCAGCAGCTCTACGACCAGGGCAAGACGACGCCCTACTTCCACGGCGTCGCCCGCGCCTGGCAGATGGAGGAGGAGGCCACCCACCGCGCGATCATGCTGGCCGACCTCACCGGCGCCCCGCTCTACGTCGTCCACGTCAGCGCCAAGCAGGCCGTCGAGCAGCTCGCGGCGGCGCGCGACCGCGGCCAGAACGTCTTCGGCGAGACCTGTCCCCAGTACCTCTACCTGTCCCTCGAGGAGCAGCTCGGCGCGACGGGAGACCCGACCTGGGGCGACTTCGAGGGCGCCAAGTGGGTCTGCTCGACGCCGCTGCGCTCGCGCGCCGAGGGCCACCAGAGCGCCATGTGGCAGGGGCTGCGCACCAACGACCTGCAGATGGTGTCCACCGACCACTGCCCGTTCTGCATGAAGGACCAGAAGGAGCTCGGCCGCGGCGACTTCCGCGCGATCCCCAACGGGATCGGCACGATCGAGCACCGGATGGACCTGATGTACCAGGGCGTCGTCACCGGCGAGATCACCCTCGAGCGGTGGGTCGAGCTCACCTCGACCACGCCGGCGCGGATGTTCGGCCTCCACGGCACCAAGGGCGTCATCGCCCCCGGCGCCGACGCCGACCTCGTCGTCTACGACCCCGCCGGGCACACGTCGATCGGCATCGGCGAGGGCCGCACCCACCACATGAACATGGACCACTCGGCGTGGGAGGGCTACGAGGTCGACGGCCACGTCGACGTCGTCGTCTCGCGCGGCACCGTGCTCGTCTCCGACGGGCAGTTCCACGGTCGCGCCGGCCACGGCCGCTACCTCAAGCGCGGCCTCACCCAGTACCTCGTCTGAGAAGGAGCAACCCCGTGGACTTCGGCGTCGTGCTGCAGACCAACCCACCCGCCTGGCGCACCGTCGGCCTGGCCAAGCAGGCCGAGGAGCACGGCTTCGACTACGTCTGGACCTTTGACTCCCACCTGCTGTGGCAGGAGCCCTACGTCATCTACTCGGCGATCCTGGCCGAGACCAAGCGCGTCATCGTCGGCCCGATGGTCACCAACCCGGCCACCCGCGACTGGACCGTGACCGCGTCGGTGTTCGCCACGCTCAACGAGATGTACGGCAACCGCACAGTCTGCGGCATCGGCCGCGGCGACTCCGCGGTGCGGGTGCTCAACGGCAAGCCGACGACGCTCAAGGACGTCCGCGACGCCACCCACGTGATCCGCGAGCTCGCCAACTGCCGCCCAGTCGAGGTCAACGGCACCACGCTGCAGTTCCCGTGGGCGCGCAGCAGCGAGCTCGAGGTGTGGGTGGCGGCGTACGGACCGCTGGCGCTGAAGACGACCGGCGAGGTCGGCGACGGGTTCATCCTGCAGCTGGCCGACGTCGACATCGCGAAGTGGATGATCGGCGCGGTCCGCAAGGCGGCCGCCGACGCCGGGCGCGACCCCGAGGCGATCACGTTCTGCGTCGCCGCCCCGGCCTACGTCGGCCCCGACACCCCGGAGTCGCTGGCCCACATGCGCGAGCAGTGCCGCTGGTTCGGCGGCATGGTCGGCAACCACGTGGCCGACATCGTCGCCAAGTACGGCGACGGCGGCGACATCCCGCAGGCGCTCACCGACTACATCAAGGGCCGCGAGGGCTACGACTACAACAGCCACGGCAAGGCCGACAACGACCACGTCGACTTCGTGCCCGACGAGATCGTCGACCGGTTCTGCATCCTCGGCACCCCCGAGCAGCACGTCGCCAAGCTCGAGGAGCTCCGGGCCATCGGCGTCGACCAGTTCGCGGTCTACCTCCAGCACGACAACAAGGAGGAGACGATGCGTCTCTACGGCGAGTCGGTCATGCCGCACCTGCGTGACCACGTGACGGCGAAGGCGTAGCGGTTGAGCCGGATCTGGGGCAGGACCCGCGCGGTGCTGCTCGGCGTCGTGGGTGTCGCCGTGCTGCTCGGCCTCTGGGACCTGTACGCCGCGAAGGGGCCCGACGAGGGGGTGCGCCTGGGCGGGGAGACCTACGTGCTGCCGCGGGCCGACGACAGCACGATGCCCCACACCTGGGACATGGTGCGGCGCCTGGGCGAGCCCGTGAGCAGCGCACCGGGGCAGCCCGACGTGCTCCGCGCTGTCCTCGACGCGAGCACCTTCACGCTGGCCATCGCCACCCGCGGGTTCGTGATCGGGGTGCTGGTCGGGGTGCTGCTCGCCCTGGTGATGAGCCGCTTCCGCGTCGCGGAGTCGGCGCTGCTGCCGTGGATCGTGCTGAGCCAGACCGTGCCGCTGATCGCGCTCGCACCCGTCGTACGCCGGTGGGGGTCGCAGATCGTCATCGCCGGCGAGCCGTGGACCAACGAGCAGTCGGTGGCGGTGATCGCCGCCTACCTGGCGTTCTTCCCGGTCGCGGTCGGGGCGCTGCGCGGGCTGAAGTCGCCGCGCGCCACCCACCTCGACCTGCTCCACGCCTACGACGTCGGCTGGTGGCGCACCCTGCGCACCCTGCGGCTGCCGTCGAGCGTGCCGTTCCTGATGCCGGCGCTGCGCCTGGGTGCAGCCAGCGCGGTGATCGGCACGATCGTCGCCGAGGTCTCGCTGGGACTCAAGGGCGGCATCGGCCGGATGTTCATCGACTACACGACCACCGCCAGCAGCGACCCCGCCAAGTCCTTCGCCCCGATCTTCGGCGCGGTCGCGATCGGCCTGGTCGCCGCGGGCGTCGTCGGCCTGATCGGCCTCCTGCTGCGCCCCTACCGACTCGCCGAGGTGAGCTGATGACCGACAAGACCCTCGACCCCACCACGACAAGGACCCCTGCGCCCGCCGGCCTGGGAGCCGCGCACGCCATCGAGGTCACCGGCGTCGACCGGGTCTTCGGCAAGCGCCGCCAGCAGGTCGTCGCCCTCGACGCCGTCGACCTGAGAGTCGCGGCCGGCGAGTTCGTCTCGCTCATCGGGCCCAGCGGCTGCGGCAAGAGCACGCTCCTGCGGCTGGTCGCCGACCTCGACACCCCGACGTCCGGCACCATCGCCGTCTTCGGCAAGCCGGCCCGCCAGGCGCGGACCGACCAGGACTACGGCATCGCCTTCCAGCAGGCCGGCCTGCTGCCGTGGCGCAGCGTCGCCGCCAACGTCGCCCTGCCGCTCGAGCTCCACGGCGCCAAGGGCTCCGAGCGCAAGAAGCGGGTGGCCGAGCTGCTCGAGCTCGTCGGGCTCTCCGACTTCGCCAAGAGCCGGCCCGACCAGCTCTCCGGCGGCATGCAGCAGCGGGTGGCGATCGCCCGGGCGCTGGCCGAGCAGCCGCGGCTGCTGCTCATGGACGAGCCGTTCGGCGCCCTCGACGAGATCACTCGCGAGCGGATGCAGAACGAGCTGGTCCGCATCTGCCGCGAGACCGGCGCCGCGGTGCTGTTCGTGACCCACTCGATCCCCGAGGCGGTCTTCCTCTCCGACCGGGTCGTCGTGATGACACCCCGCCCCGGCCGCATCGTCGACGTGGTCGACGTACCCGAGACGCTCACCGCCCGCACCGACGAGGTGCGCGACCACCCCGACTTCCTGCACACCGTCGCCCGGGTGCGCGCCCAGCTGCACGGGGGGCACGCATCATGACGGTGGTCGCCGAGACCACGGCCAAGGACACCCGGCGCGCGCTGCCGATCGGTGACCTGCACCTCGGGACGGTGCTCGCACCGCTGCTGTTCGGCGTCGCCGCGATCGGGCTGTGGCAGGCCGCCGTCCAGGCCTCCGGCGTCGAGCCGTTCATCATCCCGGCGCCCAGCGACATCTGGTCCGAGGTCACCGCCAACTGGTCGAGCATCCTCGACGGCGCCCGCGTCACCGGCGGCAACGCCCTCTACGGCCTGCTCATCGGCGCCGTCATCGGCGTCGTCGGGGCCCTGGTCTCCTACGCCGCCCGGGTGCTCGACGAGATGGCGGTCCCGGTCGTGGCCGCGGCCGCCGTCGTGCCGATCGTGGCGCTGGCGCCGGCGCTCTACCGGATGTTCGGCGCCCAGTACGACACCGCCCGCATCCTCGTGGCCGCCCTCTCGGTGAGCATCCCCGTCTATCTCAACACCCTGCGCGGGCTGCGCCAGGTGACGGCCGTCCACCGCGACCTGATGACCGCCTACGCCGCCGGCCCGCTGCAGGTGGCCCGTGCGGTCACGCTGCCCACCGCGACGCCGTACGTCTTCACCGGCCTGCGGATCGCGTCGTCGCTCGCCGTGATCTCGGCGCTCGTCGCGGAGTACTTCGGCGGGCCCGTCAGCGGGCTCGGCAAGTCGATCACCACCTCGGCCAGCAGCAGCAACTACCCGCTGGCCTGGGCCTACGTCGTCGGCTCGATCCTCGTCGGCCTCACGTTCTACGTCGTCACCCTCGTCGCCGAGCTCTGGTTCGCGCGCCGCCACCCGTCCACCTGACCCCGACCACCCACACCCCGCAACAACCGAGGAGAACCAGATGAGAGCCACCACCACATGGGGCGCCGCCGCAGCCGCCTTCGTGCTCGCACTGTCCGGCTGTTCGACCGGCGGCACCGACGACGACACCGGAGGAGGCGGCTCGGGCGACAGCTCGTCGGGCGCCTCGGGCTCCGACGGACCGGCCGAGCTGCGGCCCGTGACCCTGCAGCTGCAGTGGGTGCCGCAGGCGCAGTTCGCCGGCTACTACGCCGCGATCGACCAGGGCTTCTACGAGGAGGAGGGCCTCGACGTCACGATCCAGGAGGGCGGCGTCGACATCGTCCCCCAGGACGTCCTGGCCAACGGCGAGGTCGACTACGCGATCTCCTGGGTGCCCAAGGTGCTCGGCTCGATCGAGCAGGGCGCCGGCATCACCGACGTCGCGCAGATCTTCGAGCGCAGCGGCACCCTCGGTGTCTCCTTCAAGGAGGCCGGCATCACCTCGCCGGCCGACTTCGCGGGCAAGAACGTCGGCAGCTGGGGCTTCGGCAACGAGTGGGAGCTGTTCGCCGCCATGCAGCAGGAGGGCGTGACCCTCGACGACATCAGCCTGGTCCAGCAGGCCTTTGACATGAGTGGGCTGCTGCAGGGCGACGTCGACGTCGCCCAGGCGATGACCTACAACGAGTACGCGCAGCTGCTGGAGACCAAGGACCCCGACACCGGCGAGCTGTACCAGCCCGAGGACCTCAACGTCATCGACTACAACGACGTCGGCACCGCGATGCTGCAGGACGCCATCTGGGCGCAGACCTCCGAGCTCGACGACCCGGCGTACCAGGAGCAGACGGTCGACTTCATCAAGGCCTCGATCAAGGGCTGGGTCTACGCGCGCGACAACCCGGAGGACGCGGCGACGATCGTCACCGAGGCCGGCTCGATCCTCGGCCAGAGCCACCAGCTGTGGATGACCAACGAGACCAACAAGCTGATCTGGCCCTCGACCTCCGGCGGCATCGGCATGATCGACGAGGCGGCCTGGGAGCAGACCGTCGAGATCGCCATGGGCACCGAGAACGAGACCGGCGCGACGATCATCTCCTCCGAGCCGCCCGAGACCGCCTACACCAACGAGTACGTCGAGCAGGCGCTCGACGAGCTGCGCGAGGAGGGCGTCGACGTCGAGGGCGCCGACTTCGAGCCGATCGAGGTCACCCTCAACGAGGGCGGCAACTGACGTGAGGTGGTCTCGTGACGGTTGCTAGCGCAACCTCCTCGACCGACGTCGGTCGAGCAGGCCGGCCACGGCCGTCACGAGACCACCGCACCGCACCGACGACCACACCGCACCGAGCACCCAGGAACGGACGATGACGACCGATCTGACGACCGACCTCGACCAGCACACCTTGACCCTCGACAAGGCCCACGTCTTCCACTCGTGGTCGGCGCAGGCCGCGCTCGACCCCCTGGTCGTCGCCGGCGGCCTGGGCTGCCGGGTGTGGGACCACGCCGGGCGCACCTACCTCGACTTCTCCAGCCAGCTGGTCAACGTCAACATCGGCCACCAGCACCCGGCCGTCGTCCGCGCCATCCAGGAGCAGGCCGCTACGCTGGCCACCATCGCGCCGTCGACGGCCAACCTGACCCGCGGCGAGGCCGCGCGCCGGATCACCGACCGGGCCCCGGCCGCGTTGAACAAGGTCTTCTTCACCAACGGAGGCGCCGACGCGATCGAGAACGCGATCCGGATGGCGCGCCTGCACACCCGCCGCGACAAGGTCGTCTCCACCTACCGCAGTTACCACGGCAACACCGGCGCGGCCGTCGTCGCGACCGGCGACTGGCGGCGCGTGCCCAACGAGTACGCCCGCGCCCACGTCCACGTCTTCGGTCCGTTCCTCTACCGCAGCGAGTTCTGGGCGACCACGCCCGAGGAGGAGTGCGAGCGCGCGCTGCAGCACCTGCGCCGGGTCATCGAGTGCGAGGGGCCGGCATCGATCGCCGCGGTCCTGCTCGAGACGGTCCCCGGCACCGCGGGCGTACTCGTCCCGCCGCCGGGCTACCTCGCCGGCGTGCGTGAGCTGTGCGACGCCCACGGGATCGTGATGATCGCCGACGAGGTGATGGCCGGGTTCGGCCGGGCGGGGGAGTGGTTCGCCCTCGACGCCTTCGACACCGGCAGCGGCCCCGACCTGATCGCCTTCGCCAAGGGGGTCAACTCCGGCTACGTGCCGGTCGGGGGCGTCGTCATCAGCGACGAGATCGCCGCCGACTTCGACGACGCGGTCTTCCCCGGCGGCCTCACCTACTCCGGCCACCCGCTGGCCGCGGCCTCGATCGTCGCCGCGCTCGACGCGATGGCCGACGAGGGCATCGTCGACAACGCCCGGCGCATCGGCGCCGACGTGCTGGGTCCCGGGCTGCGCGAGCTGGCCGACAAGCACCCCGTGGTCGGCGAGGTCCGCGGGCTCGGCGTCTTCTGGGCCCTCGACCTGGTCACCGACCCCGCCACCCGCGCGCCGGTGCCGCCGGCTCTCATCGGCCTGGCCAAGAAGGCGGCCCTGGCCCGCGGCCTGGTCCCCTTCGCCGCCGACAACCGCATCCACGTCGTACCCCCGTGCGTCGTGACCGACGACGAGGTCGCCGAGGCCCTGGCGGTCTACGACGACGTCCTCACCCTGCTCGACAAGGAGATCGCATGACCGCCGACACCCCCGTCCTCGACCACTGGATCGGCGGCTCGTTGAGCGCCGGCGAGTCCGAGCGCACCAGCCCCGTCTACGACCCCGCCCTCGGCCAGGTCACCAAGCACGTGCGGCTCGGCTCCGGGGCCGACGTCGACGCCGCGGTGGCGGCCGCCCGTGCGGCGTACGCCGGGCCGGGCGGCTGGGGCCGCTCGTCGATCGCCAAGCGGCAGACGGTGATGTTCGCGTTCCGCCAGCTGCTGGCCGAGCGTCGCGGCGAGCTCGCGGCAATCCTGACCTCCGAGCACGGCAAGGTGCTCTCCGACGCCGCCGGCGAGGTCGCGCGCGGCCTCGAGGTCGTCGAGTTCGCGTGCGGCATGCCGCACCTGGCCAAGGGGTCCTACTCACAGAGCGTGTCGACCGACGTCGACGTCTACTCCGTCAAGGAGCCGCTCGGCGTCGTCGGCATCATCAGCCCGTTCAACTTCCCGGCGATGGTGCCGATGTGGTTCTTCCCGATCGCCATCGCGACCGGCAACACGGTGGTGCTGAAGCCGTCGGAGAAGGACCCGTCGGTCGCCAACTGGCTGGCCGAGCTGTGGACCGAGGCCGGCCTGCCCGACGGCGTCTTCAACGTCGTCCACGGCGACAAGGAGGCCGTCGACGCGCTGCTCGAGCACCCCGACGTGGCGTCGGTGTCGTTCGTCGGCTCGACTCCGATCGCGCGCTACGTCTACGAGAAGGGCACCCGCGCCGGCAAGCGGGTGCAGGCCCTCGGCGGCGCCAAGAACCACATGCTGGTGCTGCCCGACGCCGACCTCGACCTGGTCGCCGACTCCGCGGTCAACGCCGGCTTCGGCTCCGCCGGCGAGCGCTGCATGGCCATCTCCGTCGTCCTCGCCGTCGACCCGGTCGGCGACGCGCTCGTCGACAAGATCCGCGACCGGATGGGCGGGCTCGTCACCGGCGACGGCCGCGGCGAGGCCGACATGGGCCCCCTCATCACCCGCGAGCACCGCGACAAGGTCGCCGGCTACCTCGACGTGGCCACCACCGACGGCGCGTCCGTCGTGGTCGACGGCCGGGGCGTCGAGGCTGCGGGTGCCGCCGACGGGTTCTGGCTCGGCCCGTCGCTGGTCGATCACGTCGCGACGACCTCGACCGTCTACACCGACGAGATCTTCGGCCCGGTCCTGTCGATCGTCCGCGTGGCGTCGTACGACGAGGGGCTGGCGCTCATCAACGGCGGGCCCTACGGCAACGGGACGGCGATCTTCACCAACGACGGCGGTGCCGCGCGGCGCTTCCAGCAGGACGTCGAGGTCGGCATGGTCGGCATCAACGTGCCCATCCCGGTGCCGGTCGCCTACCACTCCTTCGGCGGCTGGAAGGCCTCGCTCTTCGGCGACGCCAAGGCCTACGGACCGTCCGGCGTCGACTTCTTCACCCGCGAGAAGGCCGTCACGTCGCGCTGGCTCGACCCGGCCACCCACGGCGGGCTCAACCTGGGCTTCCCGCAGAACAGCTGAGGTGGTCCCTCCGTTCGGGCAGACCCCTGACCCGACCGGGTGGTTTCCACGGAGGGAGGTGGCCCGTCCGGGCCAGGGGGGACAGGATGGCTCGGTGTCCCCCACCTCCGTCCCGCTCGTCGACGTCCGCGGCCTGCACGTGCGGTTCGGCGAGGTCGAGGCGGTCGCCGGCGTCGACCTGCAGGCGTTCGCCGGGCAGTCGACGGCGCTCCTGGGACGCAACGGGGCCGGCAAGTCGACGACGATGCGGGTCCTCGCGGGCGTCGTACCTCCGACGGCGGGTTCCGTCGTCGTCGCGGGCCACGACGTCCACCACCACCCGCTGCGGGTCAAGCAGGTCGTCGGCTACTGCCCCGACGTCGGCGGGCTCGTGCCGCGTGCGACGCCCTGGGAGCACATCCAGCTCTCGGCCCGCCTGCGCCGGATGACCTCCTGGGAGGACCGTGCGCGCGACCTCCTCGAGCGCTTCGAGCTCGGCGACGTCGCCCACCGGGTGACCGCCGGCTTCAGCCACGGCATGGGCCGGCGGCTGTCCGTCGTCCTCGCGGCCCTGCACGAGCCCGAGGTGCTGTTGCTCGACGAGCCGTTCGACGGCGTCGACCCGATCGGCGTCGAGGCGACCCTCGACGTGGTCAGCGACGCCCGGGCCCGCGGCGCCTGCGTGCTCGTCTCGACCCACCTGCGCGAGCTGGCCGTCGAGGCCTGCAGCACCGTCAGCGTCCTGCGCGGCGGCTCGCGCGTCGCCACCATGGCGTCCTCGGAGATGCTCGGCGAGGAAGGTGCCCGTGCCTACCGCGGACTCCTCGACTGAGGGACCCTTCACGGCCGCCCGCCGCGCGGTCGTCGACGTCGGCCACCTGGTCCGCTTCCGCACCTCGACCTCGCGCCGCCGGGTCGCCGCGTTGGCAGTGCTCACCTTCCTGGCCCTGACTGCGGCGGTCGCCGTCGTGCCGGCGTACGTCGAGGGGGCGGGGGAGTCCGGCCGCGCGCTCGACGTCCTCGTCGTCCTGCCGACCGCGCTGACCGCGTTCGTCCTGCTCGCCATCGTCTCGGCGTCGTCCTCCGGCGGCGGGCGCGAGATGCTCGCCCGCGACGCCGCCCACATCCATCCGGTCAGCCCCACCACCGACCACCTCGGCGCGCTCCTGCTCGCCCCGCTCAACATCGCGTGGATGCTCCAGGCCTGGCTGCTGCTCGGCATGACGTCGTACGGCGTCGGCAGCGACAC
>JAOPXU010000099.1 GCA_025964985.1 Nocardioides sp.
ACCGGCGCGAATCCGGCAAGACCCGGCCTGGCGCCGGTACCTCGAACACCGGCAAGGAGCAGTCACCGAGGCCAGTCACAACACGCAAACGTCAACCTCCGAGGGCCCCTCATACGCCGTCGACGAAAACGCCTCTGACCTGCCGAGACCACGGCCTGCGCCAAAGCCCGCCCAGCCGCCGGCAACCAGGCCGTCCCGATTGCCGAGTCGGTAGGGCCAGGCACCGTTCGTCCGAAAGAACTGTCCCTTTGCGCCCACTAAGACGCAGGTGTTGCCCAGGCTGTTACTGGCCGGGCTGTCGCCGACGCCTGGACTGCGAGATCGACTGGTCCCCACCGGTCGAGATCGTGGACGAGCACCACCGGCACAACCGTGCGCCACCTACCGTCAGCGCGCCACTTCAGAGCCTCTCTTGACCCGGCACGCGACAGATCTCGACGAGGATGCGGTTGGTCGGACCGGTCCAGCAAGCCACAATCGTTAGTTCAGAAAGGAGAACCCAGGTGGCCCGAAAGACCAAAGACGAGACAGTGGCAGTGCCGCGATTCCTAGCGGGCTGCCGTTCCGTTCGTGATGGCCTCAACCTTCAACGCGAGCGTATCGACCACGGCGTCAAAGCAGCTCCCAGCATTGGCGTCGGTTCAGAGGCAGTCAAGAATCTCACCTACGTGCCCGAGGCCGACCTTTGGTACTACGTGTACGAACTGGGACGACTCCGAGACCTGACGACCGCCGTCGCGGGCTGGTTCCGGGAGCCGGCCTTAGAGCAAGCTAAGGATGCCCTTGACGCTGCCATCCCTCATCTTCGTGAGGCACGCAACCGGTGGACCCACGTCATCGACGACGAGTACCTAGACATGGTCGTAAGCCTGGGCATCTTGGTGCGCCTCAAGCCCGGCAGCGCGGAAGTCCTCATTGACCCTCGCGGCTATCACCACGACAGCGCTATCGCATGCCTGACGACAGTCGAGCAGTTCCTACGGGCCAAGCTCAACAGGCAGATCGCCGACGACCCGCCGCTTCCCCTCGACCAACAGATTGCCAGCCGTCGCGTCTAGGACACTTCAGGGAAGGCCTCGGACGGCCCCTGCCTGCTAAGCGGCCGAACCTTTGGACGATCAGATCTTCATCAAGCCTGACGCACGCATCAAGGACTGTGGGCACAGACAGCGCCGTCGACGCGAGCACCATCGACGGGCGGAAGCGTTGAGCCAAGGAGAGCGTCGTCTCCTCCTGGCAGAACCTGAACATTGGTCACGAACGCGAAGGTACCGAGGCCAACCGACGGGTTCGGCCATGTTGGCGGTCCTCCCGCCGCCGTGCCGCCCGAACGGTGCGGACCGGCGTCTACAGGTTCAGGATGACGTTCCGACGTGGCTTGAGGCGAACCTTCGTGCTTGACGCAATGTGGGCGGCGTCGAGGACGTCAAGGATGACGCGGTGCGGCTCGTCGTCGTCGACCTGGAACGTCTGTTGGGACTTGGTGGCAAAGTAGCTATACGGCACCGGGAGGTGGGTGAAAACTCGAACAATCGAGTTCGCATTGAGCGAGGCTGCTGCCGTGAGCCTGACTGTGAGTGACACGTCAGCAGTCTCTTGCGCGATTCGCTCCACCACCTCGACCGGCAGGGCGATCCTGTGATGAAGGGCGAACTTTCCGACGTCCATGAGCCCCTGCGTATCTCCTTCGGCGACGAATGTGTCGACGTTGGCCATCACGCGCATCTTCACCTCGTTCGCGATGACGGGGCTCGCGAGGACCTCGGGAATGAAGGACGACAGAATCGCGCGGTTGGCGAACTCGGTGAACCCCGTCGACTCTGCGATGGCTGACTCGATGGTGGGCCATCCTGCTCGCGCGAAGGCCTCGAAGGCGTCGGCGGTGTCGTCGACGACTCGATGCTTGAGAAGCTCGGCGAGCAGTGGTCCGGATTCGCATTGCAGCAGCGTGGGGTCGACGTAGTCGTCGAGGTCGAGGCTGACGACGAGCTTCACGCGAAGCTCTGCTGAGGAGAGCGTTGCTCGGGAGATCAGGATGGCGATGGCAATTGCCATACGGGTCGGTTCGTCGTCGCTATCCGTCGTCGCGATGGTTTGAGCGCCCGTGAGTAGTGCCGCAAGTGGTTCGTCGATCTCGCCGATCTTGGTTCGGTACGCGTCGACGTTCGCGAGCGACGCCGCGAACATCACGTGTCGCGCCAGTGTCGGCCAGGTCGACTCGGGGACGGTAGACAGCTCATCGATCATTGCGGAGCGTTCGGCGTGGTCCAGGAGCAGAGAGATCCAGCCGTCGGTCCATGAGTCGGCGACCTGGGTGAGGATGTCGATGAGGCACTGCTCGCCTTCGACGGTGTGCGCGGTGTCTGGGTCGCTCGTCACCGCGTCCACGTACTGCGGAGCCGCGTCGAGGCAGTATCTCCACACATCGTCGGTTTCCTGCATTATGTCGAGAGGGACTGCGCCGGTGATACCGAGCGCGCTGCGAAGGTTGTCTGCGGTGATCGGGTACTGGCGTTCGCGAACGACGGTGGCTCGTAGCGGTCGCCCTAGGTTGCTGATGTCGGGAAATGTGACGCCGGCCCGAAGCGCGATGGCTGCAATGACCTTAGTGGCCTCCGTTGTCTGCGGGTCGTGGAAGGCCGACAAGGTGGCGTAATGGTTGACGATGAAGTCGCGGAGGCTGTCCTCGACTTCGTATGTCGCGGTTGAAGCCGCTGCCAGAAATGCTGCGTCGGCCAGGGCTACGCGCCGGTCGTCGGGTACGGCGGGATGGTCGACGACGAAGCCGAAGGCGCCCCGCCAGCCGCGTCGCGCGAGGGCGGCAATGAGTCGTTCCGGGTTGAGGTCGGAATTGACGAAGGCTGCAAGGAACCGGCTGGCGTCGCTGTCGTCGTCGCGGAGCGCGTCGCTGGCAAGCATGTGCTGCACGACCTCGGCCGCTTTGGTCGGCGAGTTGTCGAGGAGGTAGTCGAGCACCTCGAGGTTGAACGACGCCGGCGAGCTGGTGAAGTCAGTCGGCGCCTCGCTGAGCAAGTTCTTGATGGCGTCGGGACCGGAGAAGGAGTAGTTAATCTCCATGACGCCGGGGTTCGCATTCTGCACGAGGAAGGTTGCAACGTCGACCCCGCTGAAGTGACCGTAGAACTGCGCGGCGTAGAGGGTGAAGTTGCGGTCGATGTATCCCTGCTTGACCAAATCGCGTGCCAGCTCGGAAGTCAGCAGGTTATCGACGTCGCGCGCGAACGGCCGCATGTCGTTCTCGTCCCAGTCGGCGTCGTCGTCGGCACCGCCGATAGTCGCCAGAGTGCCCTCTCCGCGTCGTGACCGCTTGAACCCAGGCTCGCGAACGAGTTCGACGAAACCGGCACCGCGCAAGTAGGCGATGCCGGCGTCGAGGTTTTCGATCTGCTTGCGAGTCTCGGTGGCGTCGATGGTCGCCCACTGGCCCGCCGTCAGGGCCTCCGGTAGGAGGGACTCGAGGTCCTCCCTGTCGAGACTGAACAGGGTCCTGCCGCCCTGGTCTGGGTACGACGAAGCCATGATGTCCAGATTGCCGGTGTCGGCTACATCCTTCCAGAGCGCATACTTCCTCGCATCTGTCGCGGCGTAGATCGTCGAGCCCGCCTTGAAGTAGATGTGGGGCCATCCGGCCCACTGGGACTGTGGAAGGAAACCCTTGCCGAGGCGGGTGATCCGGTCACCGAGCTTCGCCGCGACCGGGGCCGTCTTTTGAGTCCGGGCCCGCGCGTTGGTGTAGGTCCGACGCTGCTGCTGCAGGTCCGAGATCGCGCCGGTAATGAGGTCACGGCTGCGGTCGTAGAGCGCGTCGAGGTTGCTCTCACGACGGGCGATGAGTTCAAAGTCCTTGAGGTGGAAGTTCTTGTAGGCGACGAGGGCAAACAGCTTGTCGGGTGTAAGGCCAGGTGCGACCTTGATGGAGCCGAGAAGACGCTCGTGGAAGACGACGTACTCGTTGCAGATGTTGTGCAGCAGCCGCATGTCGGTGGTGCGACGCGCAACAAGGTCGACGAGGCGACGGTCGAGGTTGGTGACGCCGCGGGCGGACAGTTCGTCAGACAGCAGTTCGCGTGCATTGCGGTGCGAGATGAACGGGACAACAGGGATGACTACCTCGAAGAACTTCGTCCGGTTGGCTCGCTTCGTCTCTTCGGTAGCGTCGTCGTCGCCTTCCCCGCTGTCTTGGCCAAGCTTCTCAAATAGGCTGTCCTTGATGGCGTAGATGAACTGCACGGGCTCGTTCGACTTACGGCGCTTCTGGGTGCTGTTGAGCAGCGTGTTCAGTTCGCGGAGCGCCTCGAAGATGTGGGGGTCCTCGAACCGGTCGAGGTCCTCGAAGATGACGTACTTGGGCGAGATCTCGTCGAAGAAGTAGACGAGCTCGTCGATGTACTCGTCGAAGTAGGTCGCGTTTTTCGCGCTGAGAGTTACCGATGCTCCGCCGGCGGACACGCTGGTCACCTCTTGCCGATCAAGCACCCAGGTCCGAGCGGCGGTCACCAGGCCCGTGAGCACAAGACCGAACGCTCCCCAGATGGCCGTACTCTGGATCCCGGAATGGCCCTCCCCGGTCCCTGCAAGCTGCGGAAGCCAACCTGGAAGTCCTACGACCGCGAAGGCAGCCAGGACTAGCGCCAACGACTGCGCAAAGACCAGGAAGGGGTTGCGACGCGTAATACGGTTGAACCGGGACAGCCGTAGCCGACCTGCCGGTGCCTGGTAGAGCAGCTGCTTGACGATCTCCTTCTGCAGTCGGTTGGTGAGCTTGCTGTCAGGCGTAGCCGGGTCGAGTGTCGAGATGCCTAGACGCACGGTGTCGTCTCCGTGCGTCTTCTCGAACTCGTCCAAGATGCTGGACTTGCCCGCGCCGTAACGGCCCGTCAGGGCGATGTTGAGGTTCTTGAGATTGGCGACCTGTGAGTTCAGGTGACGCAGGTACGTCCCGTGGCGCTCCTCGACGAAGGCCGGTGCCAACGAGGTAAGGGTGGCGTTGGGAGCCGCAGGATTGGTGGAGCCGGCCATCGTCGTGTGCCCTTCGTGTCGCTCGATGCTCGCGAGCGTAGAGGGAACCACCGACAGTGCCGGCGCGAAACTTCGTGCGGGCGACCTTCGCTTGCCCAAACCGCTACGGCGTGACTGGACACCGGTACCGCGGGCCCTGCTCAAGGCGACGAGCCATCCCATACGGGGCCAATCTGCTGCATCCCGTCGCGCTGCACAGCGCCGACCTACTCGCGGTCAGCTCGGCTCTTGGCTCGGCGCCACCGATCTCCACGACACGTTGCGGCGACCACCCGCGAGCGAGGTCGAGGATCAGACGCGGCCGCCGCATAGCGGTTGGGTCTGAGGTCCGAGGACCAGCCGTTCCGCGGCCCGGCATGAGGCCACTTCGGTAGGCCGGGAAAGAGCGGCGGGCGTGTCGCGGACCACCGGAAGACCTGCGTCTTATCACCGCCTATGACCGCGCCATTGTCTCCCGTGCAGACCCACGTAAGCCCTCTCACAGTGACCTGGGCGCTCGCCCCCCGCTCGCCCCCGGGGTGAGCATCACGCAATTCATACGTTGCAAAGGCCCGTGGTTGAGCGTGAAACGCCATCAGAGTCGGCCAGCAATCCATTCGCAATGAGAAGGTCAGGGGTTCGAATCCCCTCAGCTCCACCAGCAGCATCCGAACCGCAGGTCGCCTCCGACCTGCGGTTTCGTCACTCCTGGGCTCGCCAGGTGCCGGGTCACGGCGGTGCCGCCCAGCGGACTCCGCCATCGCGGCCCCGTGGCGTCGTGCAGGGGTGGACGACCACCTACCTGTGGACCGAGCAGTGGCCCGGACCGGTGCGCGGTCCGGGCCACTGCGCGTGGAGCGGGGCAGGTGCGGCCTCAGCCGCCGACGACCTCCAGCGGGCGCTGGCCCTCGCCCATCTTCTCGGCGCCGACGGTCCACTCATCGGTCGTCAGGTCGCCGACGACGACGGCGTTCGCGGTGTCGTAGGAGCACTCGCCGTCACCGATGTTCACCTCGCCGGAGGCGGAGGCCTGGTCGTAGGTGACAGCGACGTAGGTCCCGGTCGGCGCCGAGAGCAGGCAGAAGGAACCGGCGTCGGGGCCCTCGGGCAGCAGCGTGTAGTCGGCGAACAACAGGTCCGACGTCTCGTCGAGCCCGGCGGCCGCGTTGGCCTCCTCGGTGTTCGTCGGCGGCGCGTCGGCATCGCCGAGCGACGCGAACAACTCGGTGACGTCGCCGTAGGCGACGGCGTAGTTGCTGCCGGTCACCTCGGAGGGGTCGGCCGGCTCGGACTCGTCGGTCGACGTGGCGGTCTCGCTGTCGGAGCTCGCGGGCGCCGAGGACGACGAGCCGCTGTCGGCGCCGTCGTCGCTCTCGCCGCCGCACGCGGTCAGGGTGGCGAGGGTGGCGAGGGCGGCCAGGCTCAGGGAGAAGCGCTTCACGGGTGGTACCTCCTGCTGACCTCAGACCGTCAGCCTGGGCAGCGAGTTCGAGTCGGGTCGGGCTCGCTGACGTGCGAGTCGCCCTGCAGGATGATCTTCGGCGACGCCGACCGAGGAGCGCCTCGACAACTGTGCCGCGACGCCGGGCACGGCCGCAGGACAACCGGAGAACGCGTCGCGCGACAGGTCCTGCGGGGTCGAGGTCGCGACCGCGCAAGCGTGCGCTCGCGGACCTTGGTCGACGAGCAGACCCAGGGTGGGCACGTGCCGAGTGCTGGCGTCCGGCCGCTCCGCGAGACCTACGCCAGCGTGAGCGTCAGCTGCGGCGGACGCCGCGGATGAACCCGAGCCACGGCAACACGGTCAGGGCGCACACCCCGGCCAGCAACGCGTCGTCGGCGACCGAGGCGTCCGGGAGCGCCACGACGAGGAACCACGTCGTCGCGACGGATGTCGCTGCGGCCGCCAGCACAACGAGGATGGCGCCGATGCGGCGGCCACGACCCCGCCCGCGGACAGCCATGGCGGCGCCGACGCCGATCAGGAGCAGCACCGGTACGGAGTAGACGGCCACGATGAAGAAGAACAAGCCGCCCCATCCCTCAGAGGAGACCGACCACTCGGTGGAGGCCCAGACGGCGACCAGGGTGAGCGCCGCGACGATCCCGACCGGCATGACGACCGCCAGGTGCAGGGCGCCTCGCCTGAACCGCGACGGGCTCGGAGCCTGCCCGTCCGTCGTCGCGTCGTGGGGTGCGGTCGTGGCTGGGGTGATCGACACCTGTGCTCCTGGCTGTGGGTGGCGGCTGTCCGTGCCGCGGTACCGCGTGCTGCAACGCACCTCACTGTGACAGGCGCCGGTCTCGGTGTCAGGCAAGTCATGACGCATCGACACAGAAGGTTGCGCAGTGACCCTCGGTTCCGCAGCCTGGCCGAGGCCCTAGGGGCTCCTCGCCCACGTGCCCGGCTGCGCAGGCCCCACCACCCTCGATCGGCCACGTCGATCGCAGCGCTCAGGTGGCACGCCCGCTCATCGGCCGGTCGTCGGTGGGCTGCCGCGTGACTGCCCAGCCCGAGCGGACGTACGAGCGCGCCTGGACCTGGCAGCGGTGCGACCACGTGGCCGTGCCCGCTCGTGACCCGCTCAGCGCGGCTGCGGGGTGTCGGTGACGGTCGTCCCGGGGTCGAGCGGTTCGGTGAGCGTGGTCGGAGGAGGAGGCGCCTGATCGGGAGCGCTGGCACGTGCGTCGGCGAGGACGTCGGCCGGGACGTGCACCTCGAGGTAGCGCCGTCCGGCGCGGGTCGCCGGGTGCATCGCGGCCGCCGCGGCGCCGACGATGGCGGCGATGGTGAGCCAGCCGAAGGCGCCCCACTGCATCGCGAGGAAGCCGTAGACGGCCGGCGCCCAGAACCGCCCGAGCGTGTTGCCGAGCTCGGAGACGCCCTGGTAGTCGCCCCGCCGGCGAGGATCCATCAGCTCGGCCTCGAAGGTCCATCCCGAGGCGGAGAGGTAGAGCTCGGCCCAGGTCAGGACGATGTGGCCGACGAAGAACAGCACGACCGTGACCCAGCCGACGGTCTCGTGGGTGGCGAGGGTGACCATGCAGGTGAGCGCGAAGAAGACCGCGGACAGGCGCACTGCGCGCAGGGCGGTGTCGATGTCGCGGATGCCGCGCGAGGTCACCCGGGGCAGCACGATGCACATGACGGTGTTGGTGGCGAAGAGCACCGCCACGAGCTCGTGCGGAGCGTCGGTCTCGATGACCAGCCACAGCGGGATCACCGTGTGCAGCAGCACCTGGTTCGACCACAGCACGCCGGTCAGGAAGGTCACAGCGAGCCAGCCGCGGTTGCGGATGGCCGGCGGCCCCTCTGGCGGCCGACGCGGCCCGGTCGAACGGACGTCGTGGGAGGCGTCGGGCAGCCGGAGGATCGCCACCGCGTTGACCACGAAGAGGACCGCCGTGAGGACCGGGGACCAGCGCAGCACGTCGGCACCGAAGGCGATCGCGCCGCCGCCCATGAACGCTCCGAGACTGAACCCCACGTTGAGCGCGGAGTACATGTAGGCCCGGGACTCCACGCGCTCACCGGGCGGCAGCACGTCGAGGACGTAGGCGCCGTGAGCGGCTCCGCCCAGGCTCCCGGCCACCTCCATCGCCACCGCGAGCGCGACGAACTGCGGGAAGCTGTCGATGAACGGCCAGGCGACGAACAACGCACCCTGCAGCACCGCGCTCAACGCCCACATCCGCTTCGGCCCGAAGGTGTCGACGAGCTTTCCGGCCGGCAACGCGGCGACGAAGCTGGCCATCGCCGCCACCGTGAGCCCGATGCCGACCTGTCCGAGCGACAACCCCAGGATGACGCCGAAGTAGACGGCCGAGCCCGCCAGGAACGCGCCCTCGCCGGTGGCGAAGAGCAGCGACTGGACCGACAGGCGACCGGCCAGGGAGGACGGCGGCGTGGCGTAGGAGCGGAGCGCGGTGAGCATCGCGTCCGATTCTCCCCCGCCGCACCGGAAGGCGCCGGGGCAGCCTCACCTGGCTCGATCGGCGTGTGCGTCACACCCGGCCAGGACAGCCTCGCCCCATGGAGACCCGTGCACCGTCGGCCGTCCGCCCCCTCACCGGGGCCCTGCTCTTCACCGGTCTCGGCATCGTCCTTTTCCTCATGGCGCTCGCCGGGTTCTTCGGCTACGACGCCAACCTGGTCGGAAGCGGTCCCGACAACGTCGCGGCCCAGAACGTGATGCTCTGCCTCGGGCTGCTGTCGCTGGCCGGGTCGCTCGCGTCGTGCGTGCTCGCCGTCGTTCTCCGCCTGATGCGTCGGTGAGCCCCAGGAGGGACCGTCGGCCCCGCGGATGACGTCGCCGGGCCTTCCACGGACCGACGGGTCCGGAGTCCGTGGGCGTGCAGGCCGGGGCCACGCCGGGCCACCTCGGATGTAGACGGCCCCCGCTGGGCGCCGTAGCGTCGAGATCCGGGTGTCGGCCGGTCGGGAGCCCGGTCGGTCCCGTGGGTCCCGTCCCGCCCCAGCCGCTACGCCGGGCGGGGCGGGCTCCCAGGGTCAGCCAGGTCCGCCGGGGGCGTACGGTGGGCTCGCGTGGGTCAGCAGCGGCCCTGCTCGTCATTCGCGCCCGCATGTCGGGGTTCGGACCAAGACCAGGGACCGATCATGACCTCCGAAGCCCACGCCGGCGTGCTGGCGGAAGCCGCCGCCCAGATGAGCTCGGCCCGCACCCTGGCCGAGACGCTCGCCGTGGTCGTGGAGACGGCGCGCGAGGCGCTGCCCGCGATAGACCACGTCGGCGTGACCCTCGTCGGGCGCGACGACGACTGGTCGACCTCGGCCGCCACCGACGACCTGGTCCTCGAGCTCGACCGCATCCAGTACGAGCTGCGCCAGGGCCCGTGCGTCGAGACGCTCGTCGACCCGGCCACCACGAAGGTCGAGCTGCACGACGCCCGCCACGACGCGCGGTGGCACGACTACCTCCCGCGCGCGCTGCGCCTCGGGCTCCGCTCGCAGCTCGCGCTGCAGCTGCGGGTGGCCGACCGCACAGTCGGTGGGCTCAACATGTACTCCACCACCCACGACCGCCTCGACGAGGAGACCCTCGAGCTGGCGCCGCTGTTCGCCACCCACGCCTCCCTCGCCATCGGCCACGCCCGCCAGGTCGACAACCTCTACAAGGCCCTCGACAGCCGCCAGATCATCGGCCAGGCGGTGGGGCTCACCATGCACCGGTTCGGTCTCAGCAGCGACGCCGCCTTCCGCTACCTCGTCCGCCTCTCCGCGACCACCGAGCGCAAGCTGCGCGACGTCGCCACCGACGTGATCGCCCAGTCCGAGTCACCCGACTCCGACAGCGACACCCGATGAGCACGCACCCCGACGACCTGCAGCCCCTGAGCCACACCTCGCACGCCATCGCCACCCTCGAGCGCCACGACGACCCCGAGCTGATGACCCGGCTGCGGCGACAGGCGCACGGTGTGCGCCTGCTGGTGCCCGACCTCATCGCCTTCAGCGTCAGCACGGTCGACCCCGGCATCACGTTCACGCTGCTCGTGTCGCGGGAGCGGATGGCGAGCCTGCACGCGCTGCGGCCCGAGCCGGCCACCGGTCCGGGGACACCCCGCCAGACGAGTGGTCGAGGGGACGGCGACGGCGACCCGCTCGACGAGGGCCGGTGGCAGCGCGACGCGCAGGGCTCCGACGCCAGCGGCATCGGCAGCAGCCTGACGACGCCCATCGTCCGCGCCGGCACGGCGATCGGGACCGTCGACCTCTACGCGCACAGCACCGACGCGTTCGCCGGGCTGCACGACGAGCTGTCGGACATCTGCGGCACGTGGGCACCCGGAGCGGTCAGCAACGCCGACCTGTCCTTCACCACGATCGGCTCTGCCCGACGGGCCCCGGCCACCCTGCGCGACACCCACGCCGTGGAGACCGCCGCCGGCTACATCGCCGCTCGCGACCACCTCAGCCCCCACGAGGCACGCGGTCACCTGCTCGCCGCGTCGGAGCTCGCCGGGGTCGACCCGGCAGCGCTGGCCGCCCTGGTCCTCGACGCGCCTCGCCCCTGACACCACGGCACCGCCCCACCCGGTCATGGGGACCAGGTGGGGCGGCGTGGGACCTGTGGCCTTCCGAGCCGGCCACAGCGATCGCGACGCTAGTCGGGGCACCTCTCCCCGGCGGGCGGACGCCGACGGGATCCACAGGACTGGGTACGCCCGGGCGTCGTGGCACGACCGACGCCGGCCCGGCCCGGACCGTCGGACGTCGCCTAGGATCGACACCCGCACGTGCAACCCCTGCGTGCCACGATGACGCCGCCAGCGGCGGACCGGCGGAGCCCCGCCTGGACAGGAGCATGCGGTGGACGACCCACGGGGTGGTCGAGGTGAGCGACCGGTGGGCTCCGGAGCCGCCGATACGGCCCGGCTCAAGGGGCCCAGCGGGTCCGACGGGTCCGACCCGTTCTCGGCCGACGGCGAGCTCGAGGTCGCCCGGGCGCGCTACGCCCGTCGCCTCGGTCGCCACCCGGGCCTGCCCTCCGTCAGCCGCCTGGCGCAGCTCGCGGCGCAGCTGACGGGCAGCAGCTCGTCGCAGGTGTCGCTCATCTCCGACGTCCAGGTCGTGGTGGCCGGCACCGGGGCCGCCCTGGACTCCGTCGGGGTCGACAGCCCCGCGGCCGACTCGCTGTGCACCGTCACCGTCGAGCACCGGTCCCCGGTCAGCGTCGACGACGCTCCGCACGACGACCGGGTCTCCGACCTGCCACCCGTCACCTCGGGGGTGGTCGGGTCCTACCTGGGGGTGCCGCTGCACGCCGGCACCGACGTCGTGGGCGCGCTGTGTGTCTACAACGACGCCCCGCGCACGTGGAGTGCGCAGGACGTCGCGCTCCTGGAGGCGTTGGCCGAGCCGATCGTCGCCGAGCTCGAGCTGGCCGCCCTGGGGTCGGAGTACGACGACGACCGGGTGGTCTGGCAGCTCGCCATCGACGCCGGCGAGGTCGGTGCCTTCGACTGGAACCTGGTCACGGGCGAGCTGCGGTGGGACGAGCGGCTCCTGGAGCTCTTCGGCCTCGACCGCCAGACCTTCGGCGGCACCATCGAGGCGTTCAACGAGGTCGTGCACCCCGACGACCGCGAGCGCGTCTCGGCCGCCCTCCAGACCGCGATCTCCGAGGTCGGCCCGTTCACGGCGGAGTACCGCATCGTGCTCGGCGGCGGCCAGGTGCGGTGGATCGCCGCCCGCGGCCGTGCCCTGGCCGGCCCGACCGGCAGTGCCGTGAAGGTGCTCGGCGCCGCGTCGGACACCACGGCGGCCCAGGACGCCGAAGCCCGGGTCGCCCGGGTGCTGGAGTCGATGCCCAGCGCGTTCTACCACCTCGACAGCCAGTGGCGGTTCACCTACGCCAACACCGAGGCCAAGCGGCTGCTCGGCGGCGTCAGCATCGACATCATCGGGGCGGTCGTGTGGGACCTGTTCCCCGACGCCCGCGACGGCGCCTTCGAGACGCAGTACCGCCAGGCCGTGGACACCGGCCAGCCCGTCGTCTTCGAGGCCTACTACCCCCCGCCCCTCGACAGCTGGTACGAGGTCCGGGCCTGGCCCGGACCCGACGGCCTGTCGGTCTACTTCCTGCAGATCAACGACCAGCACGAGGCCCGCTCGGTGCTCGAGCGGTCGCTGCAGCGCTCCGCGCTGCTCGCCGACGTGACCGTGGCGATGTCCGGCACCCTGGAGTCGAAGGAGGCCGTCGCGCGGCTCGCGCGGCTCCTGGTCCCGCGGATCGGCGACTGGAGCATCGTCACCCTGGCCGACGACGCGGCGCAGCACCTCGAGGGGACTGGCGACGACCGGGACTGGCGTCGCGGTCTACGTGACGCCGGGTGGTGGCACGACGAGGCCGAGATGGGCCCGCTGCTCGAGCAGTTCGCCGGGCTGCGTCTCGCTGCCCTGACTGACGACTCGTTCGTCGCGCGCGCCGTGCACACCGGCCGTCCCGTGGTGGTCTCCGGTGGTGCCGCCGACCGCATCGGCGAGCTGCTCGCACCGGGCACGGCGCAGTCCCTGGTCGAGCAGCTCGACCCGTGGTCGGTGGTGGTGGTGCCGCTCACGGCCCACGACCGGCTGGTGGGGCTGCTGAGCGTCTTCCGCGGCCGCGACCGGGAGTCCTTCACCCCCGCCGAGGTGGCCGCCCTCGAGGAGGTGGCCGGTCGCGCCGGGCTGGCGCTCGACAACACCCGTCTCTACCGCGAGCAGCGCGACCTCGCCTCCGAGCTGCAGCAGAGCATGCTGACCGCGCCTCCCGAGCCCGACCACCTGCACGTCGCGGTCCGCTACGTGCCCGCGGCCGAGGCCGCCCAGGTCGGCGGCGACTGGTACGACGCATTCGTCCAGCGCAACGGCGCCACCGTCGTCGTCATCGGCGACGTCGTCGGTCACGACACCGCGGCGGCCGCCGCGATGGGCCAGCTGCGGAGCATCCTGCGCGGCATCGCCGTCACGACCGACGGCTCCCCCGCCGAGATCCTGACCCGCGTCGACGAGGCGATGGAGCTGCTCCTGCTCGACACCACGGCGACCGTCATCGTCGCGCGCTTCGAGCAGACCCCTGAGGAGCGGCGGGCCGGGCTCACCCGGCTGCGGTGGTCGAACGCCGGCCACCCGCCCCCCATGGTCATCGCCCACCCCGACGACCCGCCCACCCCATCCCCCCAGGACGACCGACCCGGCCGCATCGAGCACCACCCGGCCACCACGCCGGGGCGCTCCGCCGACTCCGCCGTGCTGTGGGGCGCCACCCCCAACATGCTGCTGGGCCTCATGCCGGAGACCGTGCGCGACGAGACCGTCCTGACCCTGCGGCGCGGGGCCACCGTCCTGCTCTACACCGACGGCCTGGTCGAACGGCGCCAGCAGGACCTCGACACGGGAGTGCAGCAGCTCGAGGCCGTCTTCACCGAGCTCGTGGCCTCCGAGCTCCCCCTGGAGGACCTCTGCGACGAGCTGCTCCGACGCCTCCTGCCCGAGCGACCGGAGGACGACGTGGCGCTCGTCGCCGTGCGCCTGCACCGCGAGGACCAGCCGCGCCCCGCCGAGGCGGGACCGCCGCGGGTGCCCTCCACCGTCGACGACCCGCCGCCGGTCTGAGCGCGCTCGCCGGTCAGGCGGTCGCGTAGGGGAAGGCGCAGACCGCCAGCATCCGTTGGGCGACGCTGCCGTCGGTGGCGATCAACCGGATCGGGTGACCGGCGTTCGAGGCCCGCTGGATCGCGACGCCGAGCACACCCACCGCAGCGCTCGGCATGAAGTCGACCTCGGACAGGTCGATCGCCAGCGGACGGCTGTAGGCCGCCGTGGCGTCACCGATGGCGACGTGGAGCGCCGCGACGGCCGTCTGGTCGATCAGCTCCCCTGCGAGTCGCAGGAGGTGGCGTTCCTCGTCGAGCTCAGCGACGAAGGGGCGACCGATCACCCGGGGAGCGTAACGAGCCCCGGTCACCCGGCACCTCCCCCGGTCGTCCGCGGACGGCGCCGCGGGCCACGCTCAGGCCGTGGCGCCGAGGACCTCGTGCGGCAGCGCGGTGACCACGAGGACGCGCTGCACGACGGTGCCGGCGCGGGCCGCGACGACGAGCTCGGAGCCGGCCTCGTGGGCCAGCTTGAGCGCGCCGAAGAGCACGCCGATGACCGTGCTGGGCAGGTAGGTCACCTCGGACAGGTCAATCCTCAGGGACCGGCGGAAGTCGTCGCCGGCCTCCCTGATCGCCTCACGGAACGCCGGGGCGTCCTCGAGCTCGCCGACGGGACGGAGCTCGGCCCTCCCGTGGTCCTCGTCGCGCGGCGCGGAGACGGCCCCCTCGTCGGGGTCCACGTCGGTGTCGGTCACTGCAGGCCACAGTTCCTTCGTCAGGTCGTCGTCACCGACTGCGCGGTGCTTCCACGAGGGGGTGAGGTGATATTAGCGATCCCGTCGTGCGAGCGACAGGCCGTCCGCCCCGGCCACCGTGGGACGCGACCGGGGTGTGGCGCCCTGTGGCAGGCTGGTCCTCCAGCGCTCATGGGACAGCAGGAGGCGACGGTGCAGGTGGAGCAAGGGACGACCGACCCCGCGGACCCCCTGGTGCTGACCCGGCGCTGCGAGGGCGGGCGGGTCGTGGTGTCGGCCAGCGGCGAGGTCGAGATCGCGAGCGCCCCGGTGCTGCGCGCCCACTTCAGCAGCCTCTCGCAGGAGGACGCGTCGGGCTGCGTCGTCCTGGACCTGAGCCACGTCCCCTTCATCGACTCCTCCGGCCTGGGCGCCATCATCAACGTCCACAAGACGCTGCGCACCGCGGGCGGCCAGGGGCTGACGCTGGTGGTCAGCGACCAGTCCGTGCGCCGGATGCTCGAGATCACCGGCATCGACCGCGTGCTCGCCGTGCACGACACGCTCGACCAGGCCCTGGTCTAGGGACACGCGCCGTCAGGCGGAGCGGAACCGGGCGACGAAGACCTGCCGGTCCTCGTCGAACCGTTCGGCACGCACCTCGATGACCACCGGGACCTCGCTCCCGTCGGCCCGGACCATCGGGACCTCGATCGACACGTCGAGGAGGTTGTCGCGCCCGTTCGTGGCGTGGAACGTGGTGCCGGCGATGTGGGCCTGGTGGAAGCGGGTCGGTACGACGACGACGACCCGACGTCCGAGGAGCTCGTCGGCCCGCTCGTAGCCGAGCAGCTCGACGGCACCCTGCGAGGCGGCGACGATGATGCTGGCCTCGTCGGTGGCCAGGAGCGGCTCGTCGACCTCGGCCAGGTGGGCGTAGGTGGCGGTCAGCGCGGCCTGGTCGGCCAGGGTGGCCCGGACGTCGGTGCGGGCCAGCCAGGGTGTGGCCGTGGTGTCGCCCCCGGACTGCCGGGCGACCTCGGCGCAGATCCACTCGCGCATCTCGTCGATCTCGGGCTGCGTCGGCGGGCTCAGGAACATCCCCGTCCGCGACGCGGCGAGGGCATCGCGCAGCAGCGCGTCGAGCGTCGCGAAGTGGGGCACCGTGGCGACGGGGACCCGGAGCACGACCTCGGGTGCGGTGACGCCCGGCTCGATCGCCTCCGCCATCAGCGCCTCGGCGTGCTCGGGCAGCGAGGGGACGGGCAGCTGCTCGCTGAGCAGGCTCATGGCGCTGCTGGCGTGAGCGTGCTTGTCGAAGATGTCGTCGTCCTCGCCGAGGGCGAAGAGCAGGTACTCGCGCAGCAGCGTCGCGGCGTGCTCCTGCCACGCGGCGTGCATGAGGACCGGGACGTTGCGCAGCGTCACCTGCAGGTCGCCGTCCGCGCCGACCGGGCCGCCGCTCCCGGCTGCCGGCACCGACCCGTCGTCGTCCCGGGTCCCCATCTCGAACCAGACGACCTTGCCGTCGTGGCGCGGCGAGGCTCCCCACCGGTCGGCCAGCTCGTCCATCAGCTGCAGGCCGCGACCGGTGCCGGCGGTCGCGGCGTACGAGCGGCGCGCCGGCAGGTGGGGCGCGGCGTCGACGACCTCGACGCGGAGCGCGCCGGCCGAGATCCAGCCCTGCAGCCGGACGTCGCCGCCGGCGTGGACGAAGGCGTTGGTGACGACCTCGGACAGGACCAGCAGCGCGTCGTCGATCAGCGGACCGGCGCCGGCCTCGGTGAGCGCCTGCCGCAGCAGACCGCGGGCCCGGCCCACGTTGGCGGGATCGGCCGAGAGGGCGGTGGAGATCTTCAACGTGCCGTGCTCGGCGCGGACTCCCGGACCGTCAGGCACCCCGACACGTTAGCCGCTCGTGCGACCGTCCGACCACCGTCTCGGGGGTGGCGCGGTGGCGGCCCCGGAGACGGGTACCGCAGGCGGATGGAGCCCCTTCCGGAGACCAGGCGCGCGCTCGACGACTTCGGGCCCTTCGACGACGGCGACGGCAACGACCTGCTGGAGGAGCTCCGCCAGGCGGCTCAGCAGGTGCGTGACGTGGTGCCGTCGTGCGTCGGGCTGAGCCTGGGGCTGATGACCAACGGCGTGACCTTCACCCTGGTGGCCACCTCGGATGAGGTCGCCGCCCTCGACGGCGTGCAGTACCTCGACGGCGGGCCGTGCGTCGCGAGCGCCCACGAGGGCGAGCCGCTCACCTACGAGGTGGGCGACCCCACCGACGAGAACGGCTGGACGACGTTCGCCCGCGCCGCCGCCGCCCACGGCATCTCCGCCACGCTCACGCTGCCGATCCTGGAGGACGGGCGGGTGATCGGCAGCGTCAACTTCTACGCCGCCGCGCCGCACGCCTTCGACGGCCACCACGAGCGCCTCGCGGCGATCTTCGACGCCTGGGCACCGGGGGCGGTCACCGACGCCGACCTCGGGTTCGAGACCCGCCGCACCGCCGAGCGCGCCCCCGAGGTGCTGGCCGAGGAGATGACGGTCAGCCAGGCCGTCGGCCTGCTGATGTCGCTGCGCGGCCTGGACGCCTCCGGCGCCCGCGCCCTCATCGAGGACGCCGCGACGCGGGCGGGTGTCAGCGCGGCCGCCGTCGCTCGCGACGTCATCGACATCTTCGGCCACCACGACAGCGACGACCCGAGGTGAGCGGCGACGTCACCAGGGCTGGACGCCCTCGTCGTCGCGGAAGGTGCCGCTCGGGCCGCCGGCCGGCAGGGTCGCGAGCTCGAGGAACACCGCGGCGCCCTGCTCAGGCGTGCGGTGCCCCTGGTGGCCGTTGAGGTCGGTGGCGACGAAGCCCGGGCAGCCGGCGTTGACGAGGACACGAGTTCCGGCCAGCTCCTTGGCGTACTGGATGGTGATCGCGTTGAGGTAGGTCTTCGTCGGCGAGTACGCCGCGGAGACGGGCCCGACCGCCTCGGCCTGGGCGGTCTGCAGGGTCAGGGAGCCCACGGTGCTCGAGACGTTGACGATGCGCGGCTCGGGGGCGCGGCGCAGCAGCGGCAGCAGCGCGTTGGTCACGCGGACGACGCCGATGACGTTGGTCTCGACGACCTCGCGGACCTGGTCGGGGGTGACCTGGGTCGGCGCCTGCGGCATGCCGCCGGTGATGGCGGCGTTGTTGACGAGCACGTCGAGCCGGCCCTCCTGGGCGAGCTGGGCGGCCGCGGCGGCGACGCTGTCGTCGGAGGTCACGTCGAGCGCGACGCCGAAGACGTCGTGCCCGTCGGCCTGCAGCTTGGCCACGGCCTCCTCGCGGCGACCGGCGTCGCGGGCCCCGACGCCGACGCGGAAGCCGAGGCGGGCCAGGCCGGCGGCGATCTCGTAGCCGATGCCCTTGTTGGCGCCGGTGACCAGCGCGATCCTGGTGCTGTCGTCGGTGTTCCTGTTGCTGTTCTCGGTGGTCTCGGTCATGCCTCGAGTGTGTGCTCGGGGGACGGCCGCGTTCCAAGACCGATCGGGTCGGTGTCGATACCGCAGCGGTA
>JAOPXU010000193.1 GCA_025964985.1 Nocardioides sp.
CGGCGGCGAGGACGTCCGGGGCAAGAGCGAGACCGCCCTGCGCCGCGAGATCGGCTACGTCATCCAGGGCGGCAGCCTGTTCCCGCACATGACGGTCGAGAAGAACATCGCGATCGTGCCCAAGCTGTTGGGCTGGGACCGCGGCCGCATCGACCAGCGCGTCGACGAGCTGCTCGACCTCGTCAGCCTCGACCCGGCCAAATACCGCGGCCGCTACCCGCGCGAGCTGTCCGGCGGGCAGCAGCAGCGCGTCGGCGTCGCGCGCGGCCTCGCCGCGGACCCGCCGGTGCTGCTGATGGACGAGCCCTTCGGCGCCGTCGACCCGATCACCCGGCAGCGGCTGCAGGACGAGCTGCTCTCGATCCAGCGTGAGCTGCGCAAGACGATCGTCTGCGTCACCCACGACATCGACGAGGCGATCAAGCTCGGCGACCGGATCCTGATCCTCCAGGAGGGTGCGCACATCGCGCAGTACGACACCCCCGAGGTCGTCCTCGGGGCGCCGGCCGGCGAGTTCGTCGAGGACTTCATCGGCTCCGGCTCCTCCCTCAAGCAGCTCAGCCTGGCCCGCGTCTCCGAGGTCGAGCTGCGCACGCCGACGACCGCCACCGTGGGCGAGAGCCTCGCCGAGGTACGCCGTCGGGCCGAGGCCAACGGCGACCGCTCGGTCATCGTGCTCGACCAGCGCGGCCGTCCGGTCGGCTGGCCGTGGCTGCGCCAGCTCAAGGGCGACACCGTGCTGCAACCGGTCGAGGACCTCGTCCACATCGACCAGCGCGCCACCCTCAACGACGCTCTCGACACGATGCTGAGCTCGAGCCACGGCGGCGCCGTGGTCACCGGTGACCGCGACCAGTACCTCGGCGTCGTGGTGTTCGACGCCGTCACCGAGCACATCCGCTCGCTGGAGGAGCAGGCCGGTGACTGACCTCGCCGCGGCCCCGGTCGGCACCGAGCAGGCGACGCCCACGCGCGTCCGCAAGCTGCCGCGGCTCGATCGCGAGACCCGGCTGCTGCTGGTCGTGCCGCCGCTGCTCGTGGCGCTCGTCCTCGCCGGCTTCGTCTGGTGGCGGCTGACCGCCGACCTCAGCGCCGGCGAGCTCGAGCAGCTCGCCTGGCCGAAGTTCTGGACCCTGATGGGCCAGCACGTGCGGCTGACCGTCGTGGCCTCCGCCCTCGTCGTGCTCATCGCCGTGCCGCTGGGCATCGCCCTCACCCGCGGCCCGGTCCGCACGTTCTCCCCGTTCGTGGTGGCGTTCGCCAACGCCGGCCAGGGTGCCCCCGCGGTCGGGCTCATCGTGCTGCTGGCGATCTGGCTCGGCTACGGGTTCTGGACCGCGATCATCGCCCTGACGCTCTACGGCCTGCTGCCCGTGCTGCGCAACACCATCACCGGGCTCGACGGGGTGGACCGCACGCTCGTGGAGGCCGGCCGGGGGCTCGGCATGTCGTCGGCCTCCGTGCTGCTCCGCATCGAGCTGCCGCTGGCGCTGCCGGTCATCATGGCCGGCGTCCGCACCGCGCTGGTCCTGGTCGTGGGCACGGCGACGCTGGCGACCTTCATCGCGGCCGGCGGCCTGGGCGACATCATCCAGGCCGGGATCTCGCTGGCCCTGCCGCGGCTGATGATCGCCGGCGCGGTGCTCGTCGCGACGCTGGCCCTGCTCATCGAGTGGCTCGGCCGCGTGCTCGAGCTCGTCGCCCGACCGAAGGGGATCTGACATGCGGCGCTGGCCCGCTCTCGCCCTCGCGGGCGCGCTCCTGCCCGTGACCGCCGGCTGCGGCCTCGGGACCGCCGGCGGCGCCGTACCGGACGCGACGCTCGCCGGGCCCCTGGAAGGTGTCGAGCGCCTCGACGGCGCCGAGATCGCCGTCGGGTCCAAGAACTTCTCCGAGAACGTCCTGCTCGGCAAGATGACGCTGATCCTGCTCAAGGCCGCCGGCGCCGAGGTCACCGACCTGACCAACATCCCCGGCAGCGCGCCCGCCCGCCAGGCCCACGTCGAGGGCGAGGTCGACGCGATGTGGGAGTACACCGGCACCGGGTGGCTCGTCTACCTCGGTCGGCCGAAGCCGGTGAAGGGCAAGGAGGCGCAGTACGACGCCGTCCGCGAGGCCGACCTGCAAGAGAACGACCTCACCTGGCTGCCGCCCGCGCCGATGAACAACACCTACGCCTTCGCCATCACGCAGGCCAGCGCGGACAAGTACGGCATCACCAAGCTGTCCGAGATCAAGAAGGTCCCGAAGGCCGAGCGCACGTTCTGCATCGAGTCCGAGTTCGCCAACCGCTCCGACGGCCTGCCCGGGATGCTCGAGACCTACGGCGTCGGTGGCGACGAGGTGCCGGGCGCCAACCGGCAGGTCTACCAGACCGGCGCCATCTACGACGCGACCGCCAAGGGGGAGTGCACCTTCGGCGAGGTCTTCACCACCGACGGGCGCATCATCGCCCTTGACCTCCAGGTGCTCGAGGACGACAAGGGCTATTTCCCCAACTACAACGTCTCGCTCGTCGTGCGCTCGGCCGTCGCCGAGCGCTACCCCGAGATCGGGGCGATCACCGCGCCCGTCGCCGAGAAGCTCACCGACGACGTGATGTCGCGGCTCAACGCGCAGATCGACGTCGAGGGACAGGAGCCCGAGGACGTCGCGCTGGCCTGGCTGCAGGACGAGGGCTTCGTCGAGTGAGCCACCTCACCGCCGTTCCGGGACGTGTCACCGAACCGTGGAGGTCGTGTGGCAACGACGTGGACGACCTGAGAACCAGAGCCTCGTAGTCTTCTGGTTGTCGGCGAACGAAGGCCACGGACCGGAGACGGAACGGGGCGCGCGGGGTCGACTGACATCGGTAGGACCTGTTCGGCCCGTCTGGGGGGATGGCGCCTTGAGCGGGTCCTCCTGTCATTTTTCACCGCCCTCGGACCGCGCTCGCGCGGGCCGAGATCCAGGCGGGGAGGTCGAGGAGGGCAACACAGACCGGAGCGCAGCGACGGGGTGCGTTGACCGTCTCGAGACCCAGCGGTCCGGGAGCGCAGCGAGCGGACCGAGAAGCTGCGAGGAGGTCGAGGAGCGCGGGCACGCCGGAGCGCAGCGACGGAGTGCCCGCAGCGTCTCGAGACCCAGCGAGCTGAGACCAGTGGCCGGTCCGATGCCCCTGGCCCTGCGGTGATGTGGTCTCGTGACGGTTCCTAGCGGAACCTCCTCGACCGACGTGTGGTCGGCCGCGGTGTCTCCGTGCGGACTACCTAGAACACGTTCTAGTCCTGCGTTAGCCTGACCCGGTGACCACCACCTCGAGCCCGGCCGTCGACGGCTGGTTCACCACCGGCGCGGAGCCTCGGCTCCTCGCGTCGCGGTGCACCACCTGCGGCGACGTCGTCTTCCCGCCGGCCCCGGCCGGCGCTGCGGCGTACTGCCGCAACCCGCGCTGCGACGGCGACACCGTCGAGCCGGCCGAGCTGTCGCGCCGCGGGACGGTGTGGTCCTACACCGACGCGCAGTACCAGCCGCCCGAGCCCTACGTCGCCCCGCAGGCCGAGGGGGCGGCGTACGCGCCGTTCGCGCTGGCCGCGGTCGAGCTGCCCGAGGGCATCGTCGTGCTGGGCCAGGTCGCTGCCGGCTACGGCGTCGGCGACCTGCGCGTGGGTGCCGAGGCCGAGCTGGTCGTCGAGACCCTCTACGCCGACGAGACCGGCGACCGCACGATCTGGCGCTGGAAGCCGGTCGTCGAGATGGGCGAGGAGGCCGACCAGTGAGCGGCAACGGCGTGGTCGTGGCCGGGGTGGGCATGCACCCGTGGGGCAAGTGGGGCAAGAGCTTCGTGCAGTACGGCGTCCACGCGGCGCGCGCCGCGCTCACCGACGCCGGCGTCGCCTGGGACGACGTCGAGCTGGTCGTGGGTGGTGAGACCGTGCGCAACGGCTACGCCGGTTACGTCGCCGGGTCGACGTTCGCGCAGGCGATGGGCTGGAACGGCGCGCGCGTCGCGACGTCGTACGCCGCCTGTGCCACCGGCTCGCAGGCCATCGACACCGCGCGCGCGCGCATCATGGCCGGGCTGTGCGAGGTCGCGCTGGTCGTCGGCGCCGACACGACCCCCAAGGGCTTCCTCAAGCCCAACGCGGGGGAGCGGTGGGACGACCCCGACTGGCTGCGGTTCCGGCTGCTCGGCATGACCAACCCGATGTACTTCGCGCTCTACGCCCGCCGGCGCATGGACCTCTACGGCGCGACCCAGGAGGACTTCGCCGCGGTCAAGGTCAAGAACGCCCGGCACGGGCTGGCCAACGACAACGCGCGCTTCCGCAAGGAGTCGAGCGTCGAGGACGTCCTGGCCTCGCCGGTCGTCAGCGACCCGCTGCACCTGCTCGACATCTGCGCGACCTCCGACGGCGCCGCCGCGGTGGTGCTCGTCAGCGAGGCCTACGCCGCCAGGCTCGGCCTGAGCGACCCGGTGCGGGTGGCCGCGGTGTCGACGGTGACGCCGACGTTCCCCAACACGGTGATGGACATGCCGATGCTGGCGACGGACTCGACCGCGGCGGTCCAGGCGGCCGACGAGACGTTCAAGGAGTCGATCGCGCTGGCGGCCTACGAGGAGGCCGGCATCGGTCCCGACGACGTCGACGTCGCCGAGGTCTACGACCTCTCGACCGCCCTCGAGCTCGACTGGATCGAGGACCTCCAGCTCTGCAAGCGCGGCGAGGCCGAGTCGCTGCTGCGCGCCGGCGACACGACCATCGGCGGGCGGATCCCGGTCAACCCCTCGGGCGGGCTGGCCTGCTTCGGCGAGGCCGTGCCGGCCCAGGCGCTCGCGCAGGTCTGCGAGCTCACCTGGCAGCTGCGCGGGCAGGCCACCGGCCGCCAGGTCGAGGGCGCCCGCGTCGGCATCACCGCCAACCAGGGCCTCTTCGGCCACGGCTCCTCGGTGGTGCTCGCGCGCTGAGCGGGTCCCGATAGCCTCGGGCCGGTGATGCCGCCGCCGCCCGAGGTGCTCGACCTCTTCGCCGTGCCGGACGCACCGGAGCCGCTGCCCGGCGGCCAGGGCACGAGCTTCCGCGCCGGTGACCTCGTGCTGGCCCCCGGACGCGACCCCCAGGTGGCGGCCTGGCTCAACCCGCTGCTGGCCCGCCTCGCCGTCCAGCTCGACGAGGAGCCCAGGCGCCGTCGCCGCGACCTGCGGGTGGCGCTGCCGGTGCCCGCGCGCGACGGCTCCTGGGTCGTCGACGGCTGGGGGGCCACCCGGCACGAGCCCGGCGCGACGCCGTGCGAGGACCTCGAGGTCACGCTCGCGGCCGGGCGCGTGCTGCACGCCCGGTTCGCCGCGAGCATCCGCTCCCGACCGCCCGGCCTGGCCGGCCGCACCGACCGCTGGGCCCACGCCGAGCGGCTCGTCTTCGGCCCCGCGCACGCCCTGCTGGCCGCGGCCGCCGGCACTCCCGCCGCCGCCGTGGTGCGGACGGCTGAGCGCCTGCTCGACGACCGCGACCTCGGCCCCGACCAGCTCGTCCACGCCGACCTGGCCGGCAACGTGCTCCTCGACGCCCACGGCGCCCCGGTCGTCATCGACGTCGCACCCGCGTGGCGGCCGCTGCGCTGGGCCGAGGCGGTGTGCGTGCTCGACAGCGTCGTCTGGCACGACGCCGACCGCGACGCGCTGCTGCCGTGGACGACGGGCGCGCGCCAGCAGGCCATGCTGCGCGCGATCGCCTGGCGGGCGCTGGTCGACCAGGTCGACGGCTTCTACGACGAGGCGCTGTCCGTCGTCGCCTCGACGTAGAACCAGCGGCCCGCGCGCCGTGCGAACACGCTGCGCTCGTGCATGCTCCCCGGCGACCCGAGCCGCTCGAAGCGGGCGGTGAACTCGACCTCGTCGCCCCCTGCCTCGTGCACCACCAGCCCGGTCCACCGCACGTCGGGGTCGGGCGTGACGCTGAGCGGGCGGGTGCGCGGGTGCCAGGTGCGCCAGACGTAGTCGGCGTCGCGGACGGCGTACGCCGCGTAGCGCGAGCGCATCAGCTCTTCCGGTGTCTCGGCCTGCGCGGCGCCGCGGTGCAGCCGGCCGCAGCAGGCGTCGTACGACGTGCCCGAGCCGCAGGGGCAGTCCTGGGCGCCGATCACCGGGTGACGACCCGGTAGACGGTGTGCTCGCCGGGCAGGCCCTTGAGCTCGACGTCACCCATCTCGACGAGCTCGACGGCGGCGTCGTCGTCGAGCGCCTCGGCGACCGCCGCGGTCGCGAGCACCTCGCCGCCGGTGGCCAACGCCCCGACCCGGGCGGCCATCGCGACGTTGCGGCCGAAGTAGTCGTTGTCCTTGCTGACCACCGGACCGGTGTGGATGCCGATGCGCACGCGCACCGGCGCGACCACCCGCAGCATCGGGTCAAGCGTGCGGCGCAGGTCCTTCTGCACCCCGACCGCCGCGCGGCAGGCCGCCTCGCAGTCGCGGAAGGCGATCATGAACCCGTCGCCGAAGCTCTTCACCACCTGGCCGCGGTAGCGCTCGACCCGGCTGCGCACCAGCGCGTCGTGGGCGGCCAGCACCCGCACCCACGTGTCGTCGCCGAGTCGCTCGTTGAGGGCGGTCGAGTCCTCGATGTCGGAGAAGACGATCGTCACCCGCCCGTCGACGTCGGCCATCGAGAGGATCTCCTGCTGCTCCGACGCAGCCCACGACTGCAGGTCGTCGATCGAGCTGGCCAGCAGCCCCGACAGCCCGTGCTCGCGCACCTTGCTGGCCGTCTTGACCACGCGGCGTACGGCTCTCTCGGCGGCGGTCGTGGCCGGCCGCGGTCGCAGCGCCGTCGTCAGGTCGGCCTCGAGCTGCTCGATGCGCGCGTGCTGCGCCTCGACCGTGGCCTGCTGGCGCTTCAGCCGGAGCGCCAGGACGGCGACCGTCGCGGCCAGCGCCACGCTCACCACCAGCAGCACCCAGACCACGTCGGCACTGTAGCGACCGGGCGGGTGGCCGGAGGCCTACGGCGCCCCGCGGTGCGGCCGGGAGCCCGGCGACCTAGTCGATGCCCGCCACGCCGTACGCCGCCTCGAGCCGCTCCAGCTCCTCGCCGGAGTAGACGGCGATGCGCTGCAGGCTGGGGACGGAATCGCGGCAGCCGGTGAAGCCGATGCCGAACTCGCCGGCGTAGCTGACGGCGGTGATGTTGAGGGCCTGGCCGTTGAACAGCAGGCTGACGGGGAAGATCTCCTCCATCGGCGAGCCGTCGAGGTAGCGCTGCTCGGCGGGGCCGGGGACGTTCGAGATCACGAGGTTGGCGGCCGGGCGGCCGCGGCCGCCGATGCCGAGCAGGGCCTCGGACAGGAACGGCAGCATCAGGACGGCGGTGTAGGCGTCCATGGCGTTCTGGCCGACCTGGGGCAGCCGGGCCTTGCCGAGCCGGGTGGAGGCCTTGATGGCCTCGAGACGGGCCTTGGGGTCGTCCTCGTCGGTGCCGAGCTTGGCGAAGAGGAACGTGACGGCGTTGCCGACCCTGGCGCCCTCGTGGGCGCGCACCGAGACCGGCACGTTGGCGGTCAGCGAGGTGCTGGGCAGCTGGCCGGACTCCTGCAGGTAGCGGCGCAGCGCGCCGCCGCAGATGGCCATGAAGATGTCGTTGAGGCTGGCGTCGGCGGCGCGGGCCAGGGTCTTGAGCCGGTCGATCGAGTAGTGCTGGGTCGCGAAGCGGCGCGGGGTGTGGATGCGGCCGTTGAGGATCGAGCGCGGCGCGAGGAACGGCGCGGTGCGGTCGGTCTCGGTGCGCCCGGTGAAGGTCTCGGCGTAGGTGCGCACGAGCGACCCGGCGACGGTGGCGCCGCTGCGCACACCGGCGCCGACGAGCTCGGTGAGACCACCGGCGGGGGCCTTCTCGATCGCGGTGCTGGCCTTGCGCGGCGGGGTGCCGGACTGGTCGGGGCCGTCGGTGCCGACCGCCCAGGGCGGGAGCATGCCGCGGGCGTCGGGGTCGGTGGACAGCATCCGGCGCAGCAGGCGGATGCCGCCGACGCCGTCGACCTGGGAGTGGTGGGCCTTGATGTAGAGCGCCCAGCGGTCGCCGCCGTCGTCGTGGAGGCCCTCGATGACGTGGCACTCCCACAACGGGTAGCGGCGGTCCATGCGCGAGGAGTGCAGCCGCGAGACCAGGATGCCGAGCTCGCGCTGGCTGCCGGGAGCGGGCAGCGCCGAGTGGCGGAGGTGGTAGTCGAGGTCGATCGCCTGGTCGGGCAGCGCGGCCCAGCTCGGCACGGGCAACTTCTTGAAGAGCAGGTTGAACGGTGACTCGAACTGGTGGACCCCCCGCCAGCGCGACACCAGGTCGGCGACGAACGTCGGCCGGTCGTCCGGCACCCGGAACGTCGCGAGCATCCCCACCTGCATGGGGGTGCGCTCGGTCTCGGCGAACAGCCACGACGAGTCGTTGATCTTGAGCAGCTTGCGGGCCATGTGGTCCCCCTATGTCGGCCTGGGCCGAGGATAGTCCGTGATGTGTGGCGCGCGTCACGCGTCCCACCCTGGTGGTCACCGACCGTGAGTAGCGTGGAGACGTGACCTCCGCACCCTCCGCCCGCACCGTCGCCCAGCTGCGCGAGTCGGGCCACGTCGCCAAGACGCTCCGCACCGAGATCCGGGACAACCTGCTGGCCAAGCTGGCCGCCGGCGAGGACCCCTGGCCCGGCCTGCACGGCTTCGAGAACACCGTCGTCCCGCAGCTCGAGCGGGCGCTCATCGCCGGGCACGACATCGTCCTGCTCGGTGAGCGCGGGCAGGGCAAGACCCGCCTGCTGCGCACCATGGTCGGCCTGCTCGACGAGTGGACGCCGGTCATCGCCGGCTCCGACCTCGGCGAGCACCCCTTCGAGCCGATCACCCACGAGTCCAAGCGCCGCGCCCTCGAGCTCGGTGACGACCTGCCCGTCGAGTGGCGCCACCGCGACGAGCGCTACGCCGAGAAGCTCGCCACGCCCGACACCTCCGTGGCCGACCTGATCGGTGACGTCGACCCGATGAAGGTCGCCGAGGGACGCTCGCTCGGCGACCCCGAGACCATCCACTTCGGCCTGATCCCGCGCTCGCACCGCGGCATCGTGGCGATCAACGAGCTGCCCGACCTCGCCGAGCGCATCCAGGTGGCGATGCTCAACGTGATGGAGGAGCGCGACATCCAGATCCGCGGCTACGTGCTGCGGCTGCCGCTCGACGTCCTCGTGGTGGCCAGCGCCAACCCCGAGGACTACACCAACCGCGGGCGCATCATCACCCCGCTCAAGGACCGGTTCGGCGCCGAGATCCGCACGCACTACCCGCTCGAGCTCGAGGCCGAGATCGCGGTCATCCGCCAGGAGGCCGACCTGGTCGCCGACGTCCCCGACTACCTCGTCGAGATCCTGGCCCGCTTCACCCGCCAGCTGCGCGACAGCTCGGCCGTCGACCAGCGCTCGGGCGTCTCGGCCCGCTTCGCCATCGCCGGCGCCGAGACGATCGCGGCCGCCGCGATCCACCGCGCGACCGTGCAGCGCGAGGACGAGGCCGTCGCCCGCGTCGTCGACCTCGAGACGGCCGTCGAGGTGCTCGGCGGCAAGATCGAGTTCGAGACCGGCGAGGAGGGCCGCGAGGACGAGATCCTCACCCACCTGCTGCGCACCGCGGTCGCCGAGACGGTCCGCGCCCACTTCCGCGGTCTCGACTTCGGCCTGCTCGTCGACCGCATCGAGGCCGGCGTCATGGTCACCACCGGCGAGCAGGTGACGGCCCGCGACTTCCTGACCGGCCTGCCCGTGCTCGGCGAGTCCGACCTCTACGACCAGGTCTGCGAGCGGCTCGGCGCGACCAACGACGGTCAGCGCGCCGGTGCGATCGAGCTGGCCCTCGAGGGCCTCTACCTCGCCCGCAAGATCGGCAAGGACACCGACGGCTCGGAGACGGTCTATGGCTAGGACCCGCGAGAACCGGTTCAAGAAGTACGACGGCGGCGACCCGCTCGCGCCGCCCGTCGACCTGGCCGAGGCGCTCGACGCCATCGGCGAGGACGTGATGGCCGGCTACAGCCCCGAGCGGGCGATGCGCGAGTTCCTGCGCCGCGGCGGTCGCGACCAGGCCGGCCTCGACGAGCTCGCGCGCAAGGTGGCCGAGCGCCGCCGAGAGCTGCTGCGGGAGAACGACCTCAACGGCACGCTGCGCGAGGTCAAGGAGCTGCTCGACACGGCGGTGCTGGAGGAGCGCAAGCAGCTGGCGCGCGACGCGATGATGGACGACGCCGACCGTGCCTTCCGCGAGATGCAGCTCGACAACCTCTCCCCGTCGACCGCCGCCGCGGTCAGCGAGCTGAAGGACTACGACTGGCAGAGCCCCGAGGCGCGGGCGGCGTACGAGGAGATCAAGGACCTCCTGGGCCGCGAGCTGCTCGACCAGCGGTTCAAGGGCATGAAGGACGCCCTCGAGAACGCCACCGACGCCGACCGGGCCGCGATCAACGAGATGCTCGGCGACCTCAACGAGTTGCTCGCCAAGCACGCGCAGGGCGAGGACACCCCCGAGGACTTCGCCGAGTTCATGGACAAGCACGGCGACTACTTCCCGGAGAACCCCCAGAGCATCGACGAGCTCCTCGACGCCATGGCCCAGCGCGCCGCGGCCGCCCAGCGGATGCTCAACTCGATGAGCGCCGAGCAGCGCCGCGAGCTCATGGAGCTCAGCGCCCAGGCGTTCGGCTCGCCCGAGCTCATGGACCAGCTCGGTCAGCTCGACGCCAACCTCCAGGCCCTGCGCCCGGGTGAGGACTGGTCGGGCTCGGAGGACTTCGGGCAGGGGCAGGGGCAGGGGACCGGAGTGGGCCTCGGTGACGGCACCGGCGTCCTGCAGGACCTCGCCGACCTCGACGCGCTCGCCGAGCAGCTGGCCCAGTCCTACAACGGGTCCCGCATGGACGACGTCGACCTCGACAAGCTCGCGCGCCAGCTCGGCGACGAGGCGGCGGTCGACGCCAAGACCCTGCAGCAGCTCGAGAAGGCGCTGCGCGACAGCGGCACCCTCAAGCGCGGCTCCGACGGCCAGCTCAAGCTCTCGCCCAAGGCGATGCGCCAGCTCGGCAAGGCCCTGCTGCGCGACGTCGCTCAGCGGATGAGCGGGCGCCAGGGCCAGCGCGACATGAACAAGGCCGGTGCCGCAGGCGAGCGGTCGGGTGGCACCCGCGAGTGGCAGTTCGGCGACACCGAGCCCTGGGACCTGCCCCGCACGGTCCTCAACGGCGTCACGCGTCAGGCCACCGAGCGCGGCGGGCCGCTGCTGGCCATCGGCGACGTCGAGGTGCAGGAGACCGAGGCCCGCACCCAGGCCTGCGTCGCGCTGCTCGTCGACACGTCGTTCTCGATGGCGATGGACGGGCGGTGGGTGCCGATGAAGCGCACCGCGCTGGCCCTGCACACGCTGATCAAGAGCCGCTTCCGCGGCGACCACCTGCAGCTGATCGGCTTCGGGCGCCACGCCGAGGTGATGGACATCGAGCAGCTCACCGCGCTCGACGCCCGGTGGGACAAGGGCACCAACCTCCACCACGCCCTGCTGCTCGCCAACCGCCACTTCCGCAAGCACCCCAACGCCCAGCCGGTGCTGCTGATCGTCACCGACGGCGAGCCGACCTCGCACCTCGAGGCCAGCGGCGACGTCTACTTCTCCTACCCGCCGCACCCGGTGACGGTCGCCCACGCCGTCCGTGAGCTCGACAACTCACGCCGGATGGGCGCCCAGACGACGTTCTTCCGCCTCGGCGAGGACCCCGGCCTGGCGCGCTTCATCGAGCAGATGGCCCAGCGTGTCGACGGCCGGATGGTCAGCCCCGAGCTCGACGACCTCGGGGCCGCGGTGGTCGGGTCCTACCTCGGCTCGCGCGACGCCGGGCGGCCCGGCGGCACGACGGGTGGCTCGAGCGGGCTGTCGGCCATGCGCTCGGCCTACGGCGACGTGTTCGGCGGCTTCGGCGGGGGCCGCGGCTACTGGGTCGACGAGTAGGACTCGGCGCGGCTCGCGGCCAGCACCGCGGCGAGCTCCTCGACGCCGTCGACCAGCCGCGGGCCGGGGCGCGCCCACATGCCGTCGGCGTCGACGGCGTGCACGAGCACCCCGGCCGGCAGCAGGCCGTCGGCGACCAGCTGGTCGGCCTGGGCCTGCGCGCCGGCCCGGTCGTAGCCGCAGGGCGCGACGACGACCACGTCGGGCCGGGCCTCGTGGACGGCGTCCCACAGCACCCGCGTCGACTTCTCGCCCGCGGCGCCCAGCACGCACTCGCCGCCGGCCAGCTCGACCATCTCAGGGATCCAGTGGCCCGGGGCGTACGGCGGGTCGGTCCACTCGAGCACGACGACCCGGGGGCGCGGGCCCTCGCCGACGCCACGGCGCACGACGTCGAGGCGCTCGTGCAGCGACGCGACCAGCGCAGCCGCCTCGGGCGCGCGGCCGACGGCCTCGCCCAGCGTCGAGACCGACTCGAGCACCTCGCCGACCGTGTGCGGGTCAAAGGTCAGCACGTCGGCGGTGCATCCCAGGTGGGCCAGGGCGTCGTCGACGACCGAGACGTCGACCGCGCAGACGGCGCACAGGTCCTGGGTGACGACCAGGTCGGCGTCGAGGCCGCCCAGGGCGCCGGCGTCGAGGCCGTAGAGGTCCTCGCCGCGGGCCAGCGCGGCGGCGACGTAGGCGTCGATCTCGGCCGGCGTCAGGCCCGCGGGCATCGAGGTGGTCGACACGATCGTGCGGCTGCGGGCCTCGGCCGGCTCGTCGCACTCGAAGGTGACGCCGACGACGTCGTCGCCGGCGCCGATCGCGAAGAGGATCTCGGTGGTGGACGGGAGCAGGGAGACGATGCGCACCGGTCCACCGTAGGTGGGCGGCCCCTACGCTGATCCGGTGCCCGACCCGTCGTTGACCGTCCTGGCACTGCTGGCCCTGGCGGCCCTGACCGCGGGCTACGTCGACGCGGTCGTCGGCGGGGGAGGGCTGATCCAGCTGCCGGCCCTGCTGCTCGGCCTGCCGAGCGCCGCGCCGGTGGAGATCCTGGCCACCAACAAGCTCGCGTCGTTCGCCGGCACGACCGTCAGCTCGGTCACCTACTACCGCCGCGTGCGCCCCGACCCCCGCACGTTCCTGCCCCTCATGGCGCTGGCCTTCGCCGGCTCGGTCGCCGGCGCGCTGGTCGCCAGCCAGATCCCGCGCAGCGCGTTCGACCCGATCGTGCTGGTCGCGCTCATCGTCGTCGGCGCCTACGTGGTGCTCAAGCCCGACCTCGGCGGCGAGACCGAGCTGCGGTTCTCGGGGCGCCGGCACACCTCGATCGCCATGCTCACCGGCGCGATCATCGGCTTCTACGACGGCGCGCTCGGGCCCGGCACCGGCAGCTTCCTGGTCTTCGCGCTCGTCGGCTTCATGGGCTACGGCTTCCTCGAGGCCAGCGCCAAGGCCCGCCTGGCCAACTGGGCCACCAACCTCGCCGCGCTCTGCGTGTTCATCCCGCAGGGCGCCGTCCTGTGGCACGTCGCACTGGTCATGGGCGCGGCCAACGTGGCCGGCGGCTACCTCGGGGCCCGTACGGCGGTCGCGCGCGGCGCCGGGTTCGTGCGGGGGCTCTTCATCGTCGTGGTCGGGGCGTTCGTCGTGCGGATCGGCGGCGGGCTGGTCGGCCTCTGGTGACGCGCCGCGTCGCTACGGTGGGCCCATGAGCGTCCCCGTCGCGATCGACCGACTCGCCGAGACCCTGGCCGACTTCGACGCCGGCTTCCTGCTCAGCACCGACGGGACCCGGGTCAAGGCCGTCAGCGTCGACCCGGTGCACGCCGACGGCGTGCTGAGGGTGAGCGCCCCGGGACGCGGCAGCCTCGCCAACGTGGCCGCCAACCCCGTGGTCACCCTGCTCTTCCCGCCCCGCCAGGCGCCGGCGATGAGCCTGCTCGTCGACGGCACCGCGTCCGTCGAGGGCGACGACGTCGTCGTCACCCCGACCGGGGCCGTGCTGCACAAGCCGGCGTGAGCGCCCGCACCGAGCCGTTCTGGCTCTCCGCGTTCCTGGACATCGCCGCTGCGGATCACCAGCGCACGTTGACGTTCTGGGCCGCGGTCACCGGCAGCACCGTCTCACCGGCCCGCGGCGACGACGGCGAGTTCGCGACCCTCGAGCCGCCCGACGGCGACGCCCACCTCAAGGCGCAGCGCCTGGCCGACGCCGCCTCCCGCGTCCACCTCGACCTCCACGTCGTCGGCCCCCACGCGGCCGCCGCGCGCGCCGTCGACCTCGGCGCCACGGTCGTCGTCGACCACGCCGACCTCGGCTACGCGGTGCTGCGCTCGCCGGCGGGCCTGACCCTCTGCCTGGTCTCCCACCCCGCGGCACGGCGATCCTCGCCGCTCGCCTGGCCCGGCGGCCGCTCGCAGGTCGACCAGGTCTGCCTCGACGTCGGCCCGGCGGCGTACGACGCGGAGTGGGGGTTCTGGCGCGAGCTCACCGGCTTCGAGCCCACGCCCACCGACCCGCCCGACGGCGAGTTCCGACGGCTCGACGGCGCCGGCCCGCTGCGCCTGCTGCTGCAGCGCCTCGACGAGGACCGCGAGCCCGGCTACCACCTCGACCTGTCGGCCGACGACCGCGGCGCCGAGGTGGCCCGTCACGTCGGGCTCGGCGCCACCGTGCTCGCCGAGCACGGGCAGTGGACGGTCCTGGCCGACCCGGCCGGGACGGCGTACTGCATCACGGACCGCACTCCGGTACCTGCGGACGGCTGAGCGGTACCTCGGACGGAGGTCCGCACGTCCGGCGCTGCCTAGCGTGGAGGCATGAGCACCCCGACCCTCGCGACCACGCGCCCCACCACCCGCGACACGAGCGCCCTGCTGGCCCAGGCGGCCGGGATCGGCCTCGTGCTGGGCGTCGGTGACCTGCTGCTGATCCACCTGCTGCCCTACCCGCTGGCCGACCTGGCCAACTCCTCGGCGATGTGGGCGCTGGCGGCGTTCGTGCTCGGCCGGGTGCTGCGGGTGACGCCCGCGGTCTCGGCGGCCGCGGGGGCGGTGCTCCTCGTGGTGGCCGTCGAGTCCTACTACGTGGCCGCCGCCGTCGTCGACCTCGCCTCGCTCGGCTCGCTGGTCACCTCCACCACGATCGCGTGGTGCGTGATGGCGGTGCTGGCCGGTGCGGCGTTCGGTGCCGCCGGCGCCTGGTCGCGCGAGGAGGGTGCCTGGCGCTCGGCCGGGGCCGTCGCGCTGGTCGCCGGGGTGCTGCTGGCCGAGGCCTGGCTGCGCCGCGGACTCACCGACACCTCGCTGCTCACCGCCGCGGTCGGCGTCGTCGTCCTGGTCAGTGCCTCGCGCGGCCCGGCCGAGGCGGCCCGGGCCGGCCTGCTCGTCCTGCCGCTCGCAGCCCTGTGCGTCGGCGGGTTCGCCGTCGCGGGGTTCTAAGCGGACGACAGTCGTCCGGGTGCCCGGCTAGCGTCGCCCCGGTGACCACCGACGACGCACCCGGCCGCACCGACCCGCCGTACGCCGCCGACGAGGTGACGATGCTGCGCGGCTACCTCGACTACCAGCGCGCGACGTTCCGCTGGAAGACCAGCGGCCTGACGCAGGCCCAGCTGGGGACCGCGCACCCGCCGTCGACGCTGACGCTGGCCGGCCTGGTCAAGCACATGGCGCTGGTCGAGGACTGGTGGTTCGGCGTCACCCTGCGCGGTGCCACCGCCGTCGAGCCGTTCACCCACGTCGACTTCGACGCCGACCCCGAGTGGGAGTTCCGCACCGCGGTCGACGACACCCCCGAGCAGCTGCACGGCCTCCTCGCGTCCGTCGTGGCCGCCTGCGACGCCCACCTCGACGCCGCCGTCGCCGAGGGCGGGGCCGAGGCGGTCGCCGTACGACGCGACCGGCGCACGGACGAGGGCATCACCCTGCGCTGGATCCTGGTCCACATGGTCGAGGAGTACGCCCGCCACAACGGTCACGCCGACCTCATCCGCGAGGCCGTCGACGGGACGACCGGCGAGTGAGCACTGCTCTCGCGATCCGGCCGATGACCGACGCCGACTGGCCCGCGGTCTTCGCGTTCTGGCACGAGACGGTCGAGGCGGGGGAGTCCTACGCCTTCCCGCTCGGCCTGGGCAGCGACGAGGCCCGCGGCTGGTGGGACGAGCGGCCGCCCGGCGCCACCGTGGTCCTCGAGGAGGACGGCGTCGTCCTCGGCAGCGCCAAGATGGGTCCCAACCGCCCCGGTCGCGGCAGCCACGTCGGCACCGCGTCATTCATGGTCGCGCCGGCGGCGCGCGGCCGCGGCGTCGGGCGCCGGCTCGGCGAGCACGTCGTGCGCTGGCACCGCGAGCAGGGCTACGCCGCCATCCAGTTCAACGCGGTGGTCGAGACCAACACCGCCGCCGTTCGGCTGTGGCGCAGCCTCGGGTTCGAGGTCGTCGGCACGGTGCCGGAGGCCTTCGACTCAGCGGCGCACGGCCGCGTCGGGCTGCACGTGATGCACCTGCGGCTCGAGCGCTAGGACGCGGCGAAGCCCGGGAGGTACTCGTCGAGGATCGCCCGGAACGGCACGTCGGCCTCGAGCTGGCTGAGTACGCCGATCCCACCGATCCAGGTGCGGTGGATGAGCATGTAGGACGGCGGCAGGTTGATCTTGACCGCGATCGTGTACGAGGGCGCGCGCGGGTTGTTGATGCGCTCGAACTGCTCGCGCATCCAGGCCCGGTTGAACTGGAAGCGCACCGCCATCGTGGGCTCGACGAACGGCGCGAGGTAGTCGACGAGCAGCTGCGGGTCGAGCTTGACCTTGTCGCGGATGAAGCCCTCGGCGCGCAGGCCCTCGAGCACCTGGTCGCCGTCGCCCGTGGCGCACACCCGCATCAGGTGGCCGATGGACTCGGGCAGCTTGCCCTCGGGCAGGCGCGCCACCGCACCGAAGTCGAGGACGCCGAGGCGGCCGGGGGTGCCGTCCTCGTTGGGGATGATGCGGAAGTTGCCGGGGTGCGGGTCGGCGTGGAGCATGCCGGTGCGCGCCGGGCCGGAGAACAGGAACCGGACCAGCAGCTCGCCGTAGTGGTTGCGCTCCTCGACGGTGCCGTCGCGGATGATCGCGGCCAGCGACGAGGTGGAGTCCATCCACTCGGTGACGATCACGGCGCCACCCACTGCGACCACGCCGGGCACGACGATCTCGGGGTCGTCGGCGAAGGCCTCGTGGAAGGCGCGCTGGCCGTCGGCCTCGAGCTCGTAGTCGAGCTCGTCCTCCGCGCGGGCACGGACCTCCTCGATCAGCGGCTTGATGTCGAGGCCGGGGAACAGCGGGCCGATGGTGCGGGCCACCCGGGCGAGCTGCTTGAGGTCGGCGCGCAGGGCGTCGCCGGCGCCGGGGTACTGCACCTTGACCGCCACCTCGCGGCCGTCGTGCCAGCGCCCACGGTGGACCTGCCCGATCGAGGCGGAGGCGGTCGGGCCGCCGTCGAGCCAGACCAGGCGCTCGGCCCAGTCGGGCCCCAGGTCGCGGGCCAGCGTCTCGCGGACGGTCTGCGTCGGCATGGGCGGCGCGGAGTCCTGCAGCTTGGTCAGCTGCTCGCGGTAGGGGGCGGCGGCCTCCTCGGGCAGCGCGGCCTCGAAGATCGACAAGAGCTGGCCGAACTTCATCGCCCCGCCCTTGAGCTCGCCCAGCGTGCGGAACAGCTGCTCGGCCGTGCGCTGCTGGATGTCGCTCATCACCGCCTCGGCGGGAGCACCACCGATCCGGCGTCCGAACCCGACGGTCTTGCGGCCGGCGTAGCCCAGCGGCAGCGCGGCCAGCCGGGCCGTGCGGGCGGCTGCCTTGCGAGGGAGTTCGGCCATGGCTCCAGTCTCTCAGTCCGTACCGAACGGCGTGCCACCCCACCGGTGCCCGCCCGGGCGGATCCGGCCCGCGCGGCCGCCACGGGCTCAGTCGGGGCGGACGCCGAAGACGACCGTGACCTCCTCGGTACCGCCACCCTCCTCGACCACCCCGAGCAGCACCTCGGTACCGGGCTCACGCTCACGCACCTGCGCGACCAGCGAGAGCGCGTCGGGCACCGCCTCGCCGTCCACCTCCGTGATCGCGTCGCCCGCCCGCAGGCCCGCGCGGCCGGCCGGGGTGCCTGGCGCCACCTCGACGATGCCCGCCGCCTGGCGGCGTACGCCGTCGACCTCGACGACCGCGTCCTGCGGGGTCACACCGAGGTAGGAGTGCTGCACCCGGCCGTCCTCGATGAGCGCCTGGGCGACCCAGCCGGCCTCGGCCACGGGGATGGCGAAGCCGAGCCCGATGCTGCCGGTCTGGTTACCGTCGCTGCCGCCCACCGTGGCGATGGAGGAGTTGACGCCGACCAGCCGGCCCTCGGCGTCGACCAGGGCGCCGCCGGAGTTGCCGGGGTTGACCGCGGCGTCGGTCTGGATGGCGTTGGTGACGACCGGCGTCGGGGCCAGCCCGCCCTCGGCGGTCGACTCGGCGGCGGTCGTCACCGGGCGGTCGAGCGCGCTGACGATGCCGACCGTCGAGGTGTTGGACAGCCCCAGCGGATTGCCGAGCGCCATGACCGGCTGGCCGACGCGCAGCGACGTGGAGTCACCGAGCTCGATGGGGGAGACCGCCGGCGGCGGGTCGAGGGACAACACGGCCAGGTCGGTCGCGGGATCGCTGCCGACGAGCTCGGCCTCGAGGACGGTCGCGTCGGTGAGCACGACCTGCAGCGACCCGCCGCTGCCGGCGTCGGCGACCACGTGGGCGTTGGTCAGGACGTGGCCTTCCTCGTCGATGACCACGCCCGAGCCCTGGGCGCTGCCGGCCGGACCCTCGACGAGGATGCTGACCACGCTGGCGCTCGCCTCTTCCGCGACCGAGGTCCAGTCGACGGCCGTCCCGGCCGAGCCCAAGGTCGAGGTGGAGTCCGTCGAGCCGGACGACGACGACGAACTGCCCTGGTCGGCGGCCGCCGTCGGTGTCTGCTCGGCCGGGGTCTGCGACATCCCGCTCTCGGTGGAGCAGGCCGTCACCCCCAGCCCGAGGACGACGACCGTTGCCGCCGTCCCCCTTCGCGCCGCCCGTCCTCTGGTCCGCCAGCCCTGTGCTCGCACGTGCCTGTCCTGTCCCGACTCGCGGTGCCGGGGTCCTGCTCCCTCGGCGCCTGCGGGCCGGTGCCCAACCGCCGCACGCTGCATGCGGCCTAGCCAGGGCGCGGTTACCGCGGCAGGGGGCTGAGAACTCTGGTCCGCCCGCACAGCTGACGGTCCAAGTGCGTCAGAAGGCTTTCCTGGCCCAACATCGTCGATGCTGAGCGGACTTGCCCCATCACTTCTGCGGATCAGACCGACGATCACTCGCGCGCCGTCGGCTGCGTGGCCGGACGGAGCCCGCTGCCGACCAATTCCGAAGAGGGAGGCTGCTGTCGTATTCCTACTTCGCCGATCTGCGCCACCGAGCCGACCTAGGATCCGTCGCATGAACAGTCAGCAGGCCGCGCCGGGGTGGTACCCCGTCGATGGAGGGCAGCGCTACTGGGACGGTGCGGCCTGGACCGAGCAGTTCCAGCCTTTCTCCGCCCCCGGGCCCTCCTCCTCCACCGTCCGGCGCGCCGCAAGTCGGTTCACGTCCAACGAGATGGAGGTCCCTGAGGGGACGATCTGGTCCGCAGTCGGCAAGGGTGTCGGTGGCATGACAACGGGTCGATACCGGATGGACGCGGAGTACCTGCACTTCGAGAAGGGCACGCTGAGGACTGCTGCCCAACAGGTGCACATGGGCGATGTCTACAACGTCGATGTGAAGCAGTCCATGACGCAGAAGGCACGCGGTGTCTACACGGTGACCGTGCACAGACACGGCGGGCCACCTGTGCTCCTGGAGGACGTCCCGGACGGGCCTGGCGTTCAACGCACGGTCACCGACACCTTCCGCAAGGCGTACCTGACCCGACAGCACCGGCAGATCCAGATCGATGGTGCGCGGCACCAGGCGACCAACACGACACGCCAGGAGATCGCTTACGGGGGAATGCCGCCTGGCGGATTCGCGCCGTCTGCACCTGCTCCGGGAATGCCCATGGGAGTCGTCCCGGCGGCGGGCCTGCCGCCGGTTGCCCAGCCATCTGCACTCGCCCCGGCCCACAACTCCGCTGAGGTCATCGACGCCGAGGTGGTCGCGTCGCCTGACCCGATAGCGCAGCTCAAGGAACTCGGTGCGCTCCGCGACGCGGGCATCCTGACGGAGGACGAGTTCTCGGCGAAGAAGGCCGACATCCTGAGTCGCATCTAGATGGTGCGCCCTGCCGCCAGGGTTCGCGAGGTCAGCCGCGCCGGCCGACCACCGGGTTGAGGTCGGAGACAGCGAGGCCGCCCGGCTCGACGCCGGGCAGGAACTCGCGCCACGTGCCGCTGATCAACGTCGGCGACGTCACGACCCGGGCGCCGTCGGCGAAGTAGGTGGTGGCCAGGGCCCGCCGGGGCTGGGTGGTCAGGTTGGGGCCGGCGGTGTGGAAGCACAGCGCGGAGTGGAACGACACCTCGCCCACCGCGAAGGGCCCGGCCTCGACCTCGACCCCGCGCTCGGTGAGGCGCTCGGCGACTGCGACGTCGTAGGTGGTGCCGACCTTGTCGAACTCGAGGTCGTCGAGCTCGTCGAGCACCCGCACCCCGCGGGCGAAGGACAGGGGACCCATCCGGCCGGGGATCGCCGACATCGGCATCCACGCGGTCACGGCCTGGGTGGTCTGCAGCGGGAAGTGCTCGGCGTCGTGGTGCCACGGCGTGCGCCCGCAGCCGGGCTCCTTGGACAGGGCGTTGTCGTGGTAGATCCGCACGCCCGGCTCGCCCAGCAGTGCGGCGGCCAGCCCGCCGATCCGCGGGGACAGCGCGACCTCGCGCATCAGCTCGTCGTGGAGCCACATCTGCTCGAGCGCGGTGAACCGGCCGGCGACGTCGGACCCGTGCTCGGCGACCAGCAGGTCCTCGAGCCGGCCGGCGAGGCGGCGTACGACGGCGGGGGAGAGGACGCCGGGCAGCTTGACGAAGGCGTCGCGGGCGAAGGACTCGACCGCGGCCGGGTCGAGGTCGTAGGGCTCGGCCAGCTCGCGGGCGAGCTGCTCGTCCGAGGCCGGCTCGACGTCGGGGAGTCCGGGGCCCTCGACGAGGTCGACGGGGGCGGCGTCGTTGGCGGCGAGGGTGACGTACCAGTCCCACCAGTCCTGGTCGTCGCCCGCCCAGTCCTGGTCGAGGCCGCCGGTGCGGTTGGCCGCGGGCAGGAGCGGGTTCTCGGGGTTGGTCAGAGCCACAGCAGGGCCGCCTCGTGGGAGAAGGTGTAGGAGCCGCTCGCGTCGCGGCAGGAGGCGAGGTAGTCGCCGAGGACGGGAGCCGCCTCCATCTCCTCCAACGACACCGCGTCGTCGAACGCGCAGCGCTGCAGGAACCCCTCGACCACGGCGCGGTCGGACGTTCCGGTGCTGTAGCTGACCCGCTGCTCGCGCACGTCGGCGCCGGCGCGCACGAGTGCGTCGCGCACCTGCTCGGCCGACGTGTACGGCGTCGCCTCGCGCACGCCGGCGCGGAAGGCGTCGTAGAAGGCCAGGTAGTGCGAGGTCGAGGTGGCCTGCGCGACCAGGCCGAGCCCACCGGGGGCCAGCGCGGCGACGAACCGCTCGGCCGCGGCGTCGAGCTCGGCGGGCGGCAGGGCGTAGAGGGCGTGGGTGGCCCACACGACGTCGTAGCCGTCGCGCTCGTCGGGCAGGTCCTGCAGCGTCATCACGAGGTCGTGGCGGGCCACGAACGGCGGGGCGAGGACGCCGCGGGCCTCGGCGACCGAGAACGCCGAGGGGTCGAGCAGGTCGTAGGCGAGGTCGGGCAGGGCGGCCGCGTCGAGGCCGGCGTGACGCAGCAGCGCGGTGGGGAACTTTCCGCTGCCGCACGCGACGTCGAGCAGCGACCAGCCCTCGTGGGCGTGCTGGGTCAGCAGGGCCGGCCAGTCGGCGGCCAGGGCGAGCTGGCGGTAGTCCTCGGTGGCGAGGGCGTAGAACGCCTCCATGCCGGTGCGCCCGGCCTCGCTCCAGTGCGCCAGGCTGCGCTCGGCGGTGTCTCCGGTCGTCACGACGGCTGCTCCCTAGGTCGGAATCACCCCTTCGGGCGGGGCGGGGCGCCCGTGCCTGGTTGACTCCCGTCAGTGCCCAACCTAGCCCGGACGCTCACCCCTTCGGATGACCTGTCGGGCTCGGTGCTCGCCGCCGCGCTCCTGGACGTCCTGCGGACGGCCCGCGTCGGCTCGCCGCCGCTGCCCGAGCTGCCGCCCGCCACCTACGCGCAGGGGCACGCGGCGTTCGAGCTGCTCTCCGACCAGCGCCGCTTGATCACCGAGCACCTGACCGGGCGCCTGCTGCGGCGTCCGGCCGGCCCGGTCGCGGTCTTCTCCGCCGGGTGCGGCGACGGCACGCTCGACGCCCGGCTGGCCGCGACGCTGTGCGACGCCGAGCCCGACCGCGCCGTCCGCTACGTCGGCGTCGACCCCTACGCCGCGAGCGCACGCGCCTTCGCCGCCGCCCTGCACGGTCTCGACCGGCCGGGCCTCGACGTCGACGTACACACCTCCACGTTCGACGACGCCCCGCTGGGCGCCGGCTTCGACGTCGTGACCTTCGTCCACTCGATGTACTACGTCCCCGACGTGGCCCGCACGCTCCAGGCCGCCTACGACCTGCTGCGTCCCGGCGGCGAGCTGCTGGTGCTCAGCGCCCCGCGCGCCGAGCTCAACGCGCTGGTCGAGGTGCTGGCACCCCCGATCGCGGGCCACGAGCAGTGGTTCAGCGACGACGTCGAGCTCGCCCTGCTGCAGGCCGGCCTCGACGCCGAGGCGCCGCTGACCCTCGAGGCGCGGTGGGACGCCACCGCGGCCGACGACGGCGCGCTCGACTTCGCCGTGCAGGCCCTGCTCACCGACGACCTGCGGCCGGTGGTGCGTGCCTACCTCGACGCCGTCGCCGTGCCCGACCCCGCGTCGTACGCCGGGGTGCGGGTGCCGCACCCGGTCGACGTCTACCGCGTCGTCCGCAGCTGAACCGTCGGGTCAGGTGGTCGCTGGGAACTTCACGCCGGTGCTGGCGTGGCAGCGGTAGCCGTGGGGGTTCTTGGCGAGGTACTGCTGGTGGGCGTCCTCGGCGTAGAAGTAGGGCACGTCGGCGGCCGGGCGGATCTCGGTGGTGATGTCGCCGAGGCGGCGCCGGGACAGCTCGTCGCCGTAGACCTTGGTCAGGTCGCGGGCGACCTGCTCCTGCTCGGGCGTCGTCCAGTAGATCGCGGAGCGGTACTGCGTGCCGACGTCGTTGCCCTGGCGCATGCCCTGCGTCGGGTCGTGGACCTCGAAGAACGTCTTGACCAGGTCGGCGAAGGCGACGACGGCGGGGTCGAAGACGATGCGCACGGCCTCGGTGTGACCGGTGCGGCCGCTGCAGACCTCGTCGTAGGACGGGTGCTTGGTGTGCCCACCGGCGTAGCCGACCGACGTGGACCACACGCCGGGCACCTGCCAGTAGATCTCCTCGGCGCCCCAGAAGCAGCCGAGGCCGAAGACGGCGACCTCGTGGCCCTCGGGGACGTCGTCGGAGACGACGGGGGTGCCGAGCACGCGGTGCGTGCCGGAGCGCTGGAAGGGGTCGCTGTCGCGACCGGGGAGGGCGTGCTCGGCGTCGACGAGCGTGGTCTTGTGCCGGGAGAACATGCCTCCATCATCCCAGGTCGCACAATCGGGGCTCCAGTACGCCGAGCGGGGACGGCCCTCGGCCTGGGTAGGCTCGTGCGGGTGACCGACCAGCAGCAGTCCTCCCACCGCGAGGGCCACCTCAAGGGCGGCTTCGAGACGCGTGCGATCCACGCCGGCTACGAGCCCGACCCCACCACCGGTGCGGTGATCGCCCCGATCTACGCGACCTCCACCTACAAGCAGGACGGCGTGGGCGGCCTGCGCGGCGGCTACGAGTACAGCCGCTCGGCCAACCCCACCCGCACCGCCCTCGAGGGCGCGCTGGCGGCCGTCGAGGAGGGGGAGCGGGCCTTCACGTTCTCCTCCGGCCTGGCCGCCGAGGACACCCTGGTCCGCGCCACCTGCCGCCCCGGCGACCACGTGGTCCTGCCCGACGACGCCTACGGCGGCACCTTCCGCCTCTTCGACAAGGTCGAGCAGGCCTGGGGTGTCGAGCACACGCCCGCCCCGGTCACCGACGTCGACGCCGTGCGCGCGGCCATCCGCCCCGGGCAGACCAAGCTGGTGTGGCTGGAGACCCCGACCAACCCGCTGCTCAACATCGGCGACATCGAGGCGCTGGCCGCCGTCGCCCACGAGGCCGGCGCCCGCCTGGTCGTCGACAACACCTTCGCGTCTCCCTACCTGCAGCAGCCGCTGACCCTGGGCGCCGACGTCGTCGTGCACTCCACGACCAAGTACGTCGGCGGCCACTCCGACGTCGTCGGTGGCGCGCTCGTGGTGCGCGACCTCGACCTCGCCGAGCAGCTCGTCTTCCACCAGAACGCCATCGGCGCGGTGCCCGGGCCGTTCGACTCCTTCCTGACCCACCGCGGGCTCAAGACGCTCGCGGTGCGCATGGAGCGCCACTGCGACAACGCCGAGGCCGTCGTCGAGTTCCTGACCCGCCACCCGTCGGTCGTCCAGGTGATCTATCCCGGTCTCGAGGAGCACCCCGGCCACGCCGTGGCCGCCAAGCAGATGAAGCGGTTCGGCGGCATGGTCGCGTTCCGCGTCGCCGGCGGCGAGCAGCAGGCGCTGTCGGTGTGCGAGCGCGCGGAGGTCTTCACGCTCGCCGAGTCGCTGGGCGGCATCGAGTCGCTCATCGAGCACCCCGGCCGCATGACCCACGCCAGCGTGGCCGGCACCGAGCTCGAGGTGCCCGCCGACCTGGTGCGGCTGTCTGTCGGCATCGAGACCGTCGACGACCTGATCGCCGACCTCGACCGCGCGCTTGGCTGAGCGCCCGCCCCGCGCGGGCCTCCGCGTCTGCGTCGACGTCGGCTCGACGTTCACCAAGGCGACCCTGGTCGACCTCGACGGCGGCACCGTCGTCGGCCTCGCGGAGCACCGCACCACGCTCGAGACCGACGTCCTCGACGGCGTCGACGCCTGCGTGGCCGCCCTCGACGCCCACGACGTCCCGCTGCTGGTGTGCTCGAGCGCGGGCGGCGGCCTGCGCATCGCCGTCGTCGGTGCCGAGGAGCTCGTCACCGCCGAGGCCGGACGCCGGGTGGCCCTGTCCAGCGGCGGCAAGGTCGTCTCGGTCGTGGCCGCCGCCGCCCGCGGCTTCGGCGTCGACGACCTGGCCGAGCCCGACGTCGTGCTGCTGACCGGCGGCACCGACGGCGGCAACACCGAGGTCGTCGTCGCGGCCGCCCGCACCCTGCACGCGTCGGGCTGGCGCGGACCCGTCGTCGTGGCCGGCAACGCCGACGCCGCCGACGAGCTCGTCGCCGTGCTGGCCGACCTGCCCGTGGTCCTGGCCGACAACGTCGTCCCGCAGATCGGCGTGCTGCGGCCCGAGGGCGCGCGCGCCGCGATCCGCGAGGTCTTCCTGTCCCACGTCATCGGCGGCAAGCAGCTCAGCGCCCGCGACGACGGCGCGGCGTTCGTCTCGCTGGTGCGCGGTGCCACCCCCGACGTGGTGCTCACCGGCGTCGAGGTGCTGGCCCGCGAGCACGGCCAGGACGTCGTGGTCGTCGACGTCGGGGGTGCGACCACCGACGTCCACTCCGTCGTCGAGCTCGACCCCGAGGACGCCGGCCTCGCCCGCGACGTCGTCGCCCCCACCTCGCTGACCCGCACCGTCGAGGGCGACCTCGGCATGCGCTGGTCGGCGCTGACGACCGTCGAGGCGGGGGAGCGGCCCGACCTCCTGCCGGCGGCCCGCGCCCGGGCCGAGCGGCCGTCGTACGTGCCGGAGAGCGAGGGAGACCGCGACGACGACGAGGCCATCGCCCGGCTCGCCGTCGGGCTCGCGCTGCGCCGCCACGCCGGTCGGTCCCGCGTCGTCGTCGGTCCCGAGGGGCGCGTCGTCGAGCGCACCGGGACCGACCTGCGCGAGGTCGGCCTCGTCGTCGCCTCCGGCGGCGTGCTGCGCCACGGCCGTGCCGGGGTGGCCGACCGGGTGCTCGAGGGCAGCCTCGGCACCGACGTCGAGGGCGGCTGGCAGCTGCCGGAGCACCCGCACGTCGTCGTCGACGGCGACTACGTGCTCGCCGCGGTCGGACTGCTGGCCGCCACACACCCCGACGTGGCCTGCCGCCTGGCCCGCACGGTCCTTAGGCTGGGCCGGTGACCCCCCACGAGCCCGACGCACCCGAGGTCGCGGCGCACCCGGCCGAGGGCGAGGACCACGAGCGACGCCGGCTCGGACGGCGTACCCGCCACCACGACGAGGACCGCGCCGCCGAGAAGCGCGAGCGCGAGCGCGAGGACCGGGTCCTGGCCCGGATCACCGCCCAGTGGGTGCAGATGCGCGAGGAACGCCGTCACGAGGCGCTGCCCACGCCCACGCCGACCGTGTCGGCCGGCACCTCCAACTTCAGCCGGGCCCAGGTGCCGTGGGGCGTCGACCTCGCGGCCGCGTGGGGCTGGCGACTGCTGGTCATCGCCGCCGCCACCTACCTGCTGCTGTGGCTGGTCGCCTACTTCGCCATGATCACGCTCCCCGTGGCGATCGCGCTGCTGCTCGCGGCGCTGACCAGCCCGGTGGTGCACGGGCTGCGCCGCATCGGGGTGCCCAACAGCCTCGCGGCCGTCACGGTCGTCCTGGGCCTCATCGGCTTCGTCGCGATGCTGCTGACCTTCGCCGGCCAGCAGGTCGCCAGCGGTGCCGAGGACCTCGCCGACTCGACCGTGCGCGGTCTCGACGAGATCCGCGACTGGCTCAAGAACGGACCGCTGCACGCCAGCGAGTCGCAGATCAACGGCTACATCCAGCAGGCACAGGACGCCATCACCGAGCGGTCCTCGGGCGACTGGCTCGGCCAGGCCGGGCAGGTCGGCAGCGCGCTCGGACAGGTGCTGGCGGCGTTCTTCATCATCCTGTTCGCCACCTACTTCTTCCTCGCCGACGGCGAGCGCATCTGGTCGTGGCTGGTGCGCATCGCCCCCCGCGCCGCGCGCCAGCGCATCGACAGCTCGGGCCGCGTCGCGTGGATCTCGCTGACCCAGTTCGTCCGGGCCACCGTCATCGTGGCGGCGGTCGACGCCATCGGCATCATGATCGGTGCCGCGATCCTGCAGGTCCCGTTCGTGATGGCGATCGGCGTCCTGGTCTTCCTCGGCTCGTTCGTGCCGCTCATCGGCGCCACCGTCGCCGGCGCCGTCGCGGTCCTCGTCGCCCTCGTCGACCAGGGCCCGATCACCGCGCTGATCATGCTCGCCGTCGTCCTGGGCGTGCAGCAGCTCGAGGGACAGGTGCTGCAGCCGTTCCTCATGGGCCGCTTCGTCTCGCTGCACCCGCTCGCCATCATCGTGGCCATCACCGGCGGCGTCCTCGTCGCGGGCGTGGCCGGCGCCCTGGTCGCCGTACCGCTCGCCGCGGCCGTCAACGCCGTCGTCGAGCACCTCGCGGCCCACACCGCCGTCGGCGACGACCCGCAGGAGGAGCTCGCCGAGGACTACGCCGAGCTGCACGCGAGCAACCCCGTGGACGACATCGACGACATCAAGGCCGAGGGCCTCGACGACCCGACGTCACCGCGGGGCGACGGATGAGCCCGAGCGAGGAGCCCGTCGGCCTGGCCGACATCCAGGCCGCGCGCGAGGTCCTCGCCGGCGTGGTCATCGAGACGCCGATGGAGGAGTCGCGCTGGCTGTCCTCGGTGGTCGGCGGCCCGGTCTACCTCAAGTGCGAGAACCTCCAGCGCACCGGCTCCTTCAAGGCCCGCGGCGCCTACGTGCGGATCTCGAGGCTCAGCGACGAGGAGCGCGCCCGCGGCGTCGTTGCGGCCTCGGCCGGCAACCACGCCCAGGGCGTCGCCCTGGCCGCCCAGCGCCTCGGCATCAAGGCCACCGTCTTCATGCCCGAGGGCGCGCCGATCCCCAAGGAGAAGGCCACCCGCGGCTACGGAGCCGACGTCGTTTTTCACGGGCGCTACCTCGAGGACTCGCTCGTCGCCGCCCGCGAGTACGCCGAGCGCACCGGCGCCGTCCTCATCCACCCCTTCGACCACGCCGACGTCATGTCGGGTCAGGGCACCGTCGGTCTCGAGGTCCTCGAGCAGGTCCCCGACGTCGAGACGGTCGTCGTCCCGACCGGCGGTGGGGGACTGCTCGCCGGCGTGGCCATCGCCGTCAAGGCGCTGCGTCCCGACGTCGCGGTCATCGGCGTGCAGGCCAAGGGCGCGGCCGCCTACCCCGGCTCGTTGCAGTCCGGCGCCCCGGTGCCGCTGACCCAGATGAAGACCATGGCCGACGGCATCGCCGTGGGCCTGCCCGGCGAGCTCACGTTCGCCGCCGTCCGCGACTTCGTCGACGAGATCGTCACGGTGACCGAGGAGGAGATGTCGCGGGCCCTGCTCGCCCTCGTCGAGCGCGCCAAGATGGTCGTCGAGCCCGCCGGCGCGGCTGCGGTCGCGGCCCTGCTGGCCCGCCCCACGGCGTACCGGACGCCGGCGGTGGCGGTCCTCTCCGGCGGCAACATCGACCCGATCCTGCTCGGCAAGGTCATCCAGCACGGCATGGCCGCCGCCGGGCGCTACCTCAACCTGCACGTCAACATCCCCGACGTCCCCGGCGGCCTGGCCCGGCTGCTCGGCGAGGTGGGCGAGACCGGCGCCAACGTGCTCGAGGTCGCCCACGAGCGCATCTCACCCTCGCTGCACCTCGACGAGGTCGACGTCCACCTGCAGCTCGAGACCCGCGGTTATCCGCACGCCGAGCTCGTCATGGCCCGGCTGCGCGAGCGCGGCTACCGGGTGCTCGAGTAGGTCCCACCCGCCTCGGGATTCACCGGCCGGCCGGTGAAACCCTCACTTGGCCGATGAAGTTCCATCGGCCAAGCACCAGGTTCATCGGCCCAGTACGCGCCCGTGCACGGACTTCCAGTCAACGCGCGCCAGGGCGCTCGAGCAGTTGTACCCATCGAGGCGCGCCGCGCGGGCGTCTGGACTGAGGAGCGGGTGCGTCCGGAGCGAGGTACGAGCGGAGGGCGTGCCCGAGACGAGGGAAGACGGCCGCAAGCCGGCGGCGCGCCCCGCGCGAAGCGGAGCGAGCGCCGACAGGGGAGCAATCAGTCCACGTACGGCTTCGCGTCGAGGACGACGACCTGGAGCGTCTTGCCGGTGGGTGCCTCGAAGGCGACGGTGTCGCCCTTGGTGGCTCCGAGCAGCGCCTCGCCGAGGGGGGCCTGGGGGGAGTAGACGTCGACGTCGACGTAGTCCTCGTTCTCGCGGGCGCCGAGCAGGAAGGTCTCGGCCTCGTCGTCGGAGTCGCCCTCGAACTTGTAGGTGACGACCTTGCCGACGGTCACGACGCCGTCGTCGGCGGGCTGGTCGGAGACGGCCTTGAGGAGGACCTCCTCGAGCTGGCGGATCTGGCCCTCGTTCTTGCCCTGCTCCTCGCGAGCGGCGTGGTAGCCGCCGTTCTCCTTGAGGTCACCCTCGTCGCGGGCCTCGCTGATGCGGGTGACGATCTCGTCGCGCACGGGACCCTTGAGGTGCTCGAGCTCCGCCTTGAGCTTCTCGTGAGCACCGCTGGTCAGCCAGATGGTGCTGCTCTGGTCGGTGGACTGCGACATGGGTACTCCTGAGTGGTGCTCGACGATGGTGCACGGGTGGGTGCTGCCCGAGCGTGGTGGGCCCGAGCGGGGGTACGGCGCCCGCCTGACCGGGGGCGCCGAAAGAGCGACCCTAGCAAGTCCGGGGCGCGGGGAGGGTCAGCGCGGGCGGTTCTGCCCGGGAGCGGTGCAGCCGAGCAGCTCGAGGCTGACCGCCTTGCGCTCGGTCGCGACGGCCTGCTCGACGCGGGTCGTGCCGCGCGGGACGGTGAAGGTGAGGCTGCCGACGGTCGTGCGGTCCTTGGCCAGGGCCTTGAGCGTGCAGGTGGCCTCGACGACGTCGTCGGCGATGTCGACGGTGAAGCTGCCGGTGATCTCGTTGTCGGTGGTCGCCTCGTCGTCCCAGGTGAGGTTGCCGGAGGCGACGTCGGGGTCGGCCTGGACCACGGTCACCCACGCGAGCCAGCCGCCGAAGAGGAGGACGAGGGCCGCGACCGCGCCGACCACCCAGCGGCGCGACGTCGGCGCGTGGGTCCCGTAGCGCTGGCTCAGGTCGGTGGTGCTCACGAGTCGATCGTAGGCCGCTCCTAGGATGGATCCCATGCCGCACGACGCCCGGACCGCTGCGCCCCGCGCGGGCTACCGGTTGATGCACGTCCACGCCCACCCCGACGACGAGTCGAGCAAGGGGGCGGCGTCGACGGCCAAGTACGTCACCGAGGGCGTCGACGTCCACGTCGTCACCTGCACCGGTGGCGAGCGCGGGTCGATCCTCAACCCCAAGATGGACCGCCCTGACGTCCTCGAGAACATGACCGAGATCCGCCGCCAGGAGATGGAGCGCGCCCGAGACATCCTCGGGGTGCGCCAGGACTGGCTCGGCTTCATCGACTCCGGCTGGCCCGAGGGCGACCCCAAGCCCCCGCTGCCCGAGGGCTGCTTCGCGCTGGTGCCGCTCGAGGAGTCCACCGAGCGGCTGGTGCGCTTCATCCGCTCGTTCCGTCCCCACGTGATGACGACGTACGACGAGCGCGGCGGCTACCCCCACCCCGATCACATCCGCTGCCACGAGGTCAGCGTGGCGGCGTTCGAGGCCGCTGCCGACCCCGAGCGCTACCCCGACGCCGGCGAGCCGTGGCAGGTCCTCAAGCTCTACTACCACCACGGCTGGAGCTACACGAAGATCACCTCGCTGCACCAGGCGATGCTCGACCACGGCCTCGAGTCGCCCTACGAGGAGCGGCTCAAGGAGTGGAAGCCCGAACCCGAGTGGGACGAGCGGATCACGACGCGCGTCGAGTGCGGCGACTACTTCGGCGTGCGCGACCAGGCACTGCTGGCGCACGCCACCCAGATCGACCCCGACGGCTTCTGGTTCGCCATCCCGCGCGAGATCCAGACGTCGGTGTGGCCGACCGAGGACTACGAGCTGGTCAGCAGCCACGTCGGCGACACCGTGCCCGAGACCGACCTGTTCGCCGGGATCACCCTGGAGGACGAGGCCGTTTCGGATCGGGTGGGAGACTAGAAGCATGTCGCTGCTGAGCATGCTCGTGATGGCCGCTCCCGAGGAGGAGGACGTCGTCGCCGGCTGGACCGCCTTCGGGCTGTTCGGGCTGGGCGCGCTCGCGGTGGTGCTGCTCGGCTTCAGCCTCACCAAGCGCCTCAAGAACGTCGAGAAGGCCGCCGAGGCGGGCCTCTACGACCCCAGCGACCCCCGTCGCGAGGACCGCACGCCTCGCGGTCTCGCGGCCGCACGCGAGATGCGTGAGCAGGCCGCCGCCGAGGACGCCGCGCGCGAGGCCCGCGACCGCTGACCCCTCGACGACGGTCTGACAGCCGTCTCGAACCGTGACAGCACTGCTGTCATCCTCAGGTCCGTGCAGTACGTTCGGCCTGTGACCCAGCCCACTCGAAGCGACACCTACGACTACGTCGTCGTCGGCGCCGGCAGCGCCGGAGCGGTGCTCGCCGCCCGCCTGACCGAGGACCCCTCCACCACCGTGCTGCTCGTCGAGGCGGGGGGTGCGCCGGAGGTCGACGAGGTGACCATCCCGGCCGCGTTCGTCGGCCTCGTCCAGACCAAGTGGGACTGGAACTACCAGACGACCGAGCAGAAGCAGCTCCACGGGCGGCGTACGACGTGGCCCCGGATGAAGGCCCTCGGTGGCTGCTCGGCGATGAACGCGATGATCTACATCCGCGGCAACGCCGCCGACTACGACGGCTGGCGCGACCAGTACGGCGCGGCCGGCTGGGGCTACGACGACGTCCTGCCCTACTTCAAGAAGGCCGAGGGCAACACCCGCCTCGGCGGGCGCTACCACGGCACCGACGGCCCCCTGGTCGTCGAGGACCGCCGCTACAGCCACGAGCTGACGACCGCGTGGGTCGAGAGCGCCGTGTCCTCGGGCCTGAAGCGCAACGACGACTTCAACGGCGCCGAGCAGGAGGGCGCCGGCGCCTACCAGGTCACGTGCAACGGCGGCCAGCGCTGGTCGACCTACGACGCCTACCTCAAGCCCGCGATGACCCGGTCCAACCTCACGGTGGCCACGGGCGCGCTCGCGGCCCGCATCGAGATCGAGGGCGCCGCCGGCCAGAGCCGGGCGACCGGGCTGACCTTCCGCCAGGGCGGTCGCGAGCACACCGTGCACGCCCGGCGCGAGGTGCTGCTCAGCGGTGGCGCCATCAACAGCCCGCAGCTGCTGATGCTCTCGGGCGTCGGCCCGGGCTCCCACCTGGCCGAGCACGGCATCACCGCCAAGGTCGAGCTGGCCGGCGTCGGCGCGGGGATGCAGGACCACCCCTACACGCCGATGCTCTGGCACACCAAGGACACCTCCGACCTGGCCGACCTCAACACGCTCACCAACTTCGTGATGTGGAAGGCTCGCAAGAAGGGCCCGCTCACCTCCAACGTCGCCGAGACCGGCGGCTTCTGGCACTCCCGCGACGGGCTGCCGGCGCACGACCTGCAGGCCCACGTGCTGCCCACCGGTCTCTACGGCGACGGCAAGGTCGAGCCGACCACCCGCATGGTC
>JAOPXU010000211.1 GCA_025964985.1 Nocardioides sp.
GCCCGCCGCAGCGACCACGCCTGGCGCCAGGCCGTGCGCCGCCTCGAGGGCCACGTCGCCAGGGCCGCGGGGGAGCCGGGGCTGACCGACGACCAGGCCGTCGGGCTCGTCGTCGCCCTCGCCCACCCCGCCCGCACCGCACGGCTCCGACCGGGCGGGTCGTCGTACGCGACGGTCGGCGGCACCGGCGCGGTCCTGCCGCCCGGCTCGTCGCTGGTCGGCACGCCCTGGCTCGCGGTCGCCGACGCCGAACGACGTCCCGGCCAACGGGACGCCACGATCCGCTCGGCCGCCCCGGTCGACGAGGCCACTGCGCTCGAGGCCGCCGCCGCGCTCTGGCACGAGGACGACGTCGTCACCTGGCAGGCCGGCCGCGTCACCGCCCGCCGCGTCACCCGCCTCGGCGCCATCGAGCTCACCTCGACCCCGGTCAGCGACCCCGACCCCACCGCGGTCGCGGCCGCCGTCGCCGACGCCCTGCGCCGCGACGGCCTCGGCGCCCTGCGCTGGACCGAGGCCGCCACCGCCCTGCGCCGGCGACTGCAGTTCCTGCACCGCGCGATCGGCGACCCGTGGCCCGACGTCTCCGACGACGCCCTGCTCGACCGGGCCACCGAGTGGCTCGACGGCACCGACCCGCGGCGCCTCGACCTGGTCCAGGCCCTGCGGCGGCTGCTGCCGTGGCCCGAGGCCGCCCGCCTCGACGAGCTCGCGCCCGAGCGGGTCACCGTCCCCAGCGGCTCCGCGGTGCGGATCGACTACGACGGCGACCAGCCGGTGCTCGCCGTACGGCTGCAGGAGGTGTTCGGCTGGACCGCCACCCCGCGGCTCGCCGACGGCCGGGTCCCGCTGCTCCTGCACCTGCTCTCACCGGCGCGCCGACCCGCCGCGGTGACCGCCGACCTGGCGTCGTTCTGGGCCACCGGCTACGCCGCCGTCCGCGCCGACCTGCGCGGGCGCTACCCCAAGCACGCCTGGCCCGACGACCCGCTGTCCGCCCCGGCGACGCGTGGCGTCCGCCGCCCCCAGCGCTGATAGGCTCGGCGTCAGCTCTGCATCCTTTAACGATCCGTCCTGTGAGGCGGAGAAGGAGGTACGGCGTGCCTGCGCATGCCCCCGCGATCCTGGTCCTCGAGGACGGTCGCACCTTTCGTGGCGACAGCTTCGGCGCCGAGGGAGAGACGTTCGGCGAAGCGGTCTTCAACACCGGCATGACCGGTTACCAGGAGACGCTCACCGACCCGTCCTACCACCGTCAGGTGGTGGTGATGACCGCTCCCCACATCGGCAACACCGGAGTCAACGACGACGACCCCGAGTCCTCCCGCATCTGGGTGGCCGGCTACGTCGTGCGCGATCCCTCGCGCGTGCCGTCGAGCTGGCGCTCGGTGCGCACGCTCGACGACGACCTGCGCCAGCACGGCGTCGTCGGCATCTCCGGCGTCGACACCCGTGCCCTGACCCGCCACCTGCGCGAGCGCGGCGCCATGCGCGTCGGCATCTCCAGCACCGAGACCGACGCCGAGGCACTGCTCGAGCGGGTCAAGGCGTCGGGCCAGATGGCCGGCAGCGAGCTGGCCAGCGAGGTCTCGACCACCGAGGCCTACGTCGTGCCGGCGGTCGGCGAGAAGCGCTTCACCGTCGCGGCCCTCGACCTCGGCATCAAGGCGATGACCCCGCAGCGCCTGGCCGAGCGTGGCGTCGAGGTGCACGTCGTCCCGGCCACGTCGAGCCTCGACGACATCCTCGCGCTCTCCCCGGACGGGCTCTTCTACTCCAACGGCCCCGGCGACCCGGCCGCCACGACCCACCAGGTCGAGGTCCTGCAGGGCGCGCTGGCCCAGGGCGTGCCCTACTTCGGCATCTGCTTCGGCAACCAGCTGTTCGGCCGCGCCCTCGGGTTCGACACCTACAAGCTCACCTACGGCCACCGCGGCATCAACCAGCCGGTGATGGACCGCACCACCGGCAAGGTCGAGGTCACCGCCCACAACCACGGCTTCGCGGTCGACGCCCCGCTCGAGGGCTCGACCACCACGCCCTACGGCGAGGCGACCGTCAGCCACGTGTGCCTCAACGACGACGTCGTCGAGGGCCTCGAGCTCAAGGACGCCGACGGTGCTCTCAAGGCCTTCTCGGTCCAGTACCACCCCGAGGCGGCCGCCGGGCCGCACGATGCGGCGTACCTCTTCGACCGCTTCGTCAAGTTGATGTCCGACGAGAAGGGCACCGACTGACATGCCGAAGCGCACCGATCTGAAGTCCGTCATGGTCATCGGCTCCGGCCCGATCGTGATCGGCCAGGCCTGCGAGTTCGACTACTCCGGCACCCAGGCCTGCCGGGTGCTGAAGGAGGAGGGCATCCGGGTCATCCTGGTCAACTCCAACCCGGCCACGATCATGACCGACCCCGAGTTCGCCGACGCCACCTACGTCGAGCCGATCACCCCCGAGTACGTCGAGATGGTCATCGCCAAGGAGCGCCCCGACGCCCTGCTGCCCACCCTCGGCGGCCAGACCGCGCTCAACGCGGCGATCGCGCTGCACAACAACGGCGTGCTCGAGAAGTACGACGTCGAGATGATCGGCGCCAGCTTCGAGGCCATCCACCGCGGCGAGAACCGCGAGACCTTCAACGCCATCGTGCACAAGGTCGGCGGCGAGACCGCGCGCAGCCGCGT
>JAOPXU010000163.1 GCA_025964985.1 Nocardioides sp.
CCGCGCGCGGGCGTCGTTCGCGGCTCGCGCGATGGCCTGCGCCGCCGCCTTGCCCATGCGTCCGCTCGGGACCGACTCGGGCCCCCAGGCCCCGCGGTGCTCGACGAGCAGCCAGCGGTCGACCCGGCTCGCGGTCGCGGCGAGCGGCTCGTCGCGCTCGCGCGAGGTCGTCGAGCAGGGCGCGGTCATCGCGATCACGGTACGACCGGACCGCGTCGGACGCCGCTCAGACCGGGACGAGCACGCCCTCGCGCAGCAGTCGCCGGGCCAGCACGACGGCCCCCTCGGCGTCGAGCCCGTCGACGGCCAGCTCGTCCGGGGTAGCGGGCGCGGCGAGCGCCCGGCGTACGGCCGGCTCGGTGAAGGCGGGGAGCGTCAGGGACTTTCCGGGCAGCGTGAGGATCAGAGCGTCCGCCACGGTGAGCTCGACGGCGAGCCCGGCTCGCGGACGCAGGGCGGTGCCGCCGGACAGGTCGCGCACCGCGGCAGCCTGCGCGAGGAGCGGGAGCGGCTCGACGGGGACGGCGCGGGCGAGGCGGCGGTCGACGACGCGGGCCAGCTCGTCCGGGGGCAACTGCTCCAGGAAGGAGGCGGCGCGGCGCAGCAGGTCCGGGAGGGAGGCGGCGAGGCCGTCGCGCGGCTGCACGGGCAGGGCGTCGCGGAAGCCCTCGTCGCGAGCGGCCAGGCCGACGGCGTCGGTCAGCACGTCGTACCAGGTCGTCGACAGCACGCCGACCGTCAGGTGGACCGAGTGCTCGTCGGTGGTCAGTGCGGCGTGGACGTAGCCGCGGGGGAGGTACAGCGCGTCGCCGGCCTCCAGCTCGACGTCGAGCAGCGGCTCGGCGCCCTCGGGGACGAGGTGGCCGCCGGCCTCGGCCTGGCTCGGCAGCGGCAGCCGCAGGACCGGCTCGTGCACGATCCAGCGCTTCTTGCCGCTGACCTGCAGGACGAACACGTCGTGGGTGTCGTGGTGGTAGTCGAACCCCTGGTTCTCGCCGCCCGGCGTCACGTAGGCGTTGCACTGCGTGGCGTGGCCGAGCTCGGCCGCGAGCTGCCGGCAGAAGCGGCCGATCGCCGGGTGGTTGCGGTGCAGCGCGTTGAGCACGAGCGTCGCGCCCTCGGCGTGCTGCTGCACCAGGCCGTCGACGTCGACCACGTCGGGCACCGTGCGCCCACCGGCGTTGACCGAGCGCAGCGGCGCCGGCAGGCCGCCGCCCTCGCGGACGGTGCGGAAGAACGGCGTGCGCAGAGCCCGCTCGGCGACCAGCTCGTCGACGTCCTGCACCGACAGCAGGTCCTCGAACGTCGACGGCAGCTGCTCGGCCCGGGACAGCAGCGGCGTGCGCGACCAGTGCTCGGTCGCGAAGGTCGCGGCGTCGACGCTGATCGCGCGCTCGAGGGCGGTGCTCACGGGCTCTCCTACCGGGTCAGGGACGAGCACGGCCGCCGGCCCCGTAGTGCGGGGGACCGGCGGCCGGCTGCAGGGCTAGGAGTCGCTGTCGGCGCCGGCCGGGTCGCTGCCCGCCGGGTCCACCTGGCGCTCGTTGCTGTCGCCCTGGTCGGCGTCGCCGCCGCCGGAGCCCGGGTCGCTGCCGGCCGGGTCCACGCCCGCGGGGTCGACCTGGCGCTCGTTGCTGTCGCCCTGGTCGGCGTCGCCGCCGGGAGCGGTGGCCGTGGTGGTGGTGATGTCCTCGTCGCGCAGGGTCATGGGGGACCTCTCTGATCAGCGGGTGTCTCGGGTCGACCTTCCCCTGCCGGGCAGCCGCACGCCAACCCTGGGAGACTGGCGCCATGAGAGCCCAGCTCGACAAGCAGCCGGCCGACGTCGCGCGGATGTTCGACGAGGTCGCCCCGAAGTACGACCGCACCAACACCGTGCTGTCCCTCGGGCTCGACCGCACCTGGCGCACCGCCGTCAACGAGGCCCTCGACCTGCAGCCCGGCGAGCGGGTCCTCGACCTCGCCGCCGGCACCGCCACGAGCAGCGCGGCGCTCGCCCGCACCGGCGCCGACGTCGTCGGGTGCGACTTCTCGCTCGGGATGCTCCGGGTCGGGCAGCAGGCGTCGCACGAGGGCGTCGAGCTGGTCGCGGGCGACGCCCTGCGGCTGCCGTTCCGGGACGCCTCCTTCGACGCCGTCACGATCTCCTTCGGCCTGCGCAACACCGCCGACCGCGACCTCGCCCTGCGCGAGCTGCTCCGCGTGACGCGCCCCGGCGGCCGCCTCGTCGTCTGCGAGTTCAGCTCGCCCACGTGGGCCCCGTTCCGCACGGTCTACGTCAACTACCTGATGCGAGCCCTCCCGGCGATCGCCACCAAGGTCAGCAGCGACCCGGCGGCCTACGTCTACCTGGCGGAGTCGATCCGGGCCTGGCCGGTGCAGTCCGAGCTGGCGGCGGACCTCGCCGTCGCGGGCTGGGGGCAGGTCGCGTGGCGCGACCTCACGGGCGGGATCGTGGCGCTGCACCGCGGGGTGCGCCCCGTCTCCTGAGCGTGCGGCGGGGTCGGGCCGGTCCTACACTCGCTCGTGAAAGCTTTCACAAGCGGCAGAGCGGCGGCGGACCCATGGGCACAGCAGTGACGCAGGACGCGGACGTCGTCGTCGTCGGTGCCGGACCGGGCGGCTCCGCCACGGCCCACGCCCTGGCGCAGACCGGCCTCGACGTCCTGCTCCTCGAGAAGACCGGGTTCCCGCGCGAGAAGGTCTGCGGCGACGGCCTCACGCCCCGGGCCGTGAAGAGCCTCGTCGACATGGGCATCGACACGTCCGAGGCCAACGGCTTCATCCGCAACCACGGCCTGCGCATCCTCGGCGGCGGCATGCGGCTCGAGCTGCCCTGGCCGGAGCTCGCCAGCTACCCGCCGTACGGGCTGGTGCGCCCGCGCCTGGACTTCGACGAGCTGCTCGCCCGCCAGGCGCAGAAGGCCGGCGCCCGGCTTCAGGAGCACACCACCGTCACGGGCGCGGTCAAGGACGCCGCCGGCCGGGTGGTCGGCGTGACCGCGAAGGTCGGGCCGGAGCGCACCGAGACCGTCTACCGCGCCCCGCTCGTCATCGCGGCTGACGGCGTCAGCGCCCGGCTCGCGCTCGGCGAGGGCATCGAGAAGCGCGACGACCGCCCGATGGGCGTCGCCGTCCGCCGGTACTTCACGAGCCCGCGCACCCACGACGACATGCTCGAGTCCTGGCTCGAGCTGCGCACCCCCACGGGCGAGCTGCTGCCCGGCTACGGCTGGGTGTTCGGCGTCGGGGACGGTACGAGCAACGTCGGCCTCGGGATCCTCAACACCACGACGGCCTGGCAGGACACGAACTACAAGGAGCTGCTCGCGCGGTGGACGTCCTCGATGCCGCCGGAGTGGCAGTTCACCGAGGAGTTCGCCACCGGTCCGGTCCGGGGCGGCGCGCTCCCGATGGGCTTCAACCGCCAGCCGCACTACACCCGCGGCCTCATGCTCGTCGGCGACGCCGGCGGCGCGGTCAACCCGTTCAACGGCGAGGGCATCGCCTATGCGATGGAGACCGGGCGGCTCGCCGCCGAGGTCGCCGCGCAGGCGCTCGCCCGGCCCGAGGGCCCCCAGCGCGAGCGCGCCCTGCAGGCCTTCCCGACGGCGCTCAAGGCCCGCTACGGCGGCTACTACACGCTCGGCCGGATCTTCGTGCACCTCATCGGCAACCCCGAGGTCATGCGCCTCGCGACCCAGCACGGCCTGCCCCGGCCGCTGCTGATGAAGTTCACCCTGAAGCTCCTGGCCAACCTCACCGACCCGCGCGGCGGCGACGCCCTCGACCGCGTCATCAACGGCCTGGCCA
>JAOPXU010000268.1 GCA_025964985.1 Nocardioides sp.
CGGTAGGTCACGCCGTCGGTGCTGACCTCGACGACGTAGGCGCCGATGCGTCCCGAGGCCTGCCCGTCCTGGCGCGGGGTGTAGCTCAGCGCGCCCATCCGCTGAGGAGCGGCGGTGTCGATGACGATGGCCTTGGGGAGCGTCGGCGCGGGGTCGTCGGTGACGACCGAGTGCCACGACGTCATGGGGTCGCCGTCGATGGCCAGGGCCGGTGCCCGGCCGAGGTCCTGCGAGTCGGCGGCGGCGCTCCACCGCGACCGGTCCAGGGGTACGTCGAGCGGCCCGCCCAGGAGGCCGACCTCGGCCACGGCGACCGCACGGCGGGCGCCGGCGACGTTGGTCGCGCTGAGGCGCACGTAGCGGGCGTCGGTGGCGGCGAAGCCGGCCGTCTTGACCTTGGCGTCGTTGTTGAACAACCCGCGGCTGACGGTCTTCCAGCTGCGCCCGTCGCGGCTGACCTGCACGGTGTAGCGCCCGACGCGGCGCGCCGACCTGGCCGTCTCCGGCGTGTAGCGCAGGCCGGACATCGTGCGCACGCCGCGCGTGTCGATGGTGAGCACGTGGGGCGCCCGGGCCCCGCGCGGCGTCATCCAGGTGGTCGCGCGGCGTCCGTCGATGGCGGCCCGGGCTCCGTGGCCGCGTGCTGCTGCGTCGGCCTTCGCGGTCCAGCCGCGGGTGGGCAGCAGGGGTGCACGGGCGGCGAACGTCCCGGCCGACACCGAGGCCATCCGCATGCCGGCGTGGTCGACCGCACCGTCGGCGCCGTGACCGCCGTGTGCACCCGCGGTCGAGCCCTCGACGGGCACCGCGCGCTCGGGCTGGGCGAGGAGGACGACGACGAGCAGGAGCGCGAACGGCCCCAGCATCATCAGGGGACGCCAACGACCTCGCGACACACGCCGGCCCATGGGCCCCCCAGCTGCCATGGCGTCACCGTAACCCGGCACGACGGCTTTCGGGTCCCGCTCACCCGTACGGGGCGGCCGGCGGGCCGGCTGGCAGGCTGGCGGGATGACCGCCATCAAGATCAACGCCATCACCGTCCCGGCCGGCTCGGGCGACGAGCTGGCGCACCGCTTCGCCGCACGGGCCGGCGCCGTCGACGGCGCCGACGGGTTCGAGGGCTTCGAGCTGCTGCGCCCCACCGACGACCGCGACCAGTGGCTCGTCATCACCCGCTGGCGCGACGAGGAGTCGTTCCAGGCCTGGCTGAGCTCCCCCGGCTTCGCCGAGGGCCACCGCTCGGCCGCCGAGCGCGCGGGCGGCGACGCCCCGCGCCCGGTCTCGACGCACAGCGAGGTCTGGAACTACGAGGTCGCGGGCGGCTCGACACCCGCCTGAGCCCGGAGCCGGGCGTTCTCCTTGCGCAGCGCGGCCACCTCGTCGCGCAGCGGCTGCAGCGCCGGTGCGAGCTCCTCGGCGCTGTAGCGCGGCCTGATGTGCTGCGGGCAGTTCCAGTCGTACGCCGTCACGTCGACGCGCACCTCGCGCTCGACCGTGGCCCGGTAGCCCGGCACCGCGAGCGCGGCGTCGACCTCCCCGTCACCGACGTCGACGACGTAGGCGCGGCCGTAGACCTTGAGCCGCACCTGGCGGGCCTGGTCGAGGAAGATCATCGCCACCCGCTCGTCGGCGGCGAGGTTGCCGGTGGAGATGTACTGCCGGTTGCCGCGGAAGTCGGCCCAGGCGATCGTGTGCTCGTCGGGCGTGCGGACGAAGCCCTTCGGGCCGCCGCGGAACTGCACGTAGGGCCACCCGGTGGCCGAGACCGTGGCCAGGTAGAAGCCGTCGAGGCTCGCCACGAACCCGCGCTCGTCGTCGGTCAGCGGGTCGCCCTGGCCGGGCTCCGGCTCGGTGACCGCGTCCTCGGTGCCACGGCTCATCGCCCGGCCGCTGCCGTAGCGCTCCTGCGCCTCACGCACCTCGGGCGTGAACGCGACGGGCCGGTAGGAGCTGCTCATGGGTCAGAGTCTGGCGCACCGGCCGATCGGGGAACGGCGCCGCAGCCTGTCCGAGAACCTCCGCTGAAGCGGTGATTCTCCGGCTTCTCGTACGAAGTTTCGTACCGGAACCCGGAGTTCCGTGACAGAAGCTCGGATTCCGGCCGCCAATCAGGACCCGACGCCGGGGCTTGAGAATCTCCGCTGAAGCGGTGAATCTCCGGCCGCCAATGACGAAGGCCCGGTCCTGAGAGGACCGGGCCTGCCGTTCGGGTGGAGGTGAGGGGACTCGAACCCCTGACCCCCTGCATGCCATGCAGGTGCGCTACCAGCTGCGCCACACCCCCGCGAACTCGACGTACTTTAGCCAACGGGTGTCGGGGATGTGAAATCGGGTCCCCGTCGGCGCGTCAGACCGCGCGGTTGTAGGCGACGAGGCGCACGCGGCCGTCGAGCGGGTGCTCGTGGAGGACCACCCAGCCGCAGTTGTCGAGGCCGCGGATGCTGTGCACCTGCTCGTGCGGCCAGCCCAGCAGCGCGCCCGTGGCGATCCGGATGGCGGCGCCGTGGCTGACGGCGACGGCGGTCTGACCGGGCTCCAGCTGCGCACGAAGCTCGTCGAGCGCGGCGACCATGCGAGCGCGGACCTCGGGGGTCGGCTCGGCGTGGCGGACGTGCTCGTAGTCGCCGCGGCGCAGCGCCTGGTGGCTCTCCGGGTCGCGGGTCTCGAGGGCGGCGTGGTCGAGGCCCTCGTAGGGGCCGAAGCCGAACTCACGCAGGCGGGCGTCGTACGTCGGCTCGAGGCCGCACGCCTCGGAGACGGCGGAGGCGGTCAGCCGGGCGCGCTCGAGGTCGGAGCTCCACAGCAGCGTCGGTTGCAGGGCCGCGATCGCGGGCCCGGTGCGGGCGGCCTGCTCGAGTCCGACCTCGTCGAGCCCGACGTCCTGGTGGCCCTGGATGCGGCCTGAGTGGTTCCACGGCGTGCGGCCGTGGCGCAGGAGGACGAGGGTGCGCCCCCCGTCGACGTGGAGTCCGCTCACCGCTCGTTCGAGGTGACGTCGGCCGGCAGCTCGATCGTGGGGCAGTCGCGCCACAGCCGCTCGAGGGCGTAGAACTGCCGCTCCTCCTCGTGCTGGACGTGGACCACGATCTCGCCGTAGTCGATGAGCACCCAGCGGCCGTCGCGCTCGCCCTCGCGGCGGATCGGCTTGGCGCCGATCTCGCGGAGCTTGTCCTCGACCTCGTCGACGATGGCCTTGACCTGCCGGTCGTTGGTGGCCGAGGCGAGGACGAAGGCGTCGGTGATCGCGAGCTGCTCGCTGACGTCGAAGGCGATGATCTGGGTCGCGAGCTTGTCGCTGCACGCGCGAGCGGCGGCGACGACGAGTTCGAGGGCGTGGTCGGTGGCGGTCATGGAGCAACTTCCGTGTAGAGACGGTGCTTGTGGATGTACTGCACCACACCGTCGGGGACGAGGTACCAGACCGGGCGGCCGGCTCGTTGCCGGCCGCGGCAGTCGGTAGAGCTGATGGCGAGCGCGGGCACCTCGAGGAGGGTGACCCGGTCGTGCGGGATGGCCTCGACGGTGGTCGAGGGGAGGTCGGCGCCGGGGCGGGTGCACCCGACGAAGTGGGCGAGCTCGAAGAGACGCTCTGCGTCGCGCCAGCTGAAGATCTCGGCGAGGGCGTCGGCGCCGGTGATGAAGAACAGGTCGGCGTCGGGGTGCTCGGCGGCGAGGTCGCGCAGCGTGTCGATCGTGTACGTCGGCCCGGCCCGGTCGATGTCGACCCGCGAGACCCGGAAACGCGGGTTGGCCGCCGTCGCGACGACCGTCATCAGGTAGCGGTGCTCGGGCTCCGAGACCTGCCGGTGGGACTTCTGCCAGGGCTGTCCGGTCGGCACGAAGACGACCTCGTCGAGGTCGAACCAGGACTGCACCTCGGAGGCCGCGACCAGGTGGCCGTGGTGGATGGGGTCGAACGTGCCGCCCATGACCCCGACGCGACGACGCGCGGTGACTGACGTCATCGAGCCGTCATTCAGGAGTGCTCGCGTCCTCCGCCGAAGGCGACCAGTCCGACGAGCAGCCCCACGAGGATGGCGAGCGTGAGCAGGCCGATGGCCCAGGCGGGCACGGGGTGGTCGGAGTGCGCCTCGGTCTCGGCGGCAGCGACCGTCAACAGGGCCGTCAGGGTGCTCAGCGACATGACCACAGCCTATCGTCCCGCAGGCTCACCCCTCTCCCCCGGCCGGTCCGGGGCTCAGTGCAGGGCGAAGTCCGCCCCCAGGAAGAGGAACCCGAAGCGCAGCGAGCGGCCCACGAACACGGTCGGGACGAAGACCCACATCGGCATCTTGAGCACCCCGGCGACCGCTGCCATGGCCAGCAGCGGGGGCAGTCCGACCGAGGCGGCCACGAACATGATGCCGCCGGAGTAGACCGGGCGGCCCTGCATGCGGGCCGTCCAGCGCTCCAGGCCCGCGCTGACCTTGGGCGAGGACAGCTTCTTCTGCGCCCACGCCGACTCGGTGCCGCGCCGGGCCAGCTCGTACCAGACGATCTTGCCGATGGTGGCGCCCGCTCCGGCGGCGATGCCGAGCGAGATCGCCGCGGGTAAGCCGGGCTCGGCCGCCGCGCCACCGATGATGACGGCCTCCATCGGCAGGAACGGCAGCAGCGCGGAGGCGATGCTGAGCCCGAACATGCTCAGCCAGAGGAGGAGCACGGGTCTACCCGGCGGGCTGGGCGGGGAGCGCGGCCCGCTCGGGCACGGGCAGCCCGAGCTGGAGCAGCCAGCGCAGCGAGACGCACTTGAGCACGACCAGGCCGATCGCGATGAGCAGGCCGAGCCACCACCAGCCGGTGACGAGCAGCAGCACGGCGAAGAGCGAGCTGTTGACGGCCTTGGCCGGCTTCGACCAGTTCCAGGTGTAGAGGCGCTGGTCGACCTCGTAGAAGTAGTTGGGGCTGCGGATCGGCCACGCCAGGAAGGCCAGCGACAGGAAGAAGTCGATGACCAGGAACTCGAAGAGGTAGACCGCGACCGGCAGGATCATCTCGTGCTCGAGCGCGGCGAAGCACAGGTAGAACGCCGCGCAGTTGAGCCGGTCGCAGAGCATGTCCAAGACGCCGCCGATGCGGGTCTCGCAGTCGAACCTGCGCGCGTAGGCACCGTCGGCCATGTCGCCGACCCAGTAGACGCCGAGCCCGACGACGAGCCAGGTCAGCTCCTCCTGCCAGAGCCCGACCATGCACAGCGCGAACGACGCGATCGTCCGGACGAAGGTGATGACCGTCGCCCCGGTCCACAGACGCTCCGCGGCCGGGTCTGCGTGGGTGGCGCGGGTCGCGTCAGGCACGCGCGAACCCTACCTCCGGGTCCGGTGCGTCAGCGCACGTGGCCGTCGCCGGTGACGACGTACTTGGTGGAGGTCATCTCCGGCAGCCCCATCGGTCCGCGCGCGTGCAGCTTCTGGGTGCTGATGCCGATCTCGGCCCCGAACCCGAACTCGCCGCCGTCGGTGAAGCGGGTGCTGGCGTTGACCAGGACCGCGGCGCTGTCGACGGCGGCCACGAAGCGCCGCGCTGCAGCCTGGTCGCGGGTCAGGATCGCCTCGGTGTGGCCGCTGGAGTAGCGGCGGATGTGGGCCAGCGCGGCCTCGAGGTCGGGGACGACGGCCGCGGAGATGTCGAGGGAAAGGTACTCGCGCGCGTGGTCGTCGTCGGTGGCCGGCTCGACGCCGGGCAGCCGCGCGACCGTCTCGTCGCCGTGGACGGTGACGCCGGCCTCCTGCAGCGCGGCGACGACGCGGGGCAGGAACGTCTCGGCGAGGTCGGCGTGCACCAGCAGCGACTCGGCGGCGTTGCAGACGCTGGTGCGGTGGGTCTTGGCGTTGAGGACGACGGCCAGCGCCTGGTCGAGGTCGGCGGCGACGTCGACGTAGACGTGGCAGTTGCCGACGCCGGTCTCGATGACGGGCACCGTCGACTCCTCGACGACGGAGGCGATCAGGCCCGCTCCCCCGCGCGGGATCAGCACGTCGACGAGACCGCGCGCCCGCATCAGCGCCTTGACGGTGTCGTGGGAGTCGGCCGGCACCAGCTGCACCACGTCGGCCGGCAGCCCGCTCGCCGCCACCGCGTCGCGCAGCACCCCGACGATCGCCACGTTGGACGCCGACGCGCTCGACGAGCCGCGCAGCAGGACCGCGTTGCCGGACTTCAGGCAGATCCCGGCGGCGTCGGCGGTGACGTTGGGCCGGGCCTCGTAGATCATCCCGACGACGCCGAACGGCACCCGCACCTGTCGCAGCTCGAGCCCGTTGGCCAGGGTGCTGCCGCGCACCACCTCGCCCACCGGGTCGGGCAGCCCGGCCACGTCGCGCAACCCCTGCGCCATGCTCTCGAGCCGCTCCTCGGTCAGTCGCAGCCGGTCGACGACGTTGGGCGCGGTGCCGCCCTGCTCGGCCCGCTCGACGTCCTCGGCGTTGGCCGCCAGCAGCTCCGCCGACCGGGCCACGAGCGCCTCGGCCATCGCGTGCAGCGCGGCGTCCTTGGTCGCCCGGGTGGCCAGCGCGAGGTCGTAGGAGGCCTCCCGGGCGCGTACGGCGAGGTCACGGATGTCGGCGGCGGTGCTCACGGATCGAGGGTAGTGAGACGTCGTGTGTGGGAACGCCGGGTCCGCACGCTGGTCGACCTCACCCCACGTCGGTCGAGGAGGTTGCGCTGGCAACCGTCACGAGACCAACAGACCGCCAGGTCCGTGCAAGAGACGACCTGCACCTGCGGCGATGTGGTCTCGTGACGGTCGCAGAGCGACCTCCTCGACCGACGAGCGGTGGGTGCAGCCGCACAACGACGACG
>JAOPXU010000273.1 GCA_025964985.1 Nocardioides sp.
GGCCCGACGGGCCCACGGGGTGTCGATCTTGAAGACCTCGAGCCCGCGGGTGATGTCGCTGGAGTAGACGAAGCCGTTGTACCAGTACGACGACCACGAGCCGCCGAGCACGAGCTCGGTGTCGGAGATGGCGCCGCGGTCGAAGTGCTGGAGCTCGCGGGGCCGGCCGGAGCGGGTGAACTCCCAGACCGACGTACCGCCCTGGTACCAGGCCTGGACCATGATGTCGCGGCCCTTGACCGGGATCAGCGAGCCGTTGTGGGCCACGCAGTTCTCGGTGTCGGACTGCACGCGCGGGATCTTGTAGTAGCTGCGGAAGACCAGCTTGCGCTTGACGATGTCGTAGATGCCGTTGGCGCCGCGACGGCGGCCGACGTCCTTGTTGCACTCGGCACCACCGCCGCCGCCGAGCTCGTCGGTGAAGACGACCTTGGAGCCGGCGTTGTTGAATGTCGCGGAGTGCCAGAAGGCGAAGTTGTCGGTGTCGCGCACCCGGTCGACGACGCGCGGGCGGGCGCGGTTGCTGATGTCGAGCAGCACGCCGTCACCCATGCAGGCGCCGGCAGCGAGGTCCTTGCGCGGGAAGGCGGTGATGTCGTGGCAGCCGCTGGTGTCGCTGCTGTAGTCGTCGCCGGTCGTGCCACCGTCGGGGAACAGCACCGGCTGGTTGACGACGCGGGCCGCGGACGGCCGGCTGACCGGGACCTGGACGACGCTGATCGAGTCGTGCGGCGGCTGGCAGTTGGGCGTCGCCGGGCTGGGGCCGTAGGAGGAGACGTAGACGAACAGGTCCTCGCCGTCGCGGCTGGGCGCGAGCGTGTGGGTGTGCGAGCCGCACGCGGTGAGCACGGACTTCACGAAGCGGGGCTTGCGCGGGTCCTTGATGTCGAAGACGCGGATGCCCTCCCACGAGCCGGGCGTCGGGACCGGCAGCGGGAGCCCCATCGAGGCCGGCTCGTTGTCGCACGTGTCGTTGTTGCGCAGCGAGTCGACCGAGAGGATCAGCAGGCCGCGGTAGACCGAGACGTCGTTCTGCGACCCCGGGCACTCGACCTGGGCGACGCGGCGCGGGCGACGCGGGTTCTTGATGTCGTAGACGGTGAAGCCCAGGTAGTTGCCGGCGATCGCGTAGTTGCCGGTGAAGGCCAGGTCGGTGCCGAACGCGCCGTCCTCGGCGAAGGCGCCGGCCAGCGGGACCCGCGCCACGTTGCGGATGCGGGCGCTGCGGTCGACCTGACCGCTGCTGACGCGCGGCTGTGCGGGCTCGATGCGGGCGATCTCCTGCCCGGGCAGCGTCGGGCGCTCCTCGAGCACCGTGGTCGACTCGCCGGACGGGCCGACGGGGTCCTCCGGGTCGGCGGAGGCCGGTACGACGGCGGCGAGGCCGGCCGCGAGGACGAGTGCGGTGGCGGCGACGAGGCTTTTCACCGAGATGCTCCTGGGGCTGTCGCTTACAGTGCGGGCATGGTGTCGACCCGTGCCGCGCTCGCCGTGGTGACGCTCGCGCTGCTCGTGTCCGGGTGTGCTGGCGACGACCCTACGTCAGGTGCCGCCCCCTCGTCCCGCCCCACGAGCCACTCCAGCCACGACCGCGCCGGGTCCCACGCGGTCGGCCACGAGGCGATGGCGCCGGTCTCCGAGCCGCCGGCCGACGCCGACTGGAACGCCGCGGACGCGTCGTACCTGACGATGATGGTGGCCCACCACAGCCAGGCCATCGACATGGCCGAGCTCGCCGTGCAGCGCGCCGCCGACCCGCGCGTACGCCGGCTCGCCGACTCGATCGACGCCGGCCAGGGCCGCGAGGTCATCGTGATGGCGACCTGGCTCGTCGACCACGGACAGCCCGAGCCCACGCCGGACAGCGTCGCGGCGATGAGCGGCACGGGCATGCCCGGGATGCTCGACGAGGACCAGCTCACCGCGCTGGCGGCCACCGACGGAGCCGAGTTCGACCGCCGCTTCCTACAGGACATGATCCAGCACCATCAGGGCGCGGTCGCCATGGCCGAGGACCTGCTCGGCACCGGCGAGGACGTCCGGGTGGTGGAGATGGCCGCCGAGGTGGTCGCCGGGCAGGGCGCGGAGATCCAGCGCATGCGTGAGCTGTTGGAGGACCTGCCGTGAGCCCCCTGCCGTTCGTCGGACGCCGTCGTCGCCAGGAGGAGGACGACCAGGCGCACGCCGCGTTCCTCGCCCGTCGGCGCTACCTCAGCGAGGACGTGACCGTCTTCGGTGAGCAGCTCGAGCAGCTCCACGTCGACACCCTCACCGACACCCTCGGCGAGGACGCCCGCGACTACTACCGCTACGCCCTGGAGTCCTACGAGCGGGCCAAGGCCGGGCTGCAGTCGGCCGCGGACGAGGACCGGCTCGAGGTCGTCGCGACGGCGCTGGTCGACGGGCGCCACCAGAAAGCGTGCGTGCGGGCCCTGGTCGCAGGCGAGCCGATGCCGGTCAAGCTGGCCGAGTGCTTCTTCAACCCGCAGCACGGTCCGTCGAGCACCGAGGTGGCCTGGACGCCGCCCGGCGGGGTCGAGCGCAGGGTCCCGGTCTGCGCCGCCGACGCCAACCGGATCGCGCACGGCCAGGCGCCCAAGATGCGGCTGGTCCGGGTCGGCGACCGCTACGTGCCGATGGTGGTCGCCGAGCACGAGGAGAGCTGGATGAGGTCGACGATCGACAGGCGCGCCGTCGTCGACGGTCGGCGCGACGCCAACGGCGACGCCGCGGTCTGGGGCTTCGACGCCCAGCGGCAGGGCGGGTACCCGATCTAGGACCTGTGGCCCCCGGGGTCAGAAGCGGTGCAGGCGGCGGGCGGCCTCGGCGATGGAGCCGCTGACCGACGGGTAGACCGTGAACGCCTGGGCGAGCTGGTCGGCGGTGAGCGACTCGGCCACGGCGATCGAGACGGGGTGGATGAGCTCGCTGGCCCGCGGGCCGACCACCACTCCCCCGACGACGATGCCGGTGCCCGGGCGGCAGAACAGCTTGACGAAGCCGTCGCGCACGCCCTGCATCTTGGCGCGGGCGTTGGTCGACAGCGGCAGCGTCACGACCTCGGCCTGCATCTCGCCGGCGTCGACGGACTGCTGGGACCAGCCGACGGTGGCGATCTCAGGGGCGGTGAAGACGTTGGAGGAGACCTTCTTGAGGTCGAGCGGGTGGACGGTGTCACCCAGGAAGTGCCACATGGCGATGCGGCCCTGCATCGCGGCGACGCTGGCGAGCATCAGGACGCCGGTGCAGTCGCCGGCGCTGTAGACGCCGCGGGCGGAGGTGCGCGAGACGCGGTCGACGTTGACGAAGCCGCCGTCCTTGAGGATGACACCGGCCTCCTCGAGGCCGAGGTCGGTCGTGTTGGGCACCGAGCCCAGCGCGAGGATGCAGTGGCTGCCCTGGACCTCGCGGCCGTCGGTCAGCCGGACCGTGACGACGTCGCCGTCGCGGGTCACCGACTCCATGCGGGACTTCGACAGCACGGTCATGCCGCGGCGGATCGAGACCTCCTGGAGGACCTCGGAGGCGTCGGCGTCCTCGCCCGGCAGCACCCGGTCGCGGCTGGAGACCAGGGTGACGGGGATGCCGAGGGCGAGGTAGGCGCTGGCGAACTCGGCGCCGGTGACGCCCGAGCCGACCACGATGAGCTCGGTCGGCACCTCGGTGAGGTCGTAGAGCTGCTCCCAGGTCAGGATGCGCTCGCCGTCGGGCTGGGCGCTGGGCAGCGTGCGCGGCGAGGCGCCGGTGGCGATGAGGACGGCGTCGGCGTCGTAGGCCGCACCATCGACGACCACGCGACCCGGACCGTCGAGGCGGCCGTGGCCCTGGACGACCCGGACGCCCTCCTTGTCGAGGCGGCGGGCGATGTCGTCGGACTGCTCGGCGGCCAGCGCCTTGACGCGGGCGTTGACGCGGGCGAGGTCGACGCGGATGGTCGTCGCGCTGTCGCCCTCGTTGTCGTGGAAGTCGAGGCCCAGCTCGGCGGCGCCGGCGACCTGCGTCATCACCTCGGCCGTGGCGATCAGGGTCTTGCTGGGCACGCAGTCGGTGAGGACCGCCGACCCGCCGATGCCGTCGGAGTCGACGACGGTCACGTCGGCGCCCAGCTGGCTCGCCACCAGTGCCGCTTCGTAGCCGCCAGGTCCGCCGCCGAGGATGACGACCTTGTCGCTGCTCATGACCCCAGGTTATCGACCGCCACCGACAGCCCTCCGGGCGGCGGGCCAGTCGCCGGGGTGAGGGACCTGCGCTGACCAACGGCGATGATGGGCGCCGTGACGGCCACCTACGACGTCCGGGTGGCCAACCTCTCGGTGCGCAACCGGCAGCCCGCCCAGGACCTGCCCCGGCTGGTCGAGGACTGGCCGCACCTGATCGCCCTGAGCGAGGTCGGCGGCGGCTGGCCGGACGTCGTTCGGGAGGTGCCGGGCTACCAGTACGTCGGTCGCCGCGAGGGCAGCCACGGCAGCCGCGAGGTCGCGCTCCTGGTGCGCGGCGACGTCGAGGTCGTCGACTCCGACGTCGTCGCGATGTCGCGCGCCGTGCCCCGCTCCCCCATGGCCCACGACCGCTGGGCGGCCTGGGCGCGCGTCGTCCTGCCCGGCGGGCAGCGGGCCCTGGCCTACTCCACCCACCGCAACGCCTGGGTCCAGCGCCGCGACGGCACCGTCCGTCCGCTGTGGCGCGGCACCGCGGAGTACCGCGCCCACGTCCGCGCCGAGCTGACCCTGCTCGACCACCACGCCGGGGAGGGCTGGCCGCTGCTGGGTGGCGGCGACTTCAACTACCGGGTCCCGTGCGGCACAGTCCGCTTCGTGGCCGACGCCTGGGCCTACGCCCCCCACAAGTCGTTCCCGACCATCGGCGCGCGCTACGTCGCCCACGGCCTCGACGGCGTCTGCCACGACCCGGTCTTCCAGCCCACCGGGGACCTCGCCGTCATCAGCCGTACCACCACCGGCTCCGACCACGACTGGATCACGCTGACCCTGCGCGCCTGACCGGCCGGTCCTCACCTGCGGTCGAGTGGTCTCGTGACGGTCGCCAGGGCGACCTCCTCGACCGACGTGGAGGGCAGTCGGGTTGTCGTTGCGGTGGTCTCGTGACGGTCGCCAGGGCGACCTCCTCGACCGACGTGGGGTGAGGGCACGACGTACGCCACCACCGGTGGCAAGTCACGGTCCTGGACGCAAGGAAGCGAGGTGCCTCAGGCGCCCGGGGCACACAGGGAGCCGACCACAGGCCGCGACCAGTCAGAAGTTGATCATGTGGCCGGCGATCCCGTGCACGGCCTCCTTGACGGCCTCGGAGAGCGTCGGGTGGGCGAAGATGTTGCGGGCGACCTCGTCGGCGGTGAGGTCCCACTGCTGGGCGAGGGTCAGCACGGGCAGCTGCTCCGTGACGTCGGGGCCGATCATGTGGGCGCCGAGGAACTCGTTGTGCTCGGCGTCGGCGACGATCTTGACGAAGCCGACGGCCTCGCCGAGGCCCTGGGCCTTGCCGTTGGCGGAGAACGGGAACGTCGCGGTCTTGACGTCGAACCCCTTCTCCTTGGCCTGCGCCTCGGTGTAGCCGAAGGAGGCGACCTGCGGCTGGCAGTAGGTCGCGCGCGGGACCATGACGAAGTCGATCTCCTGGGTCTCGGCGCCCGCGATGGTCTCGGCGGCGACGATGCCCATGGCCTCGGCGACGTGGGCGAGCATGAACTTCCCGGTGACGTCGCCGATGGCGTAGACGTTGTCGACGTTGGTGCGGCCGCGGCCGTCGACGGCGATGGCGCCACGCTCGGTGGTCTCGACGCCGATGTCGTCGAGGCCGTAGCCCTGCAGGCGGGGCGCGAAGCCGAAGGCGGCGAGGAACTTGCCGGCCTCGAGGACCTGCTCGTCGCCACCGGCGGCGGGGGCGACGGTGACCTTGACGCCGGAGCCGGTGTCCTCGACGCCCTTGACGGCGGTGGAGGTCATGACCTTGACGCCGAGCTTCTTGTACTGCTTGGCGAGCTCCTTGGACACGTCGGCGTCCTCGGTGGGGACCATGCGGTCGAGGTACTCGACGATCGTCACGTCGACGCCGAAGTTCTTCATGATGTAGGCGAACTCGACGCCGATGGCACCAGAACCGCCGATGATGATCGAGTCGGGCAGCTCCTCGTCGAGGATCTGCTCCTCGTAGGTCACGACGTTGCCGCCGATGGTCACGCCCGGCACGGTGCGCACGGTGGCGCCGGTGGCGATGATGAGGTTGTCGAAGGTGTGCGACGTGGTCTCGCCGTCGGCGCCCTTGACGTCGATGCCGGTGGCGGAGGTGAGCGTGCCCCAGCCGTCGACCTCGGTGATCTTGTTCTTCTTCATCAGGAAGTGGACGCCCTTGACGATGCCGGCGCTGACCTGACGGCTGCGCTTGAACGTCGGGCCGAAAGACATCGTGACGTCGCCCTCGATGCCGAACTTGTCCTTCTCGTGGTGCAGCACGTGGGCGAGCTCCGCGTTGCGGAGCAGCGCCTTGCTGGGGATGCAGCCGACGTTGAGGCAGACACCGCCCCAGTACTTCTGCTCGACGACCGCGACGGACTTGCCGAGCTGGGAGGCACGGATGGCGGCGACGTAGCCGCCGGGGCCGGCACCGAGGACGAGGACATCGAAGTGGCTCACCCCTCGATCGTAGTGCGGGACCGGGACGGACCCGAGGGGACCCGGGAGGGGCACTACTCTGCTCACCGTGACGATGTACGCCGCCTACGGGAGCAACCTCGACCCGGCCAGGATGAGCGAGCGTTGCCCCCACTCCCCCCTGCAGACGACCGGCTGGCTCACGGGCTGGCGCCTCACCTTCGGCGGCGAGGAGCACGGCTGGGACGGCGCCCTGCCGACGCTGGTGCAGGACCCGTTCGAGCAGGTCTTCGTCGCGGTCTACGACGTCGGCCCCAAGGACGAGTCGGCCCTCGACGGCTGGGAGCAGGCCGACTCCGGCCTCTACCGCAAGACCAAGGTGCGGGTCTCCACGATGAACGGCGAGCTCGTGGTGTGGACCTACGTGCTGGACGCTTACGAGGGCGGGCTGCCCTCCGCGGTCACCCTCGGCGTCCTGGCCGACGCCGCCGAGGCCGCCGACGCCCCGGCCGACTACGTCTCGGCGCTGCGCCGGCGCGACTGCCGCTCCACCGGCCTCTGACGCCGCCGCCCTCGGCGGCGACCGTGCGAGCATGCCCCCCGTGCTCCACCCCTTCTCGGTCCTCCCCGTCCTGCTCACCGCCGTCCTGCTCCTCGGCGCCTGCTCCTCGGAGGAGGAGCCGCCGTCGTCTGGTCCGGCGAGCGCCACGGGCACCCCGGAGCCCGAGCCCGTCGCCTTCGGGTTCGGCGGCGCCGAGCCCGGCCGGGACGGCACCGACGGCACCTCGTCCATCCGCCTGAGCTGCACGCCCTACCGCGAGTACCTGCTCTACGAGCAGGTGACCGTCGACACGCCCGTGGTCCTGCGCGCCATCCGGTCCGACGGCCTCGAGGTCGGCCGGAGCTGGGTCACCGGCAACCGGAGGCAGCGGATGTCGTCGGGGATGATCGCCGTCGGCGCGCCCGGTGGCCAGATCACCGACCAGCCTGGCTGGCGCGAGCGCACCCCGCTGGCGGGTACGGGTCTGTCGCCCGGGACGACGTACACCTTCTTCGTCGAGCTGAGCCTGCCGCTCGGCGCGTCCCAGGACGAGCTCTCCTTCGACTACGTCGTGGGCGACCGCAGCGAGACCGTCTCCTGGCCCTACACGATGGACCGGGTCCGCCGCTGCCGCTGAGCGAGGCCCACGCCCTAGAGTCACGACTCGTGACCGAGTCGACCCCCACCACCGACCCCCACGACCTCGCCCGTGAGGCGGCCGCCCGGCTGGCCGAGCTCACCGGCGTCGAGCGCCACGACGTCGCCCTGGTGCTCGGCAGCGGGTGGCTGCCCGCCGTCGACGCCATCGCGGAGCACGCCGGCGCCGAGGCCGTCGTCGAGATCGAGACCACCGACCTGCCGGGCTTCTCGCCCGCGGCCGTGGTCGGCCACTCCGGAAAGATCCGCAGCATCCGTGCCGGCGACCGGAGCCTGCTGGTGTTCCTCAGCCGCACCCACTTCTACGAGGGCAAGGGCGTCGCCGCCGTCGTGCACGGCGTACGCACCGCAGCCGCCGCCGGCTGCCGGGCGATCGTGCTCACCAACGGCTGCGGCGGGCTCAAGGAGACCTGGAGCCCGGGCACGCCGGTCCTGATCAGCGACCACATCAACCTCACTGGCCGCTCGCCGATCGAGGGCGCCCACTTCGTCGACCTCACCGACCTCTACTCACCGCGCCTGCGTGCGCTGTGCCGCGAGGTCGACCCGAGCCTCGACGAGGGCGTCTACGTGCAGTTCCCCGGGCCCCACTACGAGACGCCGGCCGAGATCGGGATGGTCCGCGCGATGGGCGGCCACCTGGTCGGCATGAGCACGGCCCTCGAGGCGATCGCCGCGCGCGAGGCGGGCATGGAGGTCCTGGGCATCAGCCTGGTGACCAACCTGGCCGCCGGCATCAGCGGTGAGCCGCTCGACCACGCCGAGGTCCTCGAGGCCGGTCGGGCCGCCGCGAGCCGGATGGGCGAGCTCCTCGGCCGCGTCGTCCCCCGGGTCTGAGGGAGGTACGCCGTGAGCGAGAGTCCCCCACCGTCCGGCGGGCCCACGAGCGCTGCGGGCGCTGCTGGCACGGCGAGCACCGCTGACGAGACGCGGCGCCGGCTGGTCGTGGCCGCGACGTTCGGGTTCGCCGAGCACGGCGTCCACGCGGCGTCGCTGCTCGAGATCACCCGGCAGGCCGGCCAGCGCAACCGGGGTGCCGTCCACTACCACTTCGGCTCGCGCACGGGAATGCTCGTCGCCGTCCTCGAGCAGCACGTCGAGCTGCTGTCGTCGCGCGAGCGCGAGCTGCTCGCGATCGCCCGCGCCCAGCCCGCCACCGACCTGCCCTCGGCCGTCGAGGCGCTGGTCCGCCCGGCCGTCGAGCTGGCCGAGATGGGCGGCGAGGGCCGTGCCTACCTGATGATCCTGGCCCAGCTGGTCGAGGAGAACCCCGAGACGATGGACCCCGAGGTCGTCGGCGCCCTCGAGCGCCTGGGCGGCTACGACGCCTACGCGCTGCTCGAGGAGCGGGTGCCGCCGATGCCCGACGAGCTGCGCGCCGAGCGGCTCTCGCTGGTGACGTCGTTCATCCTGCGTGCGATCGCCGACCGCGGCCGGGCGGGCGAGCTGGCCTCGGCTCGGCGCCAGCTCGAGCTGGAGCCGTTCGCGGCCAACCTCGTCGCGATGGTCGTCGGCATGCTCAGCGCCCCGACCCCGTGACCGCTGCGACACCGACCGGCCTCGCTGCGGCGATGCGCGAGGGGTCGCGCGCCGAGCACGAGGCGGCCGAGGGCTCCTCCTTCATGGCCGAGCTGCTCGACGGCGGCCTCGGCGAGCACGCCTACGCCGACTACCTCCTGCGCCTGCGCCTGCGTCTACGCCGTCCTCGAGGAGTCGGTGCGCGCGCACGCCGACGACCGGGTGGTCGCCGCCGTGCACGACCCGGGGCTCGAGCGCCTCGCCCACATCGACGCCGACCTCGACCACTGGGCGCCCGGCACCGACCCGGCCGCACCTTTCGACTCCCCCGCCGCGACGGCGTACCGCGACCGGGTCCGCGCGGCCGCCGACCTGGCCGCGGCCGGGTGGGGCGGCGCGCTCGTCGCCCACCACTACACGCGCTACCTCGGCGACCTGTCCGGCGGCCAGGGCATCGGACGCGCGCTCGACCGCTGCTTCGGGCTCGACGGTGCCGGGCTCGCGTTCTACGCCGTCGCCGAGGTACCCCGTCCTAAGCTCTACAAGGACGCCTACCGCGCCCGGCTCGACGCGCTCGGGCTCGACGCCGCCGACACCCGCCGCGTCGTCGACGAGGTGCGGGCGGCGTTCGGCCTCAACCAGGCGGTGCTCGCCGAGCTCGGCTCCGACCTCGCCTCCTACCGACGCCGCCAGCACGCGCGTTGACCTGGAGTCCACTCCAGGCTTGACTGGCCCCATGACCGACGGGCTCGCCATCGCCGAGGCCGCAGCGCGCCTCGGACTCACCCCCGACACGCTGCGCTACTACGAGAAGGACGGGCTGCTCCTGCGCCCCGTCGAGCGTGCCGCCAGCGGCCACCGCCGCTACGGCCCCCACGACCTGCGCTGGATCGAGCTCGTCGCCCGGCTGCGCTCCACCGGCATGGCGATCCGCGACGTACGCCGCTACGCCGACCTGGTGCGCGCCGGCGCCGGCAACGAGGCCGAGCGACTCGAGCTGCTGCGCGAGCACCGGCGCACCGTGCTGGCCCAGCTGGCCGAGGTGCAGGGCCACCTGGGCGCGATCGACTACAAGATCGGGCTCTACACCGACGTCGTCGAGGGCGCCGCCTGAGACCTGCGAAGGCCCCCTTGACATGGAGCGCACTCCAGGGGTCAGGCTGATCGGCATGACACTCCAGACCCGCACCCTCGGCACCGCCTCCCCGCTCGACGTCTCCGCCCTCGGCCTCGGCTGCATGGGCATGTCGGAGTTCTACGGGACCCCCGACGAGGCCGGCGGCATCGCCACCATCCACCGCGCGCTCGACCTCGGCGTCACGTTCCTCGACACCGCCGACATGTACGGCCCGTTCACCAACGAGCGCCTCGTCGGCAAGGCGATCGCCGAGAGCGGCCAGGGCCGCGACGGCGTCGTCCTGGCCACCAAGTTCGGCAACGAGCGCGGCGAGGACGGCTCGTTCCTCGGCGTCAACGGTCGCCCCGACTACGTCCGCGCCGCCTGCGACGCCTCGCTGCAGCGGCTCGGCGTCGACCACGTCGACCTCTACTACCAGCACCGCGTCGACAAGACGGTCCCGATCGAGGAGACCGTCGGCGCCATGAAGGAGCTCGTCGAGGCCGGCAAGGTGCGCCACCTCGGGCTGTCCGAGGCCGGCGCCGAGACCATCCGCCGCGCCCACGCCGTGCACCCCATCACCGCGCTGCAGACGGAGTACTCGCTCTTCACCCGCGACCTCGAGGCCGTGATCCTCCCGGTCCTGCGCGAGCTCGGCATCGGCCTGGTCCCCTACTCACCCCTCGGCCGCGGCATCCTCACCGGCGCCATCACCCGCGGCTCGCTGTCCGAGGACGACTCGCGCAACAGCCGCTTCCCACGCCTGCACGGCGATGCGCTCGACGCCAACCTGGCGCTGGTCGAGCGGGTCCGCGAGATCGCCGACGAGAAGGGCTGCACCCCCGGCCAGCTCGCGCTCGCCTGGGTCCTCGCCCAGGGCGACGACGTCGCGCCGATCCCCGGCACCAAGCGCGTCGCCTACCTCGAGGAGAACCTCGGCGCGGCCGACGTCGAGCTCACCGCCGACGACCTGGCCCGCATCGCCGAGGCCGTCCCCGCCGACGCCGTCGTGGGCGAGCGCTACGGCGACATGAGCAGCATCGACGCCTGAGCGTCCTGATCACACGTTGGTCGAGGAGGTTCCGCCACGAACCGTCACGACCCAACGTTGGTCGAGGAGGTTCCGCTAGGAACCGTCACGAGACCATCCGGCCGAAGGTGCAGGTCGAGTCCCCACAGACCCCGCGGCGGAGTGGTCTCGTGACGGTCGCAGAGCGAACTCCTCGACCGACGTAGGCACACGTTGGTCGAGGAGGTTCCGCCAGGAACCGTCACGAGACCCCATTCCGCAGGCGCAGGCCGAGTCGGCCCCGGACCTGCGGCGGAGTGGTCTCGTGACGGTCGCAGGGCGACCTCCTCGACCGACGTAGGCACACGTTGGTCGAGGAGGTTCCGCTAGGAACCGTCACGAGACCATCTTTTGCAGGCGCAGGGCGAGTCGGCACGGACCCCGCGGTGCAGTGGTCTCGTGACGGTCGCAGGGCGACCTCCTCGACCGACGTGTGCGACGCTCGCCCGTCGGGGTGGGTCGTCCCCCCGGCCGTCGTGGTGCCGTGCAGCCATGACCTACGACAGCGAGCAGAGCGCGGAGAACCCCGTCGGCGACGACGCCTCGAGCGGGGCGGACGAGGGGCAGGAGGGGCAGGAGGGGCAGGTCGGCACCGCCGACCCGGGCAAGAAGTTCCGGGAGATGGAGGTGAGCGAGGAGGAGCAGCGCCAGATCGAGGAGGAGCGTCAGCAGCGCCTCGACCCCGCCAACCGGCCCGAGAACGCCGAGGTCGACAACACCGGCCGCACGTTCGAGGACGGCGAGTTCAAGGACTGATCAGCGGTCCAGCCGGCGCT
>JAOPXU010000293.1 GCA_025964985.1 Nocardioides sp.
GAGATGAAGACGGTGGGAATGCACAGCGTGTTGCCGTTGGGGTTCTCCAGCACGTACGCCGGGCTCATCACGTCCCAGCCGGTGTAGCCGCGCGCCTCGAAGGTGTTGCGCAGCCCGCCGTTGGGGAACGACGACGCGTCGGGCTCGCCCTGCACCAGCGTCTTGCCGGAGAAGGAGGCCAGCGCCGTGCCGTCGCCGACCGGGTCGAGGAAGCTGTCGTGCTTCTCGGCCGTCAGGCCGGTGAGCGGGTAGAACACGTGGGCGTAGTGGGTGGCGCCCTTCTCGAGCGCCCAGTCCTTCATCGCCGAGGCGACCGCGTCGGCGACGTCGGGGTCCAGCGGGGTCGACCTCTCGATGGTGGAGACCACCGACTTGTAGACCGACTTCGGCAGGCGCTTCTGCATGGCCGTCAGCGAGAAGACGTTGACGCCGAAGATCTCGCCCGGCTCCTCGCCGGGGTCGAAGCTGATCGGCGGCGGCGTGTGGTCCTCGACCGCCTTGATGGCCTGCAGACGGACGGGGTTCGCGGTCATGGGGCGAACCTAGGCAGGCCTCGTGTCGGGGATGTTTCGTCTCGGTGTCACCCGCCCGCCGAGGCCTGTGACGGTGCACACACCGACCGGGCGTGCCGACCTGCCGGTGCGGGCCGTCGCCGGGGGTCCCGTCGCCTCCTGGGCCAGGGGTCCCCGCCCGTCCGGTCCGCGAGCGGCGCGCCCACCCCGATGGGGATGCGCTTCTGGCAGACTCCCCCGCGTGTCACAGGTCCAGGACGGGGAGCGTCGCGCGGTCGTCGTCGAGGACGACGAGGACATCCGCTCGCTCATCGAGTTCACGCTGACCACGCAGGGCTTCGTGGTCCGCTCCGCCGAGACGGGCCTCGACGGCGTCGAGCTCGTCAAGGAGTACGACCCCGACCTGGTCACCCTCGACCTCGGGCTGCCGGGCATCGACGGCATCGAGACCTGCCGACGCATCCGCGAGATCACCGACGCCTACGTCGTGATGATCACCGCGCGCGACGACGAGATCGACCGGCTGCTCGGCCTCGAGACCGGCGCCGACGACTTCCTGTCCAAGCCGTTCAGCGTCCGCGAGCTCAAGGCGCGGGTCAACGCGCTGTTCCGGCGCCCGCGCCGCGGCACCGGCGCCGCCGGACCCGCTCCGAGCTCCGCGGCCCAGCTGGTGCCGGCGGTCGTCGTACCCGACCACGAGGTGCTCGAGCACGGGCCGCTGCGCGTCGACGTCGACGGACGACGCGCCTTCAAGGCCGCCGAGGAGCTCGGCCTCACCCGCACCGAGTTCGACCTGCTGACCGAGCTCATGCGCACCCCGGCCCGGGTCTGGACCCGCGAGGCGCTGCTGCGCTCGGTGTGGGGCACCGACTGGGCCAGCGACACCCACCTCGTCGAGGTCCACATCGGCAACCTGCGCCGCAAGCTCGGCGAGGGCACGGGGCAGCCGAAGTTCATCAAGACCGTGCGGGGCGTCGGCTACCGCATGGAGTCGATCGACTGATCGTCGACCGTCTCGACCGTGCCGGTCAGGCAGGCACGCCCTGGCACGACGCACGCGCCAGGTAGGAGCCGATCGCGGCGTCGGCGCGCTCGGCCACCGCCGGCAGCAGCAGCGCCTGCGACCGGGCCGACGGCAGGTCGCCCTTGCGCAGGTCGGCCTCGATGAACGTCGCCAGCTCGGCGACCTCGGTGGCCCCCGTCATCGTCGCCGAGACCCGCAGGCTCAGCACGGCGTCCATCGACGCCTCGGCGTCGGAGGCGACCACGGCCGTCACGACCCGTCCCACCCGCGCCGGCAGCATGCGCCGGAACGTGCCGGCCAGCTCGATGACGAACGGCCGCTCGCGCGGGTCGTCGACGAGCTGGAGCAGCGTGCTCGGGTCGAACACGGTCATGGACGGGACCTCCCTCGGTCGGAGACTCCATCCTGACGGCTCCCGGTCAGAGGACCGTCTGGAAAACCTCAAGGAAAACGCAAGTCCTCGGAGCTTCCCCGTGCTAGGGGCTCCGGAGACGAGAAAGGCACAGGCCACGGTCTCTGGGGGGATCGACCGTGGCCTGTGCTGTGCCACATCGTGCCACACCCGTACCCCCATGGGCACATCGCCGGTTCAGCCCCAGAACACCCGGTCGACCACCCCGCGTGCGAGGCGCGTGACGCGCAGGTGGTCGTTGACCATCTCGTCGGTACTGCCGGGCTGGTAGCCGAGGATGCTGGAGACCGCCGCCCGCTCGCGAGTGCCGCGGGGCAGCTGCTCGCCGGCCTTGCCGCTGGCCAGGATCACGGCGTTGCGGACCCGGCTGACGGTGCGCCAGGCGTCGGCCAGCAGGTCGGCGTCATCGCCGCTGACGAGCCCCGCCTCGCGGGCCGCCTCGAGGGCGGGCAGCGTGCGCGGCGTGCGGAGCGCGGGCACCTCGCCGGCGTGGCGCATCTGCAGCAGCTGCACGGTCCACTCGATGTCGGCCAGTCCCCCGCGCCCGAGCTTGAGGTGCAGGGCGGGGTCGGCACCGCGGGGCAGCCGCTCGTGGTCGATGCGGGCCTTGATCCGGCGGACCTCCAGGACGTCGTCCTCGGACAGGCCGACCGCGGGGTAGCGCAGCGGGTCGATGAGCGCGGTGAACGCCTCGCGCACGCCGGGGTCGCCGACGACGGCGTCGGCGCGCAGCAGCGCCTGGGCCTCCCAGACCTTGGACCACTTCGCGTAGTAGGCGGCGTAGGAGTCGAGGGTGCGCACCAGCGCGCCCTGCTTGCCCTCGGGCCGCAGGTCGGCGTCGACCAGCAGCGCGGGGTCGGCCCCGGGCAGCGCGAGGAGCCGGCGGAGCTCGTTGGCCACCGCGGTGGCGTACGACGAGGCGACCTGCGGGTCGGCTCCCTCGACCGGCACGTGCACGAAGAGCACGTCGGCGTCACTGCCGTAGGACAGCTCGAAGCCGCCGTAGCGGCCCATCGCGATGACCGCCATCCGCGTCGGGGCCTCTTCGAGCCCGCGGGTCTTGCGCACGGCTCGCCCGGCGGCCTCGAGCGTGGCCTCGAGGGTGGCGTCGGTGATGCGGGACAGGGCGGCGCCGACGTCGGCCACGTCGGTCAGCCCGAGCACGTCGCCGGCCGCGACGCGGAACAGCTCGCGGCGGCGTACGGCGCGGGCGGCACGCACGGCCTTGTCGACGTCGTCCTGGCGCTCCGAGCGCGAGCGCATCTCGTCGAGGACCGCCTCGGCGCTGAGCGGGGCGAGGTCCTCGCCCAGCATCCGCACTCCCTGCGGCTCGCGCTCGAGCAGCCCGGTGACGTAGCGGGAGGTGGAGAGCAGGTGGGCCAGGCGCTCGGCGACCTCGCCCTCGTCGCGCAGGGTCTTGAGGTACCAGGGGGTGCGCCCGAGGGCCTCGCTCAGCCGCCGGAACCCGAACAGGCCGGCGTCGGGGTCGGCGCCCTCGGCGAACCAGGTGAGCATGGCCGGCAGCAGCGCGCGCTGGATCGAGGCGGTGCGCGAGACGCCGCTGGTCAGCGACTCCAGGTTGCGCAGGGCGGCCTTCGGGTCGTCGTAGCCGAGCGCGGCGAGGCGGGCGCCGGCGGCCTCGGAGGAGAGACGGACCTCGTCGCTGGGCACGCGGGCGACGGCGGTGAGCAGCGGGCGGTAGAAGAGCTTCTCGTGGAGGCGGCGGACCTCGCGGCGGTGGTGGTCGAGGACCTTGACCAGGGTGGCGGCGGGATCCTTGTGGAAGCCGAGGCTGCGACCCAGCAGGCGCAGCGAGGCCTGGTCGTCGGGGACGATGTGGGTGCGGCGCATCCGGTGCAGCTGGATGCGGTGCTCGAGGGTGCGCAGGAACGCGTAGGCCTCGTGCAGGGCCTCACCGTCGTCGCGGCCGACGTAGCCGGTCTCGGTCAGCTGGGCCAGGGCGCTGAGGGTCGTGGCGGAGCGGATGCGCTCGTCGGCGCAGCCGTGCACGAGCTGCAGCAGCTGGACGGCGAACTCGACGTCGCGCAGGCCGCCGGAGCCGAGCTTGAGCTGGCGGTCGGCCTCCTTGACCGGGATGTGCGCGAGCACCCGGCGCCGCATCGCCTGCACCTCGCCCACGAAGCCGTCGCTGTCGGCGACGCTCCAGACCATCGGCGCCACCGCCGCGACGAACGCCGCCCCGAGCTCGAGGTCACCGGCGACGGGGCGGGCCTTGAGCAGCGCCTGGAACTCCCACGGCTTGGCCCAGCGCTCGTAGTAGCCCTGGTGGCTGGCCAGCGTGCGGGTGAGCGGGCCGTTCTTGCCCTCGGGTCGCAGGTTGGCGTCGACGGGCCAGATCGTGCCCTCGCCGGTGTGCTCGGAGCAGACGCGGATGAGGTGGCTGGCCAGGCGGGTCGCCGTGCGCAGCGAGGCGTCGTCGAGACCCTCGCCGGTCGGCTCGTGCACGAAGATCACGTCGACGTCGCTGACGTAGTTGAGCTCGTGACCCCCGCACTTGCCCATCGCGATGACCGCGAGCCGGGCCTGCGAGGCCTCGTCGCCCAGCCGCTGCCGGGCGATGGCCAGCGCGGCGTCGAGGGTGCCGGCGGCCAGGTCGGACAGCTCGGCCGCCGCGTCGTCGACGCCGAGGTCGTGGGCCAGGTCGCGGGCGGCCAGGCGCAGCAGCACCCGCCGGTACTCCACGCGGAGCGCGTCGACCGCCTCGGCGCGGCTCGCCGTCGTCGCGATGGGCAAGTGCGGTGGGCACGAGCTCAACTACGTCAGCGACGTCGAC
>JAOPXU010000329.1 GCA_025964985.1 Nocardioides sp.
CGTCGCCGATGGCGGTGGCGGCCTGGAACTTGGCGTACTGGTCGAGGTTGCCGAGCACGCCCATCGAGGTGCGCTTGTCGAGGACGGCCTCGACCTCGGGCGGCAGCGAGATGTTCTCGATGACGAACCGCGGGATCTCGATGCCCATCGGCGCCAGCTGCTCGGTGAGCGTCAGCGCGAGCTGGTCGGCGATGCCCTGCTGGTTGGCGGCCAGGTCGAGCATCGGCACGTTGGCCTTGGCCAGGGCGGTGCCGAACTGCGACACGATCGACTGGCGCAGGAACTCCGCGACCTCCTCGGTGCGGAACGACGGGTCGGTGCCGACGAGCTCCTTGAGCAGCTTGGAGCCGTCAACGATGCGCAGCGAGAACGTGCCGAACGCGCGCAGCCGGACCATGCCGAACTCGGCGTCGCGCAGCGTGACGGGGTTCTGGGTGCCCCACTTGAAGTCGGTGAACTGCCGGGTCGCGACGAAGTAGACCTCGGCCTTGAACGGCGAGTCGAAGCCGTACTTCCAGCCCTTCAGCGTGGACAGGATCGGCAGGTTCTGGGTCTCGAGCGTGACGGTGCCGGGGCCGAAGACGTCGGCGATCTCGCCCTCGTTGACGAAGACGGCCATCTGACCCGGCCGGACGACGAGCTGGGCGCCGTTCTTGATCTCGTTGTCGTGACGAGGGAAGCGCCACACCAGCGTGTCGCGGCTGTCGTCGAGGAACTCGACGATGTCGATGAACTCGCCGCGGATGCTGTCCATGAATCCCATGGGCCTGGCCTCTCTGAAGGGTCGGGTGGAGCGGGACGACGCTAACCGACGCAGGGGGCAGTACGTCGCGTTATCCGACTCGACACGACCCGGCAGAATGGACCGGTCATGTCACAACACCAGGTCGAGCAGGTCATCACCTACCCACCCGACCTCCCGGTCAGCCAGCGCCGCGACGAGATCGCCGCCGCGATCCGCGACCACCAGGTCGTGGTGGTCGCCGGCGAGACCGGGTCGGGCAAGACCACGCAGCTGCCGAAGATCTGCCTCGAGCTCGGTCGCGAGCGGATCGGGCATACCCAGCCGCGGCGGATCGCGGCACGCAGCGTCGCCGAGCGGATCGCCGAGGAGCTCGGCTCCGAGCTGGGCCAGCTGGTCGGCTACCAGGTGCGGTTCACGGCACGGACCTCGCGCGACACCAAGGTCAAGGTGATGACCGACGGCATCCTGCTGGCCGAGCTGCAGCGCGACCGCCAGCTCAAGCGCTACGACACGATCATCATCGACGAGGCCCACGAGCGCAGCCTCAACATCGACTTCCTGCTCGGCTACCTCAAGCGGCTGCTGCCGCGCCGTCCCGACCTCAAGCTGGTCATCACCTCGGCCACCATCGACGTCGAGCGCTTCGCGGCCCACTTCGCCGCGCCCGACGGCACTCCCGCCCCGGTCGTCGAGGTGTCCGGGCGCACCTACCCGGTCGAGGTCCGCTACCGCCCGCTGGTCGACGTCATGGAGGACGACGACGACGGCGAGCCGATCGTGCGCGACCAGACCGAGGCGATCGTCGACGCGGTCAAGGAGCTCGGCGGCGACGGCTCCGGCGACGTCCTGGTCTTCCTGCCCGGCGAGCGCGAGATCCGCGACACCGCCGACGCGCTGTCCTCGGCGCTGGGCGAGCGCGGCCCCGAGATCGTGCCGCTCTACTCCCGGCTGTCGGCCGCCGAGCAGCACCGCGTCTTCGCCTCCCACTCCGGGCGTCGGGTCGTCCTGGCCACCAACGTCGCCGAGACGTCGCTGACCGTGCCCGGCATCCGCTACGTCGTCGACACCGGCGTCGCCCGGATCTCGCGCTACTCGGTGCGCACCAAGGTCCAGCGGCTGCCGATCGAGCCGATCAGCCAGGCCTCGGCCAACCAGCGCTCGGGCCGCTGCGGCCGCGTGGCGCCGGGCATCGCGATCCGGCTCTACTCCGAGGAGGACTTCGAGGCGCGCCCGGAGTTCACCGAGCCGGAGATCCTGCGCACCAACCTCGCGTCGGTGATCCTGCAGATGACCTCGCTGGGCCTCGGTGACGTCGCCCGCTTCCCGTTCGTGGAGCCGCCCGACAAGCGCAACGTCCAGGCCGGCGTCCAGCTGCTCGAGGAGCTGGGGGCCGTCATGGCCGCTGATGAACTGCGGCCGGCGCCACCGCGCGACGACCGGCGCGACCGGCGCGGACGTCGTGCGCCCGACGGCCCGCAGCTGACCGACGTCGGACGCCGCCTGGCCCGGCTGCCGGTCGACCCGCGCCTGGCCCGGATGGTGATCGAGGCCGAGCGGCTCGGCTGCGTGCGCGAGGTCATCGTCATCGCCGCCGCGCTCTCGCTGCAGGACCCGCGCGAGCGGCCGGCCGAGCAGCGCCCGCAGGCCGACCAGCTGCACGCGCGGTTCAAGGTCGAGGGCTCCGACTTCCTGTCCTGGCTCGAGCTGTGGCGCTACCTGCGCGAGCAGCAGAAGGAGCTCAGCAGCAGCGCGTTCCGCCGGATGTGCAAGCGTGAGTTCCTCAACTACCTGCGGGTGCGGGAGTGGCAGGACTTCGAGTCCCAGCTGCGCCAGGTCTGCAAGGAGATGGACATCCAGGTCGGCCGCCCGGCCGACCTCCCCGACGCCGACGGCATCCACCAGGCGCTTCTCTCGGGCCTGCTCAGCCACATCGGCATGCTCGAGGAGCGCGAGGAGCAGCGCGGCGCCAAGCCGACCGGACGACGTCCGATGCGCGAGTACGTCGGCGCCCGCGGTGCGAAGTTCGCCGTCTTCCCCGGCAGCGGCCTGGCCAGGAAGAACCCGCCGTTCCTCATGGCCGGCGAGCTCGTCGAGACCGGCCGGCTCTGGGCGCGCCAGAACGCCGCCATCGACCCCGAGTGGGCCGAGCGGCTCGGCGCCCACCTGGTCAAGCGGTCCTACTCCGAGCCGCACTGGTCCAAGAAGCGCGCGGCCGTGCTCGCCCACGAGCGCGTCACGCTCTACGGCGTCCCGCTGGTCGCCGACCGCCTCGTCAGCTTCGGCAAGGTCGCGCCGTCGGTGGCGCGCGAGCTGTTCATCCGGCACGCGCTGGTGCAGGGGGAGTGGCACACCCGCCACCCGTTCTTCACGCGCAACCGCGAGCTGCTCGAGGAGGCGATGGCCCTCGAGCACCGCGCCCGGCGCCGCGACATCGTGGTCGACGAGCACACGCTGTTCGACTTCTACGACGCCCGCGTCGGCCACGAGGTCGTCAGCGGAGCCCACTTCGACTCCTGGTGGAAGCGCGCGCGGCAGAAGGCCCCCGACCTGCTCACCTTCGACCTCGACATGCTCACCCACGACACCGCGGCCACGGTGCAGGAGCAGGACTTCCCGACCGCCTGGGAGGGCAGCCGCGAGGGCCTGACCTTCCCGATCAGCTACCACTTCGAGCCGGGCGCGGCCGACGACGGCCTGACCATCGACGTCCCCGTGGCGACCCTCAACCAGGTCGGCGACGACGACTTCTCCTGGAACGTCCCCGGCCTGCGCGAGGAGCTGGTCACCAGCCTGATCCGCAGCCTGCCCAAGAACCTGCGCGTCTCGCTCGTGCCGGCGCCCGACAAGGCGCGGGCGTTCCTGCGCGAGACGCCGCCGGGCGAGGAGCCGCTGCTCGACGCACTCGAGCGCTGGTGCCGCGCCACCGTCGGCGTCGTCGTGCCGCGCGAGGTGTGGGACTGGGCCAAGGTCCCCGAGCACCTGCGCCCGACCTACCGCGTCGTCGACGACACCGGCGCCGAGCAGGCCCGCGGCAAGGACCTCGAGGCCCTCAAGGCGCCGCTGCGCCCGCAGTTCGCCGCCGCCCTCGACCAGGTGGCCGCGGGCAGCGGGCTCGCCGCGACCGGCCGGACGACCTGGACCTTCGGCGCCCTCGAGCCCGCCATCACCGAGCGCCGCGCGGGACACGAGGTGACGGCGTACCCGGCCCTGGTCGACGAGGGCGCGACCGTCGGGCTGAGCGTCTTCGGCTCCGGCGACGAGGCCGCCGCCCGCCACCGCCTCGGCACCCGGCGCCTGCTCACCCTCGCCGTGCCCGACCCGACCGCCCGCGTGCTCGACTCGCTGAGCAACCTGGAGAAGCTCGGGCTGGCCGGGTCGCCGTACGCCACCGTGGCCGAGCTGCTCTCCGACTGCCGGGTGGCGGTGCTCTCCGACCTGGTCGACGCCCGGCCGCAGGTGCGTGACGAGGCGGCCTTCGCCGCACTGGTCGCCGAGGCGACCCGCGACCATCAGACCGCCGTGCGCGCGACCGTCGGTGACGTCATCGTCGTGCTCGAGCGCTGGCGCGCGGTCGACAAGGCCCTGGGCGGGCGCGCCGACATGGCGCAGCTGCCGGCCCTGACCGACATGAAGGCCCAGCTCGGCCGCCTCGTGCAGCGCGGGTTCGTCGCCGAGGCGGGGGCCCGTCGGCTGCGGCGCTTCCCGCTCTACCTGCGCGCGCTCGAGCAGCGCCGCGAGCGGCTCGGGGGCGCCGACATCGTGCGTGACCGCCAGCTCATGGACCAGGTCGTGCAGCTGCAGGACGCCTACGCCCACCGGGTCGCCGCGCTGCCCGAGGGCCGTCCGCCCGACGAGCGGCTGCGCCAGGTGCGCTGGATGCTCGAGGAGTACCGCATCTCGCTGTGGGCCCAGCAGCTCGGCACCGACGGTCCCGTCAGCGACCAGCGGATCCGCAAGGTCCTGGCCTGAGTGAGCGGGCCTCGCGCCGTCCGGGGCCCCCCGCCCAGCCCTCACCGGCACGCTCCCACGGGCTGGCTCGTAGGCTGGAGCGATGCCTGAGGACCAGCCCAGCCGGCCGCACCACCGGCCCGCCCCGTTCCGGGCGAGCTGGTTCGAGGACATGGAGGGCGGCACCGACCCGGCCCTGGTCAGCGAGGCCGCCGACCGCGCCGCCCAGCTGCTCGTGCGCGGCGCCGCCGGCTCCGGTGACGCCGGGGTCGCCGAGCGGCTCCTGCACCTCGCCGACACCGAGGGCATCGAGACCATCGCCGAGGTCTGGGCCGGCTCGCACGCCGAGTCCCTCGCCGGATGCCTGTGGCGGCTGTTCGTGCTGCGCTCGTGGGTGCACCGCGAGCCGGTCCGCGCCGCCCGCGAGTACGACGCCGGGCGCAGCCGGGTCCCGGTCTCCGAGGTCGTGGCCGGGGTCGCCGACCCGCCCGGTCCCGACGAGCTGCGGGCCATGGTCGACGAGGTGCTGCGCGGCATCGCCCACAGCGACTTCGCCGACGTCCTGCTCCGCGCCGCCGCCTTCGCCCGCGTCGTGGCCACCGGCCGCGCCGTCCTGGCCGAGCCCACCCACGGCGAGGTACGCCGGATGCTGGTCCTCGCCGAGCAGCTGCAGGCCTCGGCCCGCCTCGAGCTCGACGGTCGGCTGGCCTGACCCGGGTACCGGGTCGCATGACCACCACGCCTGCCGAGAGCCCCGACCACGACCAGGACGCCGACCCGCCGCTCACCGACGGCGAGGGCCCGCACGGACCGCACCCCGACCCGCCGCCCGGCGAGGAGTGACGATGTCGGCCACCGCGAATCTTCGCGGAACAGCCGCCACCGGGTAACGTTGTAGGAGTTGAGCACGTCGGGCTGTGGCAGCCCCGGGTCCCACAACAAGCCGCCTAGAGCGGCCACGCGCCGTGAGGCGCTCCCAGCCCGGCGTGCTCGACGCTCCTCTCGGTAAGGTGTCGCCGCACACCCCACCCCGAGGAGCAGGATGAGACGACGCTGGAGCCGACGGCTCGCGATCGTCCCGGTCCTGGTCCTCCTCGCTCCGCTCGTCGCCGCCTGCCAGGACGACGCCGACCCGGTCCCGGCGCCCTCGCCCGGCGCGGTCACGCTGAGCCTCGGCGTCTTCGGCTCGGAGGCCGTCGTGGCGGCGTACCAGTCGATGGTCGACAGCTACAACGACACCGCGCAGAGCGTGCAGGTCGAGCTGGTCTCCTGGGACTCCAGCGAGCAGATGACCGACGCGCTCGCGGACGCCGACGCCCCCGACGTCTACCTCGTCGCGCGCCGCGACCTGGCCGGGGTCATCGAGGGCGAGCGCAACGTGCCGCTGTTCGAGCTGCTCGCCGAGCGCAACATCAGCTACGGCGACGACTACGCCCCACCGGCCATCGAGGCGTTCTCCGCCGACGACGACCTGCAGTGCATGCCGTCGGCGATCTCGCCGATGGTCATGTACTACAACACCGACCTGATCGACTTCGAGACGATGCGCGAGCGCGGCCTGCCCGCGCCGGCGGACGTGGTCGACGGCTGGACGTTCGAGGAGTTCAGCGCCGCAGCGACGTTCGCCAGCCGCCGCGGCGGCGTCAAGGGCGTCTCGATCACCCCGACCCTGCGCAGCCTGGCGCCGTTCCTGCTCTCCGGCGGGGGCAGCCTCTACGACGACGCCGGCGACCCCACGTCGCTCGACTTCGCCAGCAGCGACAACGTCGACACGCTCGCCACGGTCCTGCCCGTGCTGCGCGACGCCGGGGTGACGCTGAGCGAGGAGCAGCTCGAGGAGGCCTCGCCGCTGGAGTGGTTCGAGCGCGGCGAGCTCGGCATGATCGAGGGCTTCCGCGACCTGGTGCCCGAGCTGCGTGAGGTCGAGGGCCTCGACTTCGACGTGATGCCGATGCCGCGCGTCGGCGGCGCGGCGACGGTCGGTGAGGTGAGCGGGCTGTGCATCGCCCCCGGCGACCACGTGCAGCAGGCCGCCGACTTCCTGGTCCACCTCATCTCCGACGAGTCGACCGAGGCCCTGGCCCGCTCCGGCGAGGTCGTCCCGGCCAACCTGACGGTCGCGCGCTCCGAGGCGTTCCTGCAGCCCGGCGAGGAGCCGGCCAACTCCGGGGTCTTCAACGCCAGCGTCGACGACCTCGTGCTGCTGCCGCTCGTCGACGACGTCGTCGCGCTCGACGAGGCCGTCCAGCCGCTGCTGTCGGAGCTGCTGCTCAGCCTGGGCGCGATCGACGCACCCACGGTGGCCGCCGAGATCGACGAGGTGTCGCGCTCGGTGCTCAACCCCGACTACACGCCGTCGCCGGAGCCCTCGACGTCCTGATCGTCCTGGTCGTCCCCGGCCAGCTCGACCAGGTCCGTCAGGTCGTCGTCCTCGACGTCGGCCTCGGCCCGGGCCGCAGCCCTCGCGGCGGCGGCGACGGCGTCCTGCGCGGCCTGGTCGTCGGCCTGCAGCACCGCGGTCGCGATGACCGGCGCGGTCAGCGCGACCTGCCACGGCCGTGCACCCATCGAGGTCAGCTGGTCGACGACGCGGTCGAGCAGGTCGCCGGGGTCGCGGGTGGCCGGCGGCGACCACAGGGTGCGGCGCAGGGTGTCGGGCGTCAGCAGGTTCTCGACCGGCAGGTGGTGCTGCTCGGCCAGGGCGGCGACGGCGTCGCGCGCCAGCTGCAGCCGTACGGCGGCCACCGGGTCCTTCTCGGCCCAGGCGCGCGGCGGCGGGGGACCGTCGCCCTTGGGCGAGCGCGTCGGCAGCTCGTCCTCGGTCATGGCCGCGACCCGCTCGAGGGCCTCGACCCAGCGAGCGCCGTAGCGGTCGGCCCCGCGGCCGTGGAAGCCCTTGACGTCCTGCAGCGCGGCCCGGTCGACCGGCATGGCGACGGCGGCGGCCACGATGGCGGCGTCGGGGATGATCCGGCCGGGGGTCACGTCACGCTTGGCGGCGAGCTCGTCGCGGGTCTCCCACAGCGCCTTGACCGCGCCCAGGGCCCGGCGTCCGCGCACCCGGTGCAGCCCGGAGGTGCGGCGCCACGCGTCGGTGCGCGGGGTCGGCTTGAACGAGCGCAGCGCGTCGAACTCCTGGCGCGCCCACTCGGCCTTGCCGGTCTCCTCCAGCTCGCCGGCGAGCCGGTCGCGCAGCTCGACGAGCACCTCGACGTCGAGGGCGGCGTACTCGAGCCAGGCCTGGGGGAGCGGGCGCGTCGACCAGTCGGCGGCCGAGTGCTCCTTCTTCATCCGGAAGCCCAGCAGCGTCTCGACCAGCGTCGCGAGGCCGACCCGCGGGTAGCCGAGCAGCCGGCCGGCGAGCTCGGTGTCGAACAGGGCGTCCGGGTAGAGACCGATCTCGTTGAGGCACGGCAGGTCCTGGGTGGCGGCGTGCAGGATCCACTCGGTGCCCTCGAGCACCTCGGCCAGCGGGGCCAGGGAGTCGAACGCGATCGGGTCGATCAGGGCCGTGTGGCTGCCGTTGCGGCGCAGCTGGATCAGGTAGGCCCGCCCGGAGTAGCGGTAGCCGGAGGCCCGCTCGGCGTCGATCGCCACCGGGCCGGTGCCGGCCGCGAGGTCGGCGCACACCGCGAGCAGCGCCTCCTGCGTCTCGGTGACCGGGGGTACGCCGTCGGCGAGGGTCAGCAGGTCGGCGAGTGGCTCGACGACCTCGGGCGCATCGGGCGCAGCAGTGTCGACCGGGGGCTCGACGGCGGCGTCGGGGTCGTGGGGGGCGGGGTCGTGCTCGACTGGGTCGGAGGTCATCGGCCGGGCGTGCCCCGCTGCCCTCGCCGGCTGGGGAGGACCGCGACGCCCTCGGGCACGGGCTCCAGGCCCGAGGCGGTGCAGAGCAGCTCGCCCCACGCCTCGACGTGCGGCGCGATGTCGAGGCCGGTCGGGCCCAGGACGGGGGTCCACGACGCGCGGACCTCGATCTGGGCGGTGCCGCCGTCGTCGGCCATGCCGCCGAACGACTCGGTGGCGACGCGGGTGACGGTGCCGGAGGCGTTGCCGTGCTCGGCGCCGTGGGCGTCGAGGGCGTCGACGAGCCAGGACCAGCCGACGTGGGCCAGCATCGGGTCGGCGACGAGCTCGAGCTCGACCTCGGCGCGGCAGTAGGCGACGCAGCGGAAGGTGCCGTCCCAGGCGTCGTTGCCGTCGGGGTCGTGGAGCAGGATGATCCGCCCGGTGCCAACGTCGACGCCGTCGACGGTCACGTCGGCCGACAGCGCAGCGGCGTAGGGGGCGATGCGCTGCGGTGCCGGCATCTCCTCGCACAGCACCTCGGGCCGCAGGACGGCAGCGCGCATGGCAGCCACCGCCGCGCGGAACACCGCGGGCGCGGCGCTCGACTGCTGGCGCACGACCATGAGGTCAGGGTAGGACCGGGGTGGTGCATCCGATATCGGGACACGCGGGGGCGAGTGGCACGCTTGCGGCGTGGCAACCCGACCTGAAGCACATCCCGGACTGGCCGACAGCGCCTTCCTCCGGGCCGCGCGCGGCCAGCAGCCGTCCCACACGCCCGTGTGGTTCATGCGGCAGGCGGGCCGCTCGCTGCCCGAGTACCTCGCACTGCGCGAGGGCGTCGGCATGCTCGAGTCGTGCATGCGGCCCGACATGGTCGTCGAGATCACCCTGCAGCCGGTGCGTCGCTACGGCGTCGACGCCGCCATCTTCTTCTCCGACATCGTGCTGCCGCTCAAGGCCGTGGGTGTCGACCTCGACATCAAGCCGGGCGTCGGGCCGGTCGTGGCCTCGCCGGTGCGCACGCTCGCCGACGTGGAGGCGATCCCGGACCTCACGCCCGACCACGTGCCCTTCATCTCCCAAGCCGTCGCCGAGCTGGTCGCCGAGCTGGGCGCCACGCCGCTGATCGGGTTCGCGGGGGCGCCGTTCACCGTGGCGTCGTACCTCGTCGAGGGCGGGCCCTCCAAGGAGCACGCCAAGACCAAGGCGATGATGTTCGGGGCGCCCGAGGTCTGGGACGCGCTGATGCGCAAGATCGCCGGCATCTCCGCGGCCTACCTCGTGGTGCTGGTCGCGGCCGGCGCCAGCGCGGTGCAGCTGTTCGACTCCTGGGCCGGCGCGCTGACCCGCGCCGACTACCGCGAGCACGTGATGCCGCACTCGGCCCGCGTGCTGGCCGACGCCGGCGAGCTCGGCGTGCCGCGCATCCACTTCGGCGTCGGCACCGCCAATCTGCTCGGCCTGATGGGCGACGCCGGGGCGGACGTCGTCGGCGTCGACTGGCGCACCCCGCTCGCCGACGCGATCCCGCTCGTCGGGGACCGCGTGGTCCAGGGCAACCTCGACCCCACCCTCGTCTTCGCCCCCACCGACGTGATGACCGCCCGTGCGGGCCAGGTCATCGAGGCCGGCCGGGCCGCCAAGGGCCACATCTTCAACCTGGGCCACGGCGTCATCCCCTCGACCGACCCCGACCAGCTGAAGCGGCTGACGGAGTTCGTGCAGTCCTACCCCGTCTGAGCGCCCGGGACGTCATGCGGTCGGTGCATCCGCTGGCTCGGGACGTATGACGTCCTGAGGTCAGGGCCGATCACGCCTCGAGCGCGGACGTCGTACGCCGCCGCAGCAGCCGGCGGCCGAGCGGCAGGCCGGGGACGAGGAGCACCAGCAGCAGCACGAGGAACGGCAGCGCGGCGCCGGCGACCGTGGCCGCGCCGACGGCGACGTGGCTCAGGCCGGACCAGCCGGACTTCAGGCCGGCCACGAACCCGGTGGCGTCGTCCTTCTTCTTCTCCTTGACGACCGGCTTCTTCTCGGGGGTCCGCTCGAGGGAGACCGTGACCGTCGACATCTTCGTCTGGTCGGCGAGGTAGGACTGGCGGCGCTCCAGGGAGTTCAGGACGGCCTGGCGCCGGGACAGCTGGGCCTCGATGGCGATGATGTCGCGGATGTTCTGGGCCCGGTCGAGCAGCGTCTCGACGCGCAGGATGCTGCGCCGCTGCACCCGCAGGCGGACCGCGATGTCGATGACCTGCGTGGTGACGTCGTCGGTGTTGGTGTCCGAGGAGATCAGGTCGGCGGCCTGCTCCAGGTCGCCGATCGCGGCGCGGAAGTCCGCGGTGGGGATCCGGACGACGAGCCGGGCGTGCTTCACCTCACCCTCCTTGTCGGTGTCGGTCTGCTCCTCGGTCACCTCGCCGGCGTACCGGTCGACGACCTTCTGCACGTCGAAGCGAGCGTCGGCCACGTCGGGGGAGCGCAGGGCCACGTTGCCGGTCGAGATGACGGACTTCGGGGACACCTTCTCCGGGGCGGTGCCCTGCAGCCCGTTGGCCTGGAAGGCCAGGCCGGAGGAGCTCAGGGCACGGGAGTCCAGCGCCAGGTCCCCGTCCGCCACCTCAGCCTGAGGGGCATCGGCGGCGGGCGCCGGCTCCGGGCCGTCGGCGGAGCCGCCGGACGAGCTGGTCCCGGCAGCATCCGTGGACGCGGTGTCGGCGCCGGACGAGCAGCCGGCGAGGGCGACCCCGAGCACGGTCAGGGTGATGAGAAGGCCGGTGAGCCGGGTGCGGCGAGGAGTGCGCGTCATGGGGCTGGGACGGCCGGCCCCGCCCGGCGGTTCCCGCGTCAGGACACGCGGGCGTCCTGGTAAGTGCGCGCGTGCCGGACCAGCAGCTCCTGCAGGTCGCGGACCGGTCGGGGGGCGTGCTCGCCCTGACGGTGCCGGAGCACCAGGGTCACGGCGGTGCGGTCGTCCTCGATCGGGCGGGCGACGATGAGGCCCGCGCGTTCCATGGGGTCGCCGAGGACGCTGTAGTCGGGCAGCACGGTGGCCCCCAGGCCCTCGGCCACCATGATCTTGCCGAGCTCGGCGCCGTCGGTGGTGTAGCTGATGGCCGGCATGTCCGCGCCGAAGAGCCGGTGCGCGAAGCGGTGCATGAGGTAGCCCGCCCGCATGGCCACGAACGGCTCGGCCCGCAGCTCCTCGACGGTCACCGACGCCTGCGCGGTGAGCGGGTGCCCGGCCGGCAGGACCGCCACCGGGCGGCCGTGGACCAGGCCGGTGCCGACCAGGTCGGTCGGCGGGTCGTCGCCGGCGAGCACGTTCACGAGGCCGAGGTCGAGCGCCCCCTCGAGCAGGCCCTGGTGGATCTCGCCCTGCTGGGTGTTGATGAGCTCGACGGTGGTCCCAGGGTGGGCGGCGCGGAACTCGCGGAGCGCCGGCGCGAGGAGCGTCGACGTCGCGGCACTGACCGTGCCGACGCGCACCTGACGGGTGCTGGTGGTCTGGTCGCCGGCCGCGGTGCGCAGCCGCTCGACCGCCTCGAGCACCTCGACCATGAACTGCTGCAGCGCGCGGCCGCGCCGGCTGATCCGCGCCCCGGACCGGCGCCGGTCGAGCAGCGTGACCCCCAGCTCGCGCTCGAGCTTGCTGACCGCCTCGC
>JAOPXU010000341.1 GCA_025964985.1 Nocardioides sp.
CCGGTCGCCGGGAAGTGCCCGGTGGCGATCATCTGGGTGAGGTCGGCGGCGGTCTGCAGGTAGGACAGCTCGAGGCGGCTCGGTGTGCGGACGCCGAGCAGGTTGGTGTGGCGCCCGATCACGCCGATGACGCGGCCCTCGCGCACGACCGGGATCGACTCCATCCGCACCGGGACCTCGTCGCGCCACTCGGGGTCGCCCTCGCGGGCCGTGCGCCCCTGCTCGTAGGCGGCGTCGAGCAGCGGGCGGCGTCCGCGCTCGACGTAGGTGCCGATGACGTCGTCGACGTAGGCCGTGGGGCCGGTGGTCGGCCGCATCTGACCGGCCGCCCAGAAGCCGCTGCCGTCGCGGTCGGGCAGCCAGAGCACGAGATCGGCGAAGGAGAGGTCGGCGATGATCTGCCAGTCGGCCTGCAGCAGCTGCAGCCAGGCGACGTCGTCGCGGCCGAGGTCGGTGCGCGTGCGGACGATCTCGGCGAAGGACGGCACCTCCTGAGAATAGGGCGTCACCCGAGTGGGTCGTCGGGGGTGATCAGTGCGAAGATCCTCAGCGTGTCTCGGGTGAACTGGAAGCAGGTCCACGACGACGACTTCCGGGTCCCGGAGGGTCTGCCGTTGGCTGACCTGACCGAAGAACTCTCGGTCATGCTGGGCGCCAGCGACCCTGCGCTGCGCGACGGCACGGCGTACCCGACGCTGGCGACGTGGATCGGCCGCGGCGTCTACGACGACCTGCTGCCGGGTCTCGGCGACGGCATGGCGGCGGGGCTGACGGCCGGGCTCGGCGAGCGCGGCACCGACAGCGTCTTCCGGCGCGCGTTCTCGGCGCTGGTGCTGGCCGAGTGCATCGAGCGCGACAACAGCCGGCCCCTCGTCCTGGGCGGCAAAGTGCTGCAGTGGGGTGACGCGATCGCGACCTGGGTGCTGCGTGAGCAGGACCTGCGTGGCTACGTCGACGGCAAGGGCTGGGCCCACGCCATCGCCCACGGCGCGGACGCGCTGAGCGCGCTGGCCGCCTCGCCCCACCTCGGCCACGCCGAGCTGACCGTCGTGCTCGACGTCGTCGCCGACCGGCTGCTGCTGCCGGTCGAGCAGCCGTTCACCCACGGCGAGCCGGACCGTCTGGTCGGCACCACCATGGCGGTCCTGCGCCGCGGGTCGGTGCCACTGACCGTGATCGAGCCGTGGCTCAACCGGATCGCCGCGGCGGCCTCGGCGGCCGCCCACGCCCCGGGCGCCGACCCGTTCGTCACGACCAGCAACGCCCAGGCGTTCCTGCGCGCGCTCTACCTCCAGCTGGCCCTGGGCAGCCGTCCGCCGGTCGTGCGCGCCGACCTGATGCTGGTCCTGGTGGGCCTGCTGCGTGAGACCAACCCGTCCTTCCGGCACCCCTGACGCACCCGTCGGTAGCCTGCGAGGCATGACCGACCAGATCTCCGGGCACTCGGGCGAGCTCGCCGTCGCCGCGGCCCGCGCCCACGGCGTCGAGACGATGTTCACCCTCTCCGGCGCCCACGTCTTCCCGATGTACGACGGAGCGGTCAAGGCGGACCCGCCGATGCGGCTGCTCGACGTGCGCCACGAGCAGACGGCCGCGTTCGCCGCCGAGGCGACCGGCAAGCTGACGCGGGTGCCCGGCCTGGCCGTGCTCACCGCCGGCCCCGGCGTCACCAATGGCGTCAGCGCGATCGCGCAGGCCCAGTTCGCCGGCTCACCCATGGTCGTCGTCGGCGGGCGCGCCCCGCAGAACCGCTGGGGCACCGGCAGCCTGCAGGAGCTCGACCAGCCGCCCATCGTCGCCTCGGTCTCCAAGCACGCCGCGACCATCCCCACCGCCGCCGAGGTAGCCACCGGCATGGACGAGGCCTTCCGCCTCGCCGGGTCCTCGCACCGCGGCCCGGTGTTCGTCGACGTCCCCATGGACGAGTTCTTCGCGACCGCCTCCGGCCCCACGCCCACCGGCGAGCGCGTCCGCGGCGCCGACCCCGACCCCGACGCGGTCGCGGCGATCGCCCGTCTGCTCGGCTCCGCCCAGCGCCCGACGCTGGTGCTGGGCACCGACGTGTGGGCCGACGGGGCCGAGGTGGCCGCGCTGCGCCTGGTCGAGACCCTCGGCCTGCCGGCGGTCACCAACGGCATGGGCCGCGGCGTCGTCCCCGGCGGCCACCCCATGCTCGTGACCAAGGCCCGCAGCCAGGCCCTCAAGGAGGCCGACCTCGTCGTCGTGGTCGGCACCCCGCTCGACTTCCGCCTCGGCTACGGCGTCTTCGGCGACGCCCAGGTCGTGCACGTCGCCGACTCCCCCGCCCAGGTCTCGCGCCACGCGACCCTGGCCGCGTCGGCGTCCGGCGACCTCGCGGTGTTCCTCGACGCCCTGCTCGAGGCCGTCGAGCGCGGACCCAAGCCCGCCTGGGCGCCGTGGGTGCGCTCGCTGCAGGACGGCGTCGCCGCCGCGGCCGAGCGAGACCGCGCGCTGCTGTCGGCCGAGGCCGACCCGATCCACCCCGCCCGCATCTACGGCGAGCTCGTGCCGCGCCTGGCCGACGACGCCGTCGTCATCGGCGACGGCGGCGACTTCGTCAGCTTCGCCGGCAAGTACGTCGAGCCCAAGCTGCCCGGCGGCTGGCTCGACCCCGGCCCCTACGGCTGCCTGGGCGCCGGCCTCGGCGCGGCCATCGCCGCGCGCATCGCCCGGCCCTCGGCCCAGGTCGCGCTGCTGCTCGGCGACGGCGCCGCCGGCTTCTCGCTGATGGACGTCGACACGCTCGTGCGCCACGACCTGCCCGTCGTGATGGTCATGGGCAACAACTCCGCCTGGGGCCTGGAGAAGGGCCCGATGCAGATGCTCTACGGCTACGACGTCGCCGCCGACCTGGCCCCGCGCACGGCGTACGACGGCGTCGTCAAGGCGCTCGGCGGCGCCGGCGAGACCGTCACCGACCCGCGCCACATCGGGCCCGCGCTCGACCGTGCGTTCGCCTCGGGCGTGCCCTACCTGGTCAACATCATCACCGACGTCGACGCGGCCTACCCGCGCGCGACGCTCGGCATCTGAGCGGGCACCGGTGGAGCTGAGGCGCGCCGACCCGAGCGAGTACGCCGCGATCGGCCGGCTCACGGTCGCGGCCTACGGGCCCTTCCTGCGCGGGCCCGAGGACGCCTACGTCGAGCGCCTGGCCGACGTCGCCGGCCGCGACCGCGAGGCCGAGGTCTGGGTCGCGGTCGAGGACGGCGAGCTGCTCGGCAACGTGACCGTCTGCCCCGCGGGGTCGCCGTGGCGCGAGGTCAGCCGGGACGACGAGGGCGAGTTCCGGATGCTCGCGGTCTCCCCCGCCGCCCAGGGGCGCGGCGTCGGCCAGGCGCTCACCGGCCTGGTCCTCGAGCGCTTCCGCGCCGAGGGCGCCCAGGGGGTCGCGCTGTGCTCGCTGACCGCGATGACCGGCGCCCACCGCCTCTACGAGCGGCTCGGCTTCGTCCGGGTCCCCGACCGCGACTGGTCGCCCTACGCCGGGGTCGACCTGATCTCCTACGTGCTGGAGCTGTGATGGCACCCGTCTGCACCGCCGTGATCCGCCGGACCGTGACCGACGACGACACCGCGCTCGCGGTCGGCTCCGGCTCGCTGCCGGTGCTCGGCACCCCGCGCCTGCTCGCCTGGCTCGAGGCCGCCACCTGCGCCGCCCTCGACCCGACGCTGCCGGAAGGATCGACCAGCGTCGGCACCCGCGTGACGCTGGAGCACCTCGGCGCCTCCGCCGTCGGGCAGGTCGTCGAGGTCAGCGCCTCCACGGCGTACGTTGACGGCCGCCTGCACCGCTTCACCGTCGCCGCCCGCCACATCGACGGCGTGGAGGGCGAGGACGAGCGCCCCGGCAAGGTCGTCGCCAGCGGTGAGGTCACCCGGGTCGTCGTCGACGCCGAACGGTTCCTCGGGCGGTTGTAGGCGGGCCCGGGTCGCCCGGCAGCAGGAGTCCCCGGTCGACCGGGGATTCCTACACCTGTCCGGCGAACCGTTGCCGGACAAGTGGAGGGATCACCGGACACGTCGGGGTGAGGCGCCCGATTTCCCCCGGCCCGCGCCACCTGAGAGACTGAGTCGATCTACATCCCAGGAGGACACCATGGGCAAGACCGGACGCAAGCGCCGCTCGCGGCGCAAGAAGGCCGCCAACCACGGCAAGCGCCCCAACAGCTGAATGCTGCTGGACACGACGAACCCCCGGCCACCGGCCGGGGGTTCATCTGTCTCTGGAGCAGGTTGGAGAAGCTCAGCCCTCGGGCGTGACCTGGATCGACACCTGGACCTCGCGGATGCGGATGCGCACCCGCTCGCGCAGGTCGGCCGGAGCCACCTCGGAGCAGGAGCGGGCCACGACGGACTTCACGGTGCGCTGCAGGTCGTACTTGACCAGGCAGGGGTTGCACGAGTCGAGGTGGAGGCGGACCTCGGTGCAGTCGGCGTCGTCGAGCTCGTTGTCGAGGAAGTAGACGATCCGCTCGAGGAAGTCGGCGCACTCGGCGTCGGCGGCGGGCCCGGTGTGGGAGTGGTCGTGGGTCATCAGCGCTTCGCCTCCACGGTCGCTGCCGGCAGCAGGTCGTTGCTGCGCACGTAGTCGGACAACATGTCGCGCAGCTGGCGCCGCCCGCGGTGGAGCCGGGACATCACGGTGCCGATGGGCGTGTCCATGATCTCGGCGATCTCCTTGTAGGCGAACCCCTCGACGTCGGCGAGGTAGACCGCGAGCCGGAACTCCTCGGGCAGGCGCTGCAGGGCGTCCTTGACCTGGGAGTCGGGCAGGTGCTCCAACGCCTCCATCTCGGCCGACTTCAGCCCCGAGGAGCTGTGCGACTCGGCGCGCGCGAGCTGCCAGTCCTCGACGTCCTCGGACATCGACTGCTGCGGCTGGCGCTGCTTCTTGCGGTAGGTGTTGATGAAGGTGTTGGTCAGGATCCGGTAGAGCCAGGCCTTGAGGTTGGTGCCAGGCCGGAACTGGTGAAACGCCGAGTAGGCCTTGGCGAACGTCTCCTGCACCAGGTCCTCGGCGTCGGAGGGGTTGCGGGTCATCCGCATCGCCGCCCCGTAGAGCTGGTCGAGGAAGGGCAGGGCGTCGCGCTCGAAGCGCAGGGAGCGCTCTGCCTCGGTCTCGGTCTCCAGGTCCACCGGCTCGACCGGGTCAACGGCGTCGAGGGCATCGGCCTCGGGTCCAGTCACGTCAGTCATCGCTTCCCAGCGTACGTCGCGCCTGAGGCGTTCCATCACGGCCATCACGACAGGTGGAACACGTCACCGCCGAGGTGAATTCCCCACGACCTCGCGCACGATCCACTCCAGCGTCGACTGCACCAGGATCTCCAGGGCCTCGTCCTGGGTGATCGAGCCCCGCTGGGGGACCTTGAACGAGTGGTCGGCCTCGGGGATGACGGCCAGGTCGAGGTCGGCCGGGAACGCCTCGGGACGCCCCATGGCGTCGCGCTCGCCCTGGACGACGAGCGTCGGCACGCGCGCCCCGCGCAGCTCGACCAGCCGCGACTTCTCGGGCTTGCCGGGCGGGTGCAGCGGGAAGGCGAGCGCCAGGCAGCCGACGGCGCCGAGGCCGCGCGCCGTACGGGTCGCGGAGCGGGCGCCGGCCGAGCGGCCGCCGACGACCAGGGGCGAGCGGGTGCGCAGCTTGTTGGCACCGGCGACGAAGCCGGCGTCGAGGGTGGGCGGCGCGGTCGCGATCTTGCGGCCGGCGCGGACCCACGGCTGCTCGAATCGGACGACGGTGATGTCGTTGCGGGGCAGCGCGGCGGCCAGCGCCTCGAGGTCGGGGGTGTCGATGCCGGCCCCGGCGCCGTGGCTGAGCAGCAGGGTCGCGATCGGGCTGCGGGTGCGGTCGGAGACGAGGCGCCCCTCGCCGTGGGGCGTGTCGACCAGCAGCTCCTGGCGGATCACAGCAGGGTCGCCTGCTCATCGGGGCGGTCCTCGAGCGGCAGCGGCTCGACGAGCTCGGGACCGTTGTTGCGCACGTTGCCGACCGCCGCCGAGACCGGGTAGGCCTCCAGCCGCCCGGGCGCGGCCGGGACGAGCAGGTCGAGCAGGTCGTCCTTGGCCGTGCGTGGGTCGAGCCAGTCACCCCAGCGCTCGGGCTCGACCATGAGCGGCATCCGGTCGTGGATGCGGCCGAGGTCGTCGGCGGCGTCGGTGGTGATGACGGTGCAGGTCCAGCGGAACCGCTCGGGGTCGTCCTCGTCGCGAGCCGGGTCGCGCCAGATCTCGTAGAGACCAGCCATCGCGAGCGTGCCGCCGTCGGCGGGGCGGATGAAGAAGGGCTGCTTGCGCGGCTTGCCCCTCGCGCCGGTGTCGCCCTCCAGCTCGTACCACTCGTAGTAGCCGTCGGCCGGCAGGATGCAGCGGCGCGAGGCGAAGGCCCGACGGAACGCCGGCTTGTCGGCGACCGTCTCCATCCGGGCGTTGATCATCCGGCTGCCGATCGAGGGGTCCTTGGCCCACGACGGCACCAGCCCCCACCGCAGCACCCGCAGCTGCCGGTGCGGCTCGGCGTCGGGGTCGCGGGGCTCGTCGGCGGAGGCGGACGGCGTCCGGGAGACGACGGCGTAGACGTCCTTGGTGGGCGCGACGTTGTAGTCGGGCTCGAGCGCCTGCTGGACGACCGTCTCGACGACGTCGAACTCCTCGACGAGGTCGTCGGGGCGTCGGGTCGACGCGTACCTGCCGCACATGTCCTCGATCGTAGGGGTGGCGAACCGGGTCCGACGATCACCTAGGTTGGGACTCATGAGCCTCAGCCGCATGGTCGCCCGTCCCCTCATCGCATCCGGTGTCGTCTACGCCGCGCAGGGAGTGCTCCGCAACCCGGCGCCCCAGGTCCCCAAGGCCAAGGTCGTCACCGACCGCGTGGTGCCGCTGGCCAAGAACGCCGGCATCCCGCTGCCCGAGGACACCGCCACCCTCGTGCGCCTCAACGCCGCCGCCCAGCTGGTCGGCGGGCTCGCCCTGGCCACCGGCCGCGCGCCGCGCCTCGGTGCGGTCGTCCTCGCCGCCTCGCTCGTGCCGACCACCGTCGCCGGGCACCCGTTCTGGACCGAGAAGGACGCCGCGACGCGCAAGCAGCAGACGCTCGCTTTCCTCAAGAACACCTCGCTCATCGGCTCGCTGATCATCGTGGCCGGCGACACCGACGGCCGCCCCGGCGTCGCCTGGCGCGCCCGCCGCGTCGCCAAGGACGCCCGCCGCGAGGCCAAGCACGTCGTCTCCGCCACCCGTCGCGAGGCCAAGCTCGCGCGCGCCAAGGTCTCCTGAGTCCCACGACGGGGCTCGATAGGGTGCGCCGGTGACCCCTGACCACTGGCCCGCACCCCGGGTGCACGAGCCCGTGGACGTCGTCGTCGCGCTGCCCGGCAGCAAGTCGCTCGCCAATCGCGCGCTGGTGCTGGCCGCGATCGCCGACGGGCCCTCCGTCGTTCGCCGGGCGCTGCGGTCGCGCGACACCCTGCTGATGGCCGCCGGGCTGACGTCGCTCGGCTCGAGCGTCGACACCTCGGGTGACGACTGGACGGTGACGCCCGGGCTGTTCACCGCCGACGCCGAGATCGACTGCGGCCTGGCCGGCACGGTGATGCGCTTCGTGCCGCCGGTGGCCGGGCTGTCGAGCGGCACGGTCGCCTTCGACGGCGACCCGCACATGCGCCAGCGCCCCGTCGGCGAGGTGCTCGCCGCCCTGCTGGCCCTGGGCGTCGACGTCGACGACGGCGGGCGTGGCGGGCTCCCCTTCACCATCCGCGGCACCGGCACGGTGCCGGGCGGCACGGTCGTCATCGACGCCTCGGCGTCCTCGCAGTTCGTCTCGGCGCTGCTGCTGGCCGGCGCGCGGTTCGAGCACGGCGTCGACGTGCGCCACGACGGCAAGCCGGTGCCCTCGCTCCCCCACATCGACATGACGGTCGCGATCCTGCGCGAGCACGGCGTCGAGGTCGACGACAGCGAGGCCAACCGCTGGGCGGTCGCGCCCGGTGCGGTGAAGGCCGTCGACCACGTCATCGAGCCCGACCTGTCCAACGCCGCGCCGTTCCTCGCGCTCGCCGCGCTCAGCGGCGGCCGGGTGACCGTGCGCGACTGGCCCGAGGCGACGACCCAGCCGGGCGACGACCTGCGCGGCATCCTGGCCCTGATGGGCTGCGGGGTCGAGCGGACCGATGACGGTCTCCAGGTCACCGGCCCCGACCGGCTGCAGGGCGTCGACCTCGACCTGCACGACGTCGGCGAGCTGACCCCCGCCGTCGCCGCGCTCTGCGCCCTGGCCGAGGGTCCCTCCCACCTGCGGGGCATCGCCCACATCCGCGGCCACGAGACCGACCGCCTCGCCGCCCTGGCCACCGAGCTCACCGCCCTCGGCGCCGGCGTGACCGAGCACCCCGACGGCCTGTCGATCACCCCCGCCCCGCTGCACGGCGGCGTCTGGCACACCTACGCCGACCACCGGATGGCCCACGCCGGCGTCATCATCGGCGCGGCCGTCGACGGCGTGCTGGTCGAAGACGTCGCCACCACCAGCAAGACCTTCCCCGACTTCGCCGGCTTCTGGTCGGGCCTGATCTGATGCGCGGTCGATGACCTGATGTCCGGACGCCGCTACACCGACCACGACATCGAGCACTACGACCGCCCCCGACGGCGCACGCGCCCGCGCACCAAGGACCGGCCCACCTACGACGATGCTGTCGAGGGCGTCGTCATCACCGTCGACCGCGGCCGGTTGACCCTGCTCGTCGGCGGCGTCCCCGTGATGGCCGTCAAGGCCCGGCCGCTCGGTCGCAAGGGCGTCGTGGTCGGCGACCGGGTGCGCGTCGTCGGCGACACCTCCGGCGAGGAGGGTGCTCTGGCGCGCATCGTCGAGGTCATCGAGCGCACCACCACTCTGCGCCGCACCGCCGACGACGACGACCCCGTCGAGCGCGTCATCGTCTCCAACGCCGAGCAGCTCGTCGTCGTCACCGCGCTGGCCGACCCCGAGCCCCAGCCGCGGATGATGGACCGCGCCCTCGTGGCGGCGTACGACTCCGGCATGACCCCCCTGCTCTGCCTGACCAAGGCCGACCTCAAGCCCGCTGACGAGCTCTTGTCGACCTACCGCTCGCTCGGCGTGCCGTGGGTGGTCACCGAGCGCGGCGGCGACCTGACCGAGGTGCGCGAGCGGCTGGCCGGGCGCACCAGCGTGCTGGTCGGCTCCAGCGGCGTGGGCAAGTCCACCCTGGTCAACGCGCTGGTGCCCGACGCGTTCCGCGAGGTGGGGGTGGTCAACGCGGTCACCGGCCGCGGGCGGCAC
>JAOPXU010000355.1 GCA_025964985.1 Nocardioides sp.
GGGCACGACGAACAACAGCTCGTCACCGGCCTCGACCGGCTGCTCGACGTCGGGCACGTAGACCTGGCCGTCGCGCAGGATCGTGACCAGCGCGCAGTTCTCCGGGAACGGGATCAGCCCCATGGGCTTGCCGACGTACGGCGAGTCCTGCGGGAGCGACATCTCGACGAGGTTGGCGTTGCCCTGGCGGAAGGTGAACAGCCGCACCAGGTCGCCGACCGTGACGGCCTCCTCGACGAGGGCGGACATGATGCGCGGGGTGGAGACGTTGACGTCGACGCCCCAGGCCTCGGTGAAGAGCCACTCGTTGTTGGGGTGGTTGACCCGCCCGACCGTGCGCGGGACGCCGAACTCGGTCTTGGCCAGCAGCGAGGTGACGAGGTTGACCTTGTCGTCGCCGGTGGCGGCGATGACGACGTCGCACTTGTCGAGGCGGGCCTCCTCGAGCGAGGACATCTCGCAGGAGTCGGCGAGCAGCCACTCGGCGTCGGGGACCCGCTCGGGCATGACCGAGCGCGGATTCTTGTCGATCAGCAGGACCTCGTGGCCGTTGCCGATCAGCTCGCGGGCGATGGAGCGGCCCACGGCACCGGCTCCGGCGATGGCGACCCTCATGACGTGCTCATCCGCGCTCCTCGGGACCGTTCTTGATGACGTCGAAGGCCCGACCGGCGTCCGACTCGCGCATGACGAGGTGGATCAGGTCGTTCTCCTGGATGACCGTGTCGCGGGTGGGCAGCATGCCCTCGCCGAGCCGGTCGATCCAGGCGATGCGTCCGCCGGTCTGCGCCTGGAAGTCGATGGTGCGCTGCCCGACCCAGATCTCGGGGACGGGCACGTGGTCGACGCGGATGGCGCCGCTGGGGTCGCGGAAGTCGGGCTCGGCACCGGCGGGCAGGATCCGGCGCAGCACCTGGTCGGCGGTCCACTTGACCGTGGCGACCGTGGTGATGCCGAGGCGCTGGTAGACCTCGGCGCGGCCGGGGTCGTAGATGCGGGCGACGACCTGCTGGATGCCGAACTGCTCGCGGGCGACACGCGCGGCGATGATGTTGGAGTTGTCGCCGCTCGAGACCGCGGCGAACGCGTCGGCCCGCTTGATCCCGGCCTTCTCCAGCACCTCCTGGTCGAACCCGTACCCCGTGATCTTGTCGCCGTTGAACGCCGGGCCCAGGCGCCGGAAGGCGTCGGGCTCGCTGTCGATGACGGCCACGGTGTGGTTGCGGTCCTCGAGGCTGCGGGCCAGGGTCGAGCCCACCCGTCCACAACCCATGATCACGACGTGCACCTGCCCACCCTAGTGGGGTCCGCCCTGAGGAAGCGGACATGCGCGTCCGCATGAGTACCCTTGCGGCTCGTGGGTGTCGGCGATGTCTCCAAGCGGATCCTGCTCGGACGCAAGCTGCGCAGCGCCCAGCTGGGCGAGACGTTGCTGCCCAAGAAGATCGCGCTCCCCATCTTCGCCAGCGACGCGCTGTCGTCGGTCGCCTACGCGCCCGACGAGGTCTTCATCATGCTGTCGCTGGCCGGCGCGTCCTACTACGTGTGGTCGTGGAAGATCGCGATCGCCGTGGCCCTGGTGATGGCGGCGGTCATCGCCTCCTACCGCCAGACCGTGCACGCCTACCCGAGCGGCGGCGGCGACTACGAGGTCGCGACCGTCAACCTCGGTCGCCGCGCCGGCACGACCGTGGCGAGCGCGTTGCTCGTCGACTACGTGCTGACCGTGGCGGTGTCCATCTCGGCCGCCGCGCAGTACGCCGGCGCCGCGGTCCCGCTGCTGCACAACCACGAGGCCACCGCCGCCTCGGTGGCGGTCCTGCTGCTGATGGCGATGAACCTGCGCGGCATCCGCGAGTCGGGCGCGTTCTTCGCGGTGCCGACCTACGCCTTCATGGCCGCCGTGATCGGGATGTGCGCCTACGGCTTCCTGCGGCTGGCCCAGGACACGCTGCCCGCGGTCGAGAGCGCCGACCTGCGGATCCTGCCCGACCCCAGCTACGACGGCGCCCTGTCCACCATCGGGCTGCTGTTCCTGCTGGCCCGTGCCTTCTCGTCGGGCTGCGCGGCACTGACCGGTGTCGAGGCCATCTCCAACGGCGTACCGGCCTTTCAGCGACCCAAGAGCAAGAACGCCGCGACCACGCTGCTGCTGCTCGGCCTGATCGCCATCACGATGATGGTCAGCGTCATCGTGCTGGCCAAGCAGATGGGCATCAAGTACGTCGACCCGGCCGACATCGACCGGCTCACCTACGCCGACGGCACGCCGGTCGGCGAGGACTACGAGCAGAACGCCGCCATCGCCCAGATCGCCAAGGCGGTGTTCAGCGACTTCCCGCCGGCCTTCTACCTCGTCGTCGTGGTGACCGGCATCATCCTGGTGCTCGCCGCCAACACGGCGTTCAACGGCTTCCCGGTGCTCGGCTCGATCCTGGCCAAGGACGGCCTGGCGCCCCGCGCCCTGGGCTCGCGCGGCGACCGGCTGGCCTACTCCAACGGCATCGTCTTCCTCGCGGCCATGGCGATCCTGCTCATCGTCGTGTTCAACGCCGAGACCACCCGGCTGATCCAGCTCTACATCGTCGGGGTGTTCGTCTCCTTCAACCTCAGCCAGCTCGGGATGATCCGGCACTGGACCCGCCACCTGGCCACCGAGCGCGACCCCGCCACGCGCCGCCGCATGCAGCGCTCGCGGATCATCAACGCCGTCGGCCTGTCGTTCACCGCCGTGGTGCTGGTGGTCGTGCTCGTCACCAAGTTCCTGGCCGGTGCCTGGATCACGATCCTGGCCATGGCGTTCTTCTACGCACTGATGGTCGCCATCCGCGGTCACTACGACCAGGTCGCCAGCGAGCTCGAGGCCGACGACGGCGACAAGCTGCTGCCCACGCGGGTGCACGCGATCGTGCTGGTCTCCAAGGTCCACAAGCCGACGCTGCGCGCGCTGGCCTTCGCCAAGGCGTCGCGGCCCAACGTGCTCGAGGCGGTCTACGTCGCGACCGACCCCAAGGACACCAACCGCCTGGTCGACGACTGGGAGCGCCGCGACCTCGGCGTGCCCCTCAAGCTGCTCCACTCGCCGTACCGCGAGCTGGTCAACCCGATCGTCGCCTACGCCACCGAGATCCGCCGGGCCAACCCGCGCGGCGTCGTGGCGGTCTACATCCCCGAGTACGTCGTCGGGCGCTGGTGGGAGCAGCTGCTCCACAACCAGACGGCGCTGCGGCTCAAGGGCCGCCTGCTGTTCACGCCCGGCGTCATGGTCACCTCGGTGCCCTTCCAGCTCCGGTCCTCCCAGGTCGCCGTCGAGCGCGAGGAGCGCGACACCTTCCGCGTCCGCGCCGGTGACCTGCGGCGCGGCCAGGTCGACGAACGCAAGCGCGAGTGAGCCGGCCGTCCGGACGCCGTCCGCGGGCTCGCACCGCCCGCGGCGCCTCCCGCGTGGGGGAGCGCCTCGAGGTCGAGGTCGGCCCCGTGGGCCACGGCGGGTTCTGCGTGGCGCGCCACGAGGGCCGCGCCGTGTTCGTGCGGCACGCCCTGCCGGGCGAGCGCGTCGTCGCCGTCGTCACCGAGGGCACCGACGGCGACCGCTTCTGGCGCGCCGACGCCGTCGAGGTGCTCGAGGCCTCGGCGCACCGCGTCGTCCCGCCCTGCCCGTACGCCGGCCCCGACCTCTGCGGCGGCTGCGACTTCCAGCACGTCGCCGTGCCCCACCAGCGCGAGCTGAAGGCTACGGTGGTCACCGAGCAGCTGCGCCGCCTGGCCGGCCTCGAGGTCGACGTGGTGGTCGAGGACGTGCCCGGCGACACCCCGCCCGGCAGCGGCCTCGGCTGGCGCACCCGCCAGCGCTACGCCCGCACCCCCGACGGCCACCGGGCGATGCGCAAGCACCGCTCCCACGACCTGGTGCCGGTCGATGAGTGCCTCATCGAGGCGCCCGACCCGGCCACCCACGAGCTGCGCGGGGTGTCGTTCGACCGCGACCAGGACGGCTTCTGGCAGGTCCACCCGGGTGCGCCCGAGGCCCTGGTCGCCGCCGTCCTCGGTGCGCTCGAGCCGCGCGCCGGCGAGAGCGCGCTCGACCTGTACGCCGGCGTCGGGCTCTTCGCGCGCTTCCTGGCCGAGCGGGTCGGCGACCCGGAGCTGGTCACGATGGTCGAGGGCGACCGGACGGCGTCCGAGCACTCGGTCGCCAACGTGCCCGGCGCGAGCGCCCACGCCGGCGACGTCGCCACCGTGCTGGCCGGGCTGCCGGCCGAGCCGGTGGACCTCGTCGTGCTCGACCCGCCGCGCGAGGGCGCCCGCCGCGCGGTCGTCGACCAGGTCGTCGCCCGGCAGCCGCGCGCGGTGGCCTACGTCGCCTGCGACCCGGCCGCCCTGGCCCGCGACGTCGCGATCTTCGCCGAGCACGGCTACGGGCTGCGCTCGCTGCGCGCCTTCGACCTGTTCCCGATGACCCACCACGTGGAGTGCGTGGCGCTGCTGACCCGCTGACCGGTTCGACTGGCGGACGGCGCCGGTCAGCGCACCACGTCGTAGACGAGCTTCTGCACGCCGTTGGCGTAGGTCTCGCTCTCGGTGACCCGCAGCACCTGCTGGTCCTTGTCGCTCTCGCTGAAGTAGCGCTTGCCCGCGCCCAGCAGCACCGGGAACACCAGGAGGTGGAACCGGTCGACCAGGCCGGCGTCGGTCAGGTCGCGGACCAGGGAGGCGCTGCCGTGGATCGAGATCGGGCCGCCCTCGGTCTCCTTGAGCGCCGCGACGTCGTCCAACGAGCGCAGGATGGTCGCCGGCCAGCGCGGCTCGAGCGCGGCCTCGTCGAGCGTCGTGGAGACGACGTAGCGGGGCATCGCGTTGTAGCGGGGGAAGGCGTCGGTCAGGTCGGGCCACACCGGCGCGAACGCCTGGTAGCTGACCCGGCCAAGGAGCATCGCGGTGGCCTCCTCCTGCTCGCGGCCCTTGAGCTCGTAGACGGCGTCGTCGTGCTCGACGGTCTTGAACGTCCAGCCGCTGCTGCGGTGGCCGGGCTCGCCGCCCGGGGCCTCGACGACGCCGTCGAGGGAGAGGAAGGCGGTGGCGATGAGGGTGCGCATGGTGGCTCCTGGGGGAGTGCGGTGGGTGCTGTCATCCTCACCACGAACGGACCGGGCGGCGTACGACACTCTCGCCGGGAATTCTCCGGACGACTTCCCTCAGGGGGCACCGGTCAGGATGGGCGGGTCCCCACCCCCGACGGAAGGTCACCGATGCCCATCTCCCTCGACAAGGTCGAGTCCACGGCCCCCGGCCTGGTCTCCCTGGCCAAGACGGCCAAGGTCAGCCTCGAGAAGCGCAACCTGTTCGGCAGCCGCGCCAAGGTCGCGGTCGTCATGGACTACAGCGGCTCGATGTCGCGCGAGTACAGCTCCGGACGCGTGCAGAACCTGACCGAGCGCATCCTGGCGCTCGCGACCCAGCTCGACGACGACGGCGCCATCGACTTCTTCGTCTTCGACTCCAGCGCCGCCCACCTCGGTGAGGTGCCGCTCGACGACTACGCCGGCGCGGTCACCCGGCTGACGGCCAACCGCCGGATGGGCACCACCGACTACGCCGGCGCGTTCCGCACCGTGCGCGACCACTTCGGCTTCCCGCCGCCCAAGGTCGTCGGCGGCGGTGAGAAGAAGGGCCTGTTCGGCCGCAAGAAGAAGGTCGAGGGCGCCGTCGACGTCGCCCTGCCCGACGGCATGCGCCCGGCCAACGAGCCGGTCTTCGCCATCTTCCTCACCGACGGCGCGCCTAACTCCAAGCCGCAGGCCGTCCAGGCACTCATCGAGGTCTCGACCGCCCCGATCTTCTGGAAGTTCCTCTCCATCGGCGCCGAGTCCTTCGACTTCCTCCAGAAGCTCGACGACCTCGAGGAGCGCGTCATCGACAACGCCGACTACAAGCCGATCGGCTCGATCGACGCCCTCTCCGACGAGGCGCTGATCGACGCGCTGCTCGACGAGTACGGCGAGTACGTCGTCGAGGCCCGCCGCCTCGGCATGATCGTCTGACCCCCAGCGCCGGGTAGTCCGACACTGCGTCAGGGTCGCGAGCACCCCTGACCCTGACCTGGTGACGGACTACCCGTGAAAACCACCTCGACGCCATGTATCTTGACATCAAGACACATTGCAGATCAGTAAGGGTCGCCTCACTACCGCGGCGCGCCAGCGCGGCGGCAAGATGGTCAGCGGCCACCAGAGACCCCTGAGCCACTCACGAGGAGACGGCTGATGCCCAGCAACGACAGCTTCGGCGCCAAGAGCACCCTGGACGTGGACGGCACGTCCTACGAGATCTTCCGACTCGATGCGGTGAAGGGTGACGGCCTCGACGTCGACAGCCTCCCGTTCAGCCTCAAGGTGCTGCTGGAGAACCTCCTGCGCACCGAGGACGGCGCCGACATCACCGCCGACGACATCAAGGCGATCGCCGGGTGGGACGCCGACGCCGACCCGAGCAAGGAGATCCAGTTCACGCCGGCGCGCGTGATCATGCAGGACTTCACCGGCGTCCCCTGCGTCGTCGACCTCGCCACGATGCGCGAGGCGATGGCCGACCTCGGGGGCGACCCCACCAAGATCAACCCGCTCGCGCCGGCCGAGATGGTCATCGACCACTCCGTCATCGCCGACGTCTTCGGCACGCCCGAGGCGTTCGAGCGCAACGTCGAGATCGAGTACGAGCGCAACCGCGAGCGCTACCAGTTCCTGCGCTGGGGCC
>JAOPXU010000380.1 GCA_025964985.1 Nocardioides sp.
TCAGCTCTAGGTCGAGATGGCGGTGACGGTGCCGCGGTCCACCACCAGCCGCGATCGTGGCGGCCTGCGGCCGGATCGTGAACGCCTACGAACCGCCGTCGGTCCTCGCGGCTCGTGCGGCCTTGGCGATCGTGTCCTCGACGATCGAGTTGATCCGCGCGCCGTTCGGCCAGCCGGCGTAGTGGCACAGGAAGATCACGATCTCGCGCAGCTGCTCGTCGTCGAGCTCGCCGTTCTTGTAGGCGGCCGGGATCTGGATGGTGAGCACGTCGTGCCCGCCGGTGCCGGCCAGCAGCCCGATCAGCAGCAGGCGACGGTCGCGGTCCGAGAGGCCAGGGCGGTTCCAGATGTCGGCGAAGAGGTGGTCGGCGGTGATGCCGAAGAAGTCGCCGTCGCCGTCGGTCATGTCGAAGCCGTAGACCTCCTCCATCTTCTCGAGGCCGCGGCGCCGCGCCTCCGGGAGGTCGTCGAACTTGCCCTTCTCCGGTCCGGTCACAGACCCAGTCCCTTCCCCAGTCGTGGCAGCGCCTCGCGCGCCATCGGTACGTCGACGCCGAGGGAGTCGGCGAGCTCGATCGCAAACCCGAGGTCCTTCTCGCCGAGCGCGGTCACGTGCGTGAACACCCCGTGCCAGAAGTCGTCCTCGGCCAGCGGTGCGGTGGTCTCGCGGTGCATGATCGCGCCGGGTCCGCCGGTGATCGCATCGGTGTGGCGTACGACGTCGCCGAGCGCCCGCAGGTCGAGCCCGGCCGCCTCGGCGAGGCGCTGGGCCTCGGTCGCGGCGGTGAACGCGACGAAGTGCATCATGTTGCGCGCCAGCTTGAACGCCGTGCCCGAGCCGATCGGGCCGGCGTGCACCACCTTGGTGCCCATGGCCTCGAGGGCGGGCCGAGCGGCGGCGTACGCCTCGTCGGAACCGCCCACGAGGATGGCGAGCGTGCCCTCGGCGGCCCCCATGGCGCCGCCGGAGACCGGGGCGTCGACCAGCAGCACCCCGTGCTTGGACGCAGTGATCTCGAGCTGACGCGGCGTCTGCGGAGCCACCGTCGAGTGGACCACCACGACGAGGCCCTCGCGGGCCGAGCCGAGCGCGAGGCCCAGCACCTCACGGACCTGGTCGTCGTCGCGCACCATCACGCACAGCACGTCGACGGCCGCGGCCAGCTCGGCGACCGAGCCGGCCTCCTTCGCCCCAGCGGCGACCAGCTCGGCCACCGGCTCGGGCGCGACGTCGTAGACGTGGAGCGGGACGCCCTGCGACACCAGGCGCTTGGCCATCGGGCCGCCGATGTTGCCCAGGCCGACGAACCCGACAGTGGGAGCACTCATGCCCGGAAGGTCTGTCCGCCGTCGACGGCGATGATCTGGCCGGTGATCCAGGAGGCCTCGTCGGAGAGCAGGAAGAGGCAGGCGCCGACCATGTCGTCGACCGTGCCCATCCGCTTGATGGCCAGGCTCTGGCGCACGATGTCCTTGGCCGCGTCGCCGGCCTGCACGCGCGTCGCCTCGGTGTCGGTGGGGCCGGGGGCGATCGCGTTGACGCGGATGCCCTGGCCGCCGAGCTCGTGGGCGAGCTGCTGGGTCAGGCCGTTGACGCCGACCTTGGCGAGGCCGTAGAAGCCGGAGTAGAGGTAGGCCGCGGTCGAGCTCTGGTTGACGATCGCGCCGCCGCCGCGCCCGGCCATCGACCGGTAGCAGGCGCGCGTCATCACGAGAGCGCCGTCCATGTTGACGCTCATGAACTTGCGGTAGTAGTCCCAGTCGACGCTGATGAGCAGGTCGAACTCCATCGTCCCGTAGATGGCGGCGTTGTTGACCAGCAGATCGACGCCGCCGTACGCCGCCGTGGCCGCCTCGACCATCGCCTCGGCCGACTCGGCCGACGAGACGTCGGTGCGGCAGAAGAGCCCCCCGATGTCGGCGGCGACCTTCTCGCCCGACTCGACGTTGACGTCGGCCACCACGACCGACGCGCCCTGTGCGGCGAGCGCGCGGGCGTAGGCCTCGCCGATGCCCTGGGCCGCGCCGGTGACGACGGCGACCTTGTTCTCGAACCTCATGCTGTCGCTCCTCATGCTGGGAAGGCCATGGTCTTGGTCTCGAGGTACTCCTCGAAGCCGGCGACGCCCATCTCGCGGCCGATGCCGGACTGCTTGTAGCCGCCGAACGGGGCGTCCGGGCTGAACCACACGCCGCCGTTGACGGCGAGGGTGCCGGTGCGGATCCGGTCGGCGACCGCCTTGGCGCGCTCGAGCGAGCCGGAGTCGACCGAGCCGGACAGCCCGTACGCCGAGTCGTTGGCGATGCGCACGGCGTCGTCGTCGCCGTCGTGCGGGATGACGACGAGCACGGGGCCGAAGATCTCCTCCTGCGCCAGGCGCGAGGAGTTGTCGAGGCCGGCGACGACGGTGGGCTGGACCCAATAGCCGTCCTGGTCGATGACCGCGCCGCCGGTGGCGAACGTGCCGCCCTCCTCGACCGCGAGCCGCAGGTAGGCCTCGACCCGGTCGCGCTGGACCTGGGAGATGACCGGGCCGCAGATGGCGCCGGGGTCGGCGGGGTCCTTGGCGCCGATCGACTCCATGGTCGACGCGGCGACCTGGACCGCCTCGTCGTAGCGGTCGCGCGGGACGATGAGGCGCGTCGTGATCGCGCAGCCCTGGCCGGCGTGGATGCAGGCGGTGAACGCCGTGGCCCCGGCGACCGAGGCGACGTCGGCGTCGTCGAGCGCGATGGCGGCGGACTTGCCGCCCAGCTCGAGGAACACCTTCTTCAGCGTGGGCGCGGCCGCGGCCATGATCGCCCGGCCGGTCTGCGTGGAGCCGGTGAACGAGACCATGTCGACGCGCGGGTCGGTGCTCAGCACCGCCGCCACCTCGTTGGAGCGCGGCGTGACGACGTTGAAGACACCGGCCGGGATGTCGGTGCGCTCGGCGACGAGCCGGCCCAGCTCGCAGGCCACCCACGGGGTGTCGGGCGCGGGCTTGAGCACCACCGTGCAGCCGGCGGCGAGCGCGGGCCCGACCTTGGCCAGGTTGATCTGGGTCGGGACGTTCCACGGCGTGATCGCCGCGACGACGCCGACCGGCTCGCGGCGCACGGTGCGACGGCTCTTGATGCCCATCGGCGCCGCGACGCCGAGGTCGGTCTCGAACTCGTAGCCCTCGAGCAGGTCGGTGACCCACTTCAGCCCCTCGACCGGTACGTCGAACCCGGCGGCGCCCATCATGAAGCCGGGCATGCCGACCTCGGCGGTGGTGAGGGCCTCGAAGGCCTCCTTCTCCTCCAAGAGCGCCGCGTGCAGCTGGCGCAGGCAGCGCACCCGCAGCGCGGCGTCGGTCGACCAGTCGGACTCGTCGAACGCACGACGGGCCGCGCCGATCGCGGCGTCGACGTCGTCGGCGGTCGAGTCGGGCGCCTGCCCGATCTCCTGACCCGTGGCCGGGTTGAGGATCGCGTACGTCGCCCCGCCCGACGCCGGGCCGAGCTCGCCGTCGACGTACTGCTGCGGCGGCGGGCTGCTGAGCTGGTTGCCGGGGCCGCTCATGCGACCGGCGCCTGCGTCGTGAAGTCGCCGCGCTCCACCGGCGGCGGCCAGACCGGCGAGGGCAGGTCGGCGGCGTGGTAGTGGCCGGGGACCTCGTGGCCGAAGACCTTGAGGCGGGCGTGCAGGGTGTCGGGCGCCTTGCCGGACTTGAGCACCTCACCCATCGTGTGGGCCATCGCGCCGAAGTCGAACCAGTCGCGCTGCCAGGCGATCTTGGCGGTGCCAGCATCAGGTCCGTCGGCCTGGCGCTCCACGCCGAACCAGCTGCCGCCGATGCCGGGCACCTCGAACTCGCGCCCGCTGGCGTCGTCGGTGATGCCCGAGCGCTGCTTCCAGAACCCGACGATCATGCCGGTCTTGTCGTCGATGACGGTCGCCATGTAGTCGTAGTGCCAGCCGTCGAAGCCGTCCATCTCGATGCCGATGGCCCACTCGCGGATCTGCTCGCGCCCCACGGCCATGAAGTGCTCGTCGGGGGTGAGCATCCAGCCGTAGGTGGCGTCCTCGGCGTACCAGTCGGCCATCACGCGCCAGTCGCCCGTGCGCTCGGCGTCGCGGTTGACCTGGAGCCAGCTCTCCCAGAACTCCTCGATCTCGGCCCTGCTCAGTGCGTCGCTCATCAGCTCTCCTCGTTCGCGATGACGGCCAGCGCCATCGCTGGGCAGTACTGCACGGCGGCCGCGACCTGCGTCCGCTGGGAATCGTCGGGGTGCTCCTGGAGCACCGTCACCAGGTCGGCGTCGTCGTCGTAGCCGAAGACGTCGGGCGCCTCGCCCTGGCACATCTGGTGGCCCTGGCACAAGTCGAGGTCGGCGACGACCCTCATCGCACCCGCCGCTTGTACTTCACGCGGCACGGCTGGGCGAGCTGGATGACCATCTTGGAGACGTCGTCGCGGTAGTCCTCGCTGGGCTGCGTCATCTCGAACTCGTAGTCGCGCAGGATCACCGAGAAGATCGCCTTGAGCTGCATCATCGCGAAGGCGTTGCCGACGCAGCGGTGCTTGCCGGCGCCGAAGGGGATCCAGGTCCAGCGGTTCTGCAGGTCGGCCTGGTTGGGATCCAGGTAGCGACCCGGGTCGAAGGCGTCGGGGTCGGGGAAGTCCTCAGCGATGCGGTTGGAGACCTTGGGCGAGGCGGCGACCATCGTGCCGGGCGCGATGGTGTGGCCGGCCAGCTCGATCTCCTCCTGCACCAGGCGCAGCAGGATGATCAGCGGCGGGTGCAGCCGCAGGGTCTCCTTGAGCGCCGCCTCGAGCACCGGGATCGAGCGCAGCGCCTGGAACGAGATGTCGGCGCCGTCGGCGTAGATCTCGTCGAGCTCGGCGACCACGTCGGCCATCGCCTCGGGGTGCCGCATCAGCTCGATGAGCGCCCAGGCGGCGGTGCCGGAAGAGGTGTGGTGCCCGGCGAACATCATCGAGATGAAGATGCCGGTGATGTAGTCGGCGGTCATGTCGATGGAGATGAGGACGTCGAGCAGGTCGCGGTCCTCGCGGGCCACGGGGCCGCGCTCCTTGCGCCGGTCGATGATGTCCTGCACCAGCGCGACGAGCTCGAGACGGGCGGCGTCGCGGATGCGGAAGGACTCGATGTCCATGTAGGGGTCGACGTAGGCGAGGGCGTCGGTGCCCCGCTCGAGGTCGTGGTAGTGGTGGGCGAAGCGGGCGTCGAGCTCCTCGCGGAACGGCTTGCCGATCAGGCACGACGACGTCGTGTAGATCGTCAGCTCGGCGAACCAGTCGAGCAGGTCGATCTCGCCCTCGTCGCCCCACTCGGCGACCATCCGGTTGATCTCGGCCTCGATGGTCGCGGCGTGCCCGCGCATCATGTCGCCCTTGAGCGCCTGGTTCTTGAGCATCTGCTGGCGCTCCTCCGGGCTGGCGTCGAAGACGACGCCCTTGCCGAAGATCGGGGTCATGAAGGGGTACGCCGCCGCCTGGTCCAGCGTGGAGTCCGGCGCCCGGAAGAACTGCTCGTTGGCCTCGGCGCCGCTGACCAGCACCACGTCGCGGTCGGCCAGCCGGAACCGGCCGATGTCGCCGCACTCCTCCCGGACCCGGTGGAACAGCCCGATGGGGTCGACGCGCATCTCGGCCAGGTGGCCGTGGCCGTCGTCCGCCACGGCGTAGGAGACCTCGGGCACCGCCTCCACCCCGGGCAGGCTCATCGCTCCTCCAGGGGGGCCTCGGGG
>JAOPXU010000396.1 GCA_025964985.1 Nocardioides sp.
CGATCCGCGCCGACCTCGAGGAGAAGGGCGTGCTGTTCCTCGACACCGACACCGCCCTGAAGGAGCAGCCCGAGCTGTTCCGGAAGTACTTCGGCTCGGTCATCCCGGTCGGCGACAACAAGTTCGCGGCGCTGAACACCGCCGTCTGGTCGGGCGGCTCGTTCATCTACGTCCCGCCGGGCGTCACGGTCGACATCCCGCTGCAGGCCTACTTCCGGATCAACACGGAGAACATGGGCCAGTTCGAGCGCACCCTGATCATCGCCGACGAGGGCTCCTCGGTGCACTACGTCGAGGGCTGCACCGCGCCGATCTACAGCTCCGACAGCCTGCACAGCGCCGTCGTCGAGATCATCGTCATGAAGGACGCGCACGTCCGGTACACGACCATCCAGAACTGGTCGAACAACGTCTACAACCTGGTCACCAAGCGCACCGCCGTGCACGAGGGCGGCCGGATGGAGTGGATCGACGGCAACATCGGCTCCAAGGTGACCATGAAGTACCCGGCCTGCTACCTGCTCGGTGAGCGCGCCTCCGGCGAGACGCTGTCGGTCGCGTTCGCGGGTGAGGGCCAGCACCAGGACGCCGGCGCCAAGATGGTCCACGCCGCGCCCCGGACCACCTCGAACATCGTCAGCAAGTCGGTCGCCCGCGGCGGTGGCCGCACGTCCTACCGCGGCCTGGTCCAGGTGCAGGAGGGCGCGACGGGCTCCAAGAGCAACGTCGTGTGCGACGCGCTGCTGGTCGACACGATCAGCCGCAGCGACACCTACCCCTACGTCGATGTCCGCGAGGACGACGTCTCGCTGGGCCACGAGGCCACGGTGAGCAAGGTCGGCGACGACCAGCTCTTCTACCTGATGAGTCGAGGCATGACCGAGACCGAGGCCATGGCGATGGTCGTGCGCGGGTTCGTCGAGCCCATCGCGCGCGAGCTGCCGATGGAGTACGCGCTCGAGCTCAACCGCCTCATCGAGCTCCAGATGGAGGGTTCCGTTGGCTAGCAGCGACTCGGCCACCGCCATGCAGGTGGCCCTCTCGACCGAGAGGGACGCCCTCAAGGCGACCGGAGGCGTCATGGACGGCGCCATCGCCACCAACGTCAAGCCGTCGACCCCTCGTCGTCCGGCCGGGGGCAGCCCGGCGGACGTCCGGCCCGAGCGCCTGCGCTCGGCCGACCCCGACGCCTTCGGCGTGCCCACCGGCCGCGAGGAGGAGTGGCGCTTCACGCCGCTCGCCCGCGTGAAGCCGCTGTTCGACGCCGTGCCGGGTGCGGCCGCCGGCCTCGACGCCAGGATCGAGGGCGAGCAGGACGGCGTGAGCTTCGGCCCCGTCGCCGACGGCGACCCGCTGCTCGACGGGCTCCCGCTGCCCGCCGACCTGCTGTCGGCGCGCGCCGCGTCCGCCCCGGGCAGCACCACTGCGCTGCGGATCGACAAGGCGGCCGAGCTGACCGAGGCGGTCGTGGTGAACCTGACCGCCACCGGCGACGCCGTCCTGTTCGGCCACCTCGTGATCGAGGTGGGGGAGCAGGCCCGGGCCACTGTGGTGCTCGACCACACCGGCGACGCCCGCTACGTCGGCAAGACCTCCGTCCTGCTCGGTGACGGTGCGTCGCTCGACCTGGTGTCGGTGCAGAGCTGGGGCGAGACCGCCGTGCACAGCGAGCACCTCGCGTTCCAGGTCGGCCGCGACGCGCGGCTGCGCTCGACCCAGGTCACCCTGGGCGGCTCGCTGGTCCGCGTCCTCGAGACGGTCGACTTCACCGGCCCCGGCGGCGACGTCGAGCTGCGCGGGGTCTCGTTCGCCGACGACGGCCAGCACCTCGAGCACCGCCTGCTGGTCGACCACAGCGTGCCGAAGTGCCGCAGCCGGGTCACCTACAAGTCGGCGCTGCAGGGCGACCAGGCGCACACCGTCTGGATCGGCGACGTGCTCATCCGCGCCGCGGCCGAGGGCACCGACACCTACGAGCTCAACCGCAACCTGCTGCTGACGCCCGAGGCCCGCGCCGACTCGGTGCCGAACCGCGAGATCGAGACCGGCGAGATCGCCGGCGCCGGCCACGCCAGCGCGACCGGGCGCTTCGACGACGAGCAGCTGTTCTACCTCCAGGCGCGCGGCATCCCCGCCGACGTCGCCCGCCGGATGGTCGTCCGCGGCTTCTTCGCCGAGGTCGTCGAGTCGATCGGCGTGCCCGCCCTCGAGGAGCGCCTGATGGCCACCATCGAGACCGAGCTCGAGCGGGCCTTCTCGTGACCGCCGAGAGCGTGAGCGGCTACCTGCGTGCCGCCTCCCTGGACGAGATCCCGCAGGAGGGCGCGATCCGCGTCGAGCTCGCGGGGCAGCCGGTGTGCCTGGCCCGCTCCGGCGGCCAGGTCTACGCGATCTCCGACGTCTGCTCCCACGCCGACGTCGCCCTGTCCGAAGGTGACGTCGAGGACGGCAAGATCGAGTGCTGGCTGCACGGCTCCCTGTTCGACCTCAAGACCGGAGTCCCGACGGGACTGCCGGCGACGCGCCCCGTGCCCGTCTTCCCCGTGACCGTCGAGGGCGACGACGTCCTCGTGCAGATGGAGTCCTGATAGCTGTGGCAACCCTCGAGATCCGCGACCTGCACGTCTCCGTCGAGGCCGACGGCACCGACAAGCAGATCCTCACCGGCGTCGACCTCACCATCCGGGCCGGTGAGACCCACGCGATCATGGGTCCGAACGGCTCCGGCAAGTCGACCCTGGCGTACGCCATCGCCGGCCACCCGAAGTACACGATCACCTCGGGCACGGTCACCCTCGACGGCGAGGACGTCCTGGCGATGAGCGTCGATGAGCGCGCCCGCGCCGGCGTGTTCCTCGCGATGCAGTACCCGGTCGAGGTGCCCGGCGTCTCGGTGTCGAACTTCCTGCGCTCGGCGGCCCCGGCGATCCGCGGCGAGGCCCCGATGCTGCGCCTGTGGGTCAAGGAGCAGAAGGAGGCCATGTCCCGCCTCGAGATGGACCCGGCGTTCTCCGAGCGGTCGGTCAACGAGGGCTTCTCCGGCGGAGAGAAGAAGCGCCACGAGATCCTGCAGCTCGAGCTGCTCAAGCCGAAGATCGCCGTGCTCGACGAGACCGACTCCGGTCTCGACGTCGACGCGCTGCGCGTGGTGTCCGAGGGCGTGAACCGGGTCCGCGAGGGCGGCGAGACCGGGGTCCTGCTCATCACGCACTACACGCGGATCCTCAACTACATCAAGCCCGACTTCGTGCACGTGTTCGTCCGCGGACGCATCGCCGAGTCCGGCGGCGCCGAGCTGGCCGACGAGCTCGAGGCGAACGGCTACGCCAAGTACGGCGTCGAGACCGCCGCGACCCCCGGCCGCTCGCTGCCGACCTCCCCGGTGCTGCCCGGGGTGGTGACCACGGCATGACGGCCGTCCTGCCCCGGGACACCAGGGGCAGCGTCTCGACGTACGACGTCGAGGCCGTCCGCGCGGATTTCCCGATCCTGTCCCGGCAGGTCGGCGGCCGTCCGCTGGTCTACCTGGACAACGCCTCGAGCTCGCACAAGCCGCGCCAGGTGCTCGACGCCGAGCGCGACTTCGTCGAGCAGCACTACTCCAACGTCCACCGCGGCGTGCACACGCTCTCGCAGGAGGCGACCGACCGGTACGAGGCGGCCCGGTCGACGGTGGCGGCGTTCCTCGGCGCGCGCGACGCGCACGAGCTCGTGTTCACCAAGAACGCCACCGAGGCCTACAACCTCGTCGCGTACTCGTTCGGGAACGCCGCGGCCGGCTCGCGCTTCGCGATCGGACCCGGTGACGAGGTCTGCGTCACCGAGATGGAGCACCACTCCAACCTCGTGCCGTGGCAG
>JAOPXU010000425.1 GCA_025964985.1 Nocardioides sp.
GGGCCGGCCGTCCGAGCCGTCGCCGCCGTCGAGCAGGTCGCGCAGTCCGGCGTCGAAGTCCTCGGCGGACAGCTCACCCGGCGCGACCGAGTCCTCGCGGAAGCCCAGCGGGTCGTCGAGGTCGGCAGCGGTGGGCAGCAGGTCGGGGTGCGCCCAGACAGCGTCGCGGGCCTCCTGGCCCTGGCGCGAGCGCAGCGACCCCCACAGCGTGGAGGCGTCGCGCAGCCGGCGCGGCCGCAGCTCGAGCCCGACCAGCGCGGCGAAGGTCTGCTCGGCGGGGCCGCCGGCGGCGCGGCGGCGGCGTACGGCCTCCTGCAGCTTGGCGGCGGCCGGCATCCGCTCCGAGGTGGCCTGGCCGACGACCTCGTCGACCCAGCCCTCGACGAGGGCGAGGGCGATCTCGAGGCGCTCGAGCGCGGCGTTCTGGGCGGGGGAGCGGGGCAGGTCGAACAGACCGCCCTCGACGAGCTGCTGGATCGACTCGGGGTTGCTCGGGTCGATGCCGCGCAGCTGCTCCTCCATGCGGCGCTGCAGCCCCTCGGCGTTGACCTCGAGGCCGCGGGCGTAGTCGGTGACGGCGCCGATGAGGTGGTCGCGCAGCCACGGCACGTGGCTGAAGAGGCGGTGGTGGGCGGCCTCGCGCAGGGCGAGGTAGAGGAGGACGTCGTCCTCGGTGACGTCGAGGCCCTCGGCGAACGCCGACACGTTGGTGACGACCAGCGCGGCCTTGCCGCGGGCGGCCAGCGGGAGTCCGACGTCGGAGGCGGTGAGCACCTCACCGGCGAGCTCGCCGAAGCCGGAGCCGACCTGGGTGGCCAGCATCGCGCCGACCGCCTTGCCGAGGAAGCCCAGGAGCGGGGCGGCCTGCGCGGCGGCACCCGGCGGGAGCGCGCCGCTCATCCCGTTGACCGACTGCTCGGCGACCGGCTCGATGAGGACCTTCCACACGTCGAGGGTGCCGACGATCCACTCGGCGCGGCTCCAGGCCGCGGTCGAGGTGACGCCGGAGGGGAACTCGGTGGCCTCGTCGAGCCAGTGGTCGGCCAGGCGCACGGCGTCGGCCACGGCGTCGGACTGCTTGGCCGTCGGGGCGGGGTCGGGCTGCTGGGCGACGTGCTTGTGGGCGATGTCGACCGCGACGTCCCAGTTGAGCGCGCCGTCGTAGGGCTGCATCAGCGACTGGATCTGGCCGAACAGCGCACCCAGGTCGGGCATGCCGGGCATCCCGGCACCGCCGGGTCCACCCAGCCCGCCGAGGTTGCCCAGGTTGAGCGCGTTGAGGTCGAAGCCGCCGAAGTTGAGGCCGCCACCCGAGAAGAGGTGCTCGAACGGCGTCCCCTTGAAGGGGTTGGGCTGCTCGTCGTCGGGCTTGTCGTCCATGCCTCAACCGTACGCCGCGCACATAGGGTGCGGTGGTGACCTCCAGCACCGTGCGCCTCGTCGAGATCCGTGACACCCCGCTCGTCGTCGACGACGTCTTGGCCAGCCTCGACGAGGACGTCGACGGCGGCGTGACGCTGTTCGTCGGCAAGGTGCGCGACCACGACGGCGGACGGTCCGTTAGCGGCCTCGACTACTCCGCCCACCCCACCGCCCTGGACCGCCTGCGCGAGGTGTGCGAGCTCGTCGCCTCGCGCCACGACGTCCACGGCGTCGCGGCCATCCACCGCGTCGGCCGGCTCGGCATCGGCGACCTCGCCGTCGTGGTCGGCACGGCCGCCGCCCACCGCGGCACCGCGTTCGACGCCTCGCGCGACCTGATCGACACGCTCAAGGACGAGGTGCCTATCTGGAAGCACCAGGTCTTCGCCGACGGCACCGACGAGTGGGTCGGCACGCCGTAGCGCTTGCAGCGCTGCGGCGCCGGGCCGACCTACCCTCGAGGCATGGTCCTGCTCTGGCTCGCCCCCACGGTCGTCGTGACGCTCGTCGCGATGCTCTGGGTCTCGTGGGCCGGCCGCGAGGGCCGCGGCGAGGTCGACCGCGAGGTGGCGCTGCGCCGCATGCAGCGGGTGCTCGACCCGGCGCCGCGCCGCGGGCTCGCCCGGCTGGCCCGTCGCCGTCCCGTGCCGTCGTACGTCGCCCCCGTGCGTCGCGACCGCAGCACCGGTCTGGCGGTGCGCCCGTCGCGCCCGGTGACCGACCAGCGCCGCGCGTCCTGACCGCTCGCCACCGCACGACCTCGGGCGCAACCGGCCGGAGCGCAGTTGGGGCCGGATGAGAGGCTGTCGCCCATGAGCCAGCGCCTGATCGCAGCGATCGTCGCGATCCCGGCGATCCTCGCGCTCTTCGTCTACGCCCTGGTCAGCCCGCTGCCCTACGCCACCTACGAGCCGGGCGGCACGCTCGACGTCCTCGGCACCGACCCCGACAACGGCGGGGTCGAGGTGATCCAGGTCGACGGGGCCGAGACCTACCGCGACGAGGGGCAGCTGCGGATGACGACCGTGCGCGTCTCGCCCGCAGCCCCGGCCGGTGAGACCGGCGGCGAGAACCTGCTGTCGCTGCTCGGCACCTGGTTCGACGGCGACAACGCGGTCTGGCCCTACGACGTCGTCCACGAGGAGGACGAGACCCCGGAGAGCAGCCGCGAGGAGGGTCAGCTGCAGATGACGACCTCCCAGGACGCCGCGGTCGAGGTCGCCCTCGCCGAGATGGGCATCGACGTGCCGCAGGTCATCCAGGTCGCGGCGCTGACCGAGGGCATGCCCGCCGCGCAGGTGCTCGAGGTCGGCGACGTCATCCGCACCGTCGCCGGCACCAAGATCGACGACGCCGACCTGCTGGTCGAGCTGATCAGCGGCAGCGAGGCGGGGGAGCCCCTGCCCATCGGCGTGACCCGCGACGGCGAGGAGCTCGAGGTCGAGGTCACCCCCGTCGAGCAAGAGGACGGCGCCCGCATCGGCATCAGCCCGGCCATCGCCCGCTACGAGTTCCCCTTCGAGGTCAAGATCAACATCAACCCGGCGATCGGCGGCCCCAGCGCCGGCCTGATCTTCGCGCTCGCCGTCTACGACACGCTGACCGAGGGCTCGCTGACCGGCGGCCACGAGGTCGCCGGCACCGGCGAGATCGCGCCGACCGGTGCGGTCGGGCCGATCGGCGGCATCCAGCAGAAGATCGCCGGCGCCCGCGAGGACGGTGCCGAGCTGTTCCTCGTCCCCGAGGCCAACTGCGCCGACGCGCTCGAGGCCGACGCCGGCGACATGCGCCTCATGCGGGCCAGCACGATGAGCGAGGTGCGCAAAGCCCTCGAGGCCTACGCCGCCGACGAGGACGCCGACCTGCCGTCGTGCGAGGACGCCGCCGAGTCCGCCGCAGGAGCGCCCCGATGAGCGGGTCCGACAACGTGCCCGAGCAGGCGATCGAGCACGACGACGCCCTCACCGCCGACCCCCGCTGGGGCGACCTCGAGGCCGACCCGGCCCTGGCCAGCGCCGTCATCGAGATCGAGCGCCACCTCGCGGCCGACGGCTGGGACCAGCCCGCCCGCCTCTACGCCCTGGTCGACACCGCCACCCTCGTCGCCGAGGAGCCGGCGCTGGCTGCCGCGATGGGCCTCGACGCCGACGCCGAGCGCGGCTCCCTGACTGCCGTGGAGCAGGAGATGACCGACCCGACGGCTCCCCTCGAGCAGGTGCTCGAGTCGATCCTCTGGCCGCCGTCGGTCGCCGGCTGCGCGGCGATGGTCGAGCGGCTCGTGCTGCCGCCGGGCTCCGACGACGAGCTGCCCGACGACGTCGAGGCCGCCCAGGCCTTCGCCCGCGAGCACCCCGACCGCCAGGAGGTGCGCATCGTGGCCGGTGCCACGCGCACCGGCTCGACGTACTGCGCCCTGCGCCTGCGCGCCCACGACGACGACATCTCGGTCGTCGGCGGGCTCGACCTGGTGCCCGGGCTGATCCAGCTGTTGCAGACGACCCTCTCCGACGACGTCGGCGAGACCCCAGACCCACCCCACGACCACGACGCAAAGGACGAGACGCCGTGAGCGAGCTGTTCGACGACGACCCCCGGGCTGCCCAGCCCGCTCGCAGCTCCGGCGGCGGGAGGTCACGAGCCCTGCTGATCACGGGCGTCGTGCTGGTCCTCTCGATCTTCGCGATCACCGGCTTCGCCTCGATCTACACCGACCGGCTCTGGTACCAGTCCGCCGGCTACACCCAGGTGTTCAGCACCATGCTGTGGACCAAGGTCATCCTGTTCGTGGTGTTCGGCGTCGTGCTGGGTGGTGCGGTGGCGCTCAACATCTACCTCGCCTACCGGTTCCGGCCGCTGTTCCGCCCGACCTCGCGCGAGCAGTCGAGCCTCGACCGCTACCGCGACGTGGTCACGCCGATCCGCACCTGGCTCGTCGTCGGCATCGCCGTCGTCGTCGGCGCCTTCGCCGGCAGCTCCGGGCTCAGCCACTGGAAGACCTTCCAGCTGTGGCGCAACGGCGGTTCGGTCGGCACCGACGACGCCTACTTCAACAAGGACATCGGCTTCTACCTCTTCGACCTGCCGTGGTGGCACTTCGTCGTCGACTTCACGATGGCCACCCTCGTGCTCGCGATCATCGCGGCGCTGGTGACCCACTACCTCTACGGCGGCGTCCGGCTGCAGGTCACCCACGACCGTCTCTCCGGCTCGGCGCAGGCGCAGCTCTCGGTGCTGCTCGGGCTCTTCGTGCTGGTCAAGGGCGTCGACTACTACCTCGACCGCTTCGACCTGGTCACGCAGAAGAACCGGCTGTTCACCGGCATGAACTTCACCGCCGAGAACGCCGTGCTGCCGGCCAAGAACATCCTCATGGCCGTCGCCGTGATCTGTGCGGTGCTCTTCTTCCTCAACGTGTGGCGCCGCACCTGGCAGCTGCCGTCGGTCGGCCTGGCGCTGCTCGCCCTGTCGGCGATCCTGATCGGGATGATCTTCCCGGCCCTGGTCCAGCAGTTCCAGGTCAAGCCCTCCGAGGCCGACAAGGAGGAGGAGTACATCCAGAAGAACATCGACGCGACCCGCCAGGCCTACAACCTGGAGGACAACGACGTCGAGACCCAGCAGCTCTCGCCGTCGGCGAGCCTGGCCAGCTCCAACTCGTTCGAGCCCCTCTTCCGCACCGTGCCCCTCGTCGACCCGGGACTCGTGTCGCCGGCGTTCGAGAACATCCAGCAGGAGCGCCTCTACTACTCGGTGCCGCGCGTGCTCGACGTCGACCGCTACGAGATCGACGGCACCGACCGTGCCCTCGTGCTCGGCGTCCGCGAGCTCGACCAGTCCGGTGTGCCGGCCGACGCCCGCAACTGGTCCAACCTGCACACCGTCTACACCCACGGCAACGGCGTCATCGCCGCCTACGCCAACCAGCGCGGCGAGACCAACGCCACCGAGGCCGACGTCGACGGCGCCGCGGCCAGCTCCGGCGGCCTGGAGTGGGCGCAGGGCATCAACTCCGATGAGAACGACCTCGCCACCGAGCTCGGCCCCTTCGAGGACCGGATCTACTACGGCGAGCTCAGCCCCGACTACTCCGTGGTCGGGCGGCCCGAGGGCCAGGACGCGATCGAGCTCAACCTGCCGATCCCCGGCTCCGACCTCGGCACGACCACGACCTACGACGGCCCCGGCGACGCCGGCGTCGGCAGCGTGTTCAACCAGATGATGTTCGCCCTCAAGTTCGGTGAGCCCAACTTCCTGCTCTCGGGCCGCGTCAACGACAGCTCGCAGGTGCTCTACGACCGCGAGCCGCGCGAGCGGGTCGAGAAGGTCGCGCCCTGGCTGACCATCGACAGCGACGCCTACCCGGTGATCGTGCCCGGCGCGTCCGAGGGCGAGAAGGGCCGCATCCTCTGGGTCCTCGACGGCTACACGACGACCGACCGGTTCCCCAACGCCCAGCGCGACTCGTTCGAGTCGATGATCGACGACGCGCTGCAGGTCGACAACGGCCTGCAGACCGTGCCGACCGACGAGATCAACTACATGCGCAACGCGGTCAAGGCGACCGTCGACGCCTACACCGGCGAGGTCGTCCTCTACGCCTGGGACGAGGAGGACGCCATCCTCAAGGCCTGGCGCGAGGTCTTCCCCGGCAGCGTCAAGGACAAGGACGAGATGCCCGACGGTCTCGTCGAGCACCTGCGCTACCCCGAGGACCTCTTCAAGGTCCAGCGCTTCCAGTACGCCCGCTACCACGTCGCCGACGCCAGCGACTGGTACGAGAACAACGACCGCTGGCAGGTGCCCACCGACCCGCAGCAGACGGCGAAGTTCCAGGCGCCGTACCGGCTGTTCGTGCAGAACGACACCGGGGCGACGTCGTCCGACAGCACCTTCGCGCTGAGCTCGGTCTACGTGCCGTTCGGCCGCAACAACCTCGCGTCGTTCGTGTCGGTCAACTCCGACGCCACCGACGAGGAGGGCTACGGCAAGCTGCGCGTCCTCGAGGTCGAGGGCGCCGACGAGGAGGACGAGGGCTCGCAGCAGGCCCGTGGTCCCGGCCAGGCGGCCAACGACTTCCAGTCCGACCAGGGCGTCCGCGACGCGCTGCTGTCCTTCACGCAGAGCGGCAGCGAGGCCGAGGTCGACAACGGCAACCTGCTCACGCTGCCCGTCGGCCGCGGGTTCCTCTACGTCCAGCCGGTCTACGTCTCGCGCACCTCGGCGTCGTCGAGCTATCCCGAGCTGCGGCTCGTGCTGGCCAAGTACGGCAACGAGGTCGGCGTCGGCCCGACGTTCAATGAGGCGCTCCGCGACCTCTTCGGCTCCGGAACCGGCGGCCCGGTCGAGCCGCCCGACACCGACCCCGGTGAGGAGCCGCCCGGTGGTGGCGACCCGCAGACCCCCGAGGAGCAGCTCGACGCCGCGCTGACGCGGGCGCTCAACCTCTCGACCCAGGCGCAGACCGCGCTCGACGCCGGCAACCTGGTCGACTACGCCGAGGCCTTCGAGGACCTGCAGGCGGCCCTGAGCGAGGTCGCGGACCTGCGCGACCAGATCGACGGGACCACCGGCGGCACCCCGACGGACGGCGCGACCGACGAGCCGACGGACGCCGCCACCGACGCCCCGACCGACCCGACGACGGGCGCCGCCGGGGACTGATCCGACGCCCGGCACCGGCACGACGGGCTTTCACCGCACCCCCTCGCGGGTGGGTAGGATCGGCTCGATCGTCCGCCGGTGCCGTCGACGGACTCCGACTCCCAGAACCTCCAGGAACCCATGGTCTCGTCCTCCGCCTACTCCAGCGCCACGGAGCAAGCAGCCAAGCTGCGCCGCGACGCCGAGATGGCGGCGGCCGAGCAGGCGGCCGAGCGGCTCGTCGCCGAGGAGCTGGCGACCGAGGCGATCCAGGCCCGCACCGAGGCGGAGAGACTGGCGCGCCACCACGCCGAGGCGGCCGCCGAGGCCCACGAGGCCCGCACCGTGGCGGAGGCCGCGGCGACGACGTACGCCGAGCAGCGCCGACAGGCCGAGGAGGCCGCCCAGCGTGCCGCCCTGACCCGCGAGGCGGCCGAACGGTCGGCACGCGACCACGTCGAGCTGGCGGAGTCCGAGTCGGCCAAGCGGTCCTCGGCCGAGCGCCATGCCAGCGAGCTGGCCGAGCGCGTCGTCAGCACCCTCGCCGAGCGCGAGGCTGCCGAGGCGGCGGCCCGTCGCGAGTCCCTCGCCGCCCAGGAGGCCGCTGCTGCGCGGGCCCGGGCCGAGGAGAACGCCAAGTACCTCGCTGAGCTGGCCGAGCAGGCCCTCGCCGACCGCGCCGAGAGCGAGCGCCGGGCGCTCGAGCTGTCGGAGGCTTCGGTCGCGGCCGCCGACGAGCACCTGACCGCGCTGCGCGAGGCCCACGAGGAGCGCGAGCGCCTCGAGCGGGTCGCCCGCGAGCAGCTGCGCGCCCGCACGTCGGCCGAGGAGGCCGCCAAGCGGCAGGCCGATCTGGCCGCCGAGG
>JAOPXU010000426.1 GCA_025964985.1 Nocardioides sp.
CTCGCCGTCTCCTGTGGCCGGAGCGTCGTCCAAGCGGATGGGCTTGGTTGCCCTGGCGCAGTCACAAAGGTCCCATCCGCGTCACCGCGCCACCTGAGACCTCGTAGCTGGCTGCTCCGGCTTCGACGAGCAGCTCGCGAACGCGTTCTGACACGTCGACGAAGCCGCCTGCCGTGGCGACGGGGACGACGCCCACCCGATCGCCGGCCCATGACCCGACAAACGGGTGACTGCTGCGTAGGTCGCCCCCGCCTCGTGATCCGCCTTGGTTCGACGCGGCCAGCGCGACTGTCAATGCGGTGGTGACGCCGCCGTAGCCGCCGTGCGCGGCGGCCACGTGGAGGTCCCGACTGTCGCCGAATTGAGCCGGGTCAAGCACCTCGCCCCGGTCCAGGTTGGCGGCCACGGCGTCTACTCCGGCCGGCGTGACTTCGGCGCATGGCTGGGCATACCAGAGCCGCACGCCCCTGCTGGTCTTCGTGTCGAACGTGCAGATGCCTCGCTCGATCAACACATCTCGGGCCAGCTGCGCCGAGCTCCCCAGCGAGCCGTCGTAGTAGGCGGTGCCATCGAGTCCCGTCTCTGCGATGACCTCGGGGGCTAGGTCGTCTCGCCTGCCCTCATAGCCCAAGATCGCGATCCGGTCACCGCACCAGGCTTCGCGGCCGAGCAACAGCCACAGTGCGGCCATTGCCGAGGCGGGCTGCTGGCCGAACTCCAAGATCTTGTCCAACGCTCCGGCGTCCATCGGTTCGAGGGCCAGGTGCTGTGTCAGGTTGATGATCCGGTGATAGTGACCCATGGCGGCCTCCCGGTCGGAATTGCTGGTCCTCGGGCGACGAGGTCTCGGCACAGTAGTCACGGTCGCGGTGGCGCCGCAGGCATGATCCACAGGCACGAGCGGCAGCAGCGGTGAGTCGTGGTGATGGAACTCGATTCGTTAGCCCGTCATCGCGCCTACGTTGTTGACGTTGGGCACTCCCACGCTCTGTCGAGTCTGGCGGGGCTTTCGCGCACGCGGGAATCTCGCCAGCGGACACTCGATCGAGCCGGGACGAGTTCATCCCGAGTGCGGCCCGAGGCGTGATAAGGTTACCTTATGACGATGCTGGCCGAGTACCGAGCAGCGCGGCATGACGAAGGTGTCGCGCGCCTTCGGCGGGTGCTCGCGCTTCGCGCGATGGCCGAGACGGGGATGAGCCAGCGGCAGATCGCGGTCGCTCTGGGTATCAGTCAATCGGCGGTCAGCCAGCAGTTGAAGACGGCTCGCGATCTGGCACACGCTGATGTCGAGACACTTGTCGAGGCTGCAGGCCCCGTCCTGAGGCGTCTTGCCGAAGCGTCGGGGTACAGGAGACTTGCTGTCTTCGGTTCGGTGGCTCGCGGTGAAGCGCGTCCGGGCTCCGATATCGACCTGTTGGTCCAGGCGCCGGAGGGGACGTCGTCATTCGGGTTCGTCGAGTTCAAGCAGCTGATCGAGCGCGTGCTCGGCCGTGAGATTGACTTGGTCGACTACGGCGGCCTGAAACCGAAGCTGGATGACGACATTCGGCGCGAAGCGGTGTTGCTCTGATGGAGTTCAAGGCGGCGAAGGAGCTGGCTCACATCCGGTCCTGGCTGGGCCGGGTCGACGAGATCGTCCGCCGCGGAAAGGGCGCGTACCTCGCCGACGTGCTGCTTCAGGAGGCAGGGGACTCGCTCAAGATGAAGCTCGGCGAGGCCGCCAACCGGTTGTCCCGACTCGGTGTCTTGGCGCCGGACGGTGTCGAGTGGGCGCTTGCCGTCGCGAATCGCAACTTCATCATTCATCAGTACGACGAGATCAACCGCCAGCTCACTTGGCTGACGCTTTCGATCGACCTGCCCGCGTGGAAGGTCTCCCTCCGAGCGCTGTTCGACGACGCTGATGCCGCGCTCGACCCTGGCGACTGATCCCGCGGCGGACGAAGTGAGATGCGAACTACACCAAGAGTCGCCTCTCCAAGTCACACTCGGATGGCGCGACACCAGAGCCCGCCGGCGTTCGCAGATGGCGTCGACGACCCTAGCCTCGCCACCCGCAGGGCGCAGACCGTGATCAATGTCTGTGTCATCCTCTCCGATGCAGTCATGGTGCTAGCCCAAGCCGGGGGCGGCTTGCGACATGCGCCTCACGAGGGGTTCCTCTCGGCATGTCAGGAAGGCAGCCGATGTGTCGGATCCTTTCCGTAGGGTGACGGCGTGGACTTCGAGGCGATCGAGACGCTGCGGGAGAGGCACGCAGCATGGCGGCTCCTGCGCGCCGGCAACGCCAGTCTGATCCTCTCCTTCCTGGGCGGGTTCTTCGTCGAGACGAACCGCGGATCCTGTTCGGCCAGCGAGCTCGCGGCAGAGCTGGACGACGTCCTCTATGTCCTCAATGCCGAGGCCGCGGACGGCGCCGGACAGGTTCGCTATCCCAAGATGCCTCGTGCCTATCTCGAGGACTGGGCAGCCTCGGAAACCGGCTACCTCCGCCGGTTCTACCCGTCCGGCGACGATGAAGTGCACTACGAGGTCACGCCGGCGTTCGAGAAGGCCTACGGATGGGCTCAGTCGCTCAAGACCCGTCCGTTCGTTGCCACCGAGTCCAGGCTGCACACCGCCGTCGAGCTCCTGCGGCAGATCGTCCACGGCACTGACACAGACCCCGAGAGTCGGCTGACGGACCTCCGGCGGCGTCGCGCCGAGATCGACGCCGAAATCGCAGCCGTCGAGGCGGGTCGCCTGCCGGTGCTCGAACCTGCCGGCGTGCGCGACCGCTACCAGCAGTTCACGTCCACCGCGCGGGAGCTCCTGTCGGACTTCCGGGAGGTCGAGGAGAACTTCCGGCGACTCGATCGTGCTGCGCGGGAGAAGATCGCGACCTGGGACGGATCCAAGGGCGGGCTGCTGGCCGAGCTGGTCGGGAGCAGGTCCGAGATCACGCAGTCCGACCAGGGCCACAGCTTCCAGGCTTTCTACGACTTCCTGCTCTCGGACGCGCGTCAGGCCGAGCTCACCGGGTTGCTGACCCGTGTCGCAGCGCTGGACGACATCGAGCAGGATCTGCGCACCCGCGGGATCCACCACGACTGGTCCGAGGCTGCTGAGCGGGCGCAGCGCACCGTACGACAGATCTCTGAGCAGCTCCGTCGCTTCCTCGACGATCAGGTCTGGGTGGAGAACCGCCGGGTCCTTGACCTGGTGCGCGAGGTCGAGGTAGCCGCTCTCGGGCTCCGAGGGTCAGGGCCCGATGTCGGACTGGAGGTGGACGAACCCGGGATGGCGATCCAGCTACCTTTCGAGCGGCCGCTGTACCAGCGCCCCGCGATGGTCGAGGTGGAGAGCCTGATCCCGCCCACGACCGAGGAGGTGGACCCGGACCTTCTCTTCAGCCAGACCTTCGTCGACCAGGACCGACTGGGCGACAACATCCGTGCTGTGCTCCCGGAGCGGTCCGCCGCGCTGCTGTCCGACATCGTCGCCCTGTATCCCCTCGAACAAGGGGCGGCAGAGATCGTCGGCTACCTGGCCCTCGATGATGGTCAGATCACGGTCGAGATGGACGAGAGCGACGAGACGATGCTGGAGTACGCGGACCCGGACGATCAGACCCGCATGCGGCGCGCCCGACTTCCGAAGGTGACGGTGAGGCGCCGATGAGCGACCAACACGCAGCGGCCAGCGCCATCATCCGACTGATGCAGGGAGTCGTCTATCGCGAGTCCGACGAGGACACCTGGCTCGCGTTGGACCGTGTCGGGGCCGGCGTGCGGGACCACTTCGCCACCATCGGGGTCGACGTCGTCATCGACACCGACGAGGGCTACGCGTTTCTCCGCTCCCGGCCACCCGTCGAGGGGGAGGAGGCACTGCCGCGTCTCGTGCGGCGTCGTACGTTGACCTACTCGGTCAGCCTTCTCCTGGTCCTGTTGAGGAAGCGACTCGTGGAGTTCGAGACCGCGGGGAGTGAAGGACGACTCGTCCTCAGCACGGATCAGCTCGTGGAGATGCTGCGCCTGTTCGAGGCCGAGTCCCACAACGATGCCCGGGTCGTCGACAGCGTCGAGTCGACCATCAAGAAGGCCGCCGATCTCGGCTTCTTGCGACCGCTTCGCGGGCAGGGCGACCACTGGGAGGTGCGTCGGATCCTGAAGGCCTACGTCGACGCCGAGACGTTGGCGGACTTCTCCGGAAAGCTGCGGGAGTACGCCGGCAAGGCGGCGGGCGATGAGTGAGGGCCTCTTCCCGGCTGTCGACCTGCCACCGGCCGGCCGGGCGGGATACCGGCTCCGACACCTCGAGGTCTTCAACTGGGGGACGTTCGACTCGCAGGTGTGGCGGCTCACCCCCGGATCCGAGACCGCTCTCCTGACGGGTGACATCGGCTCCGGCAAGTCCACGCTGGTCGACGCCCTCACCACTCTCCTGATGCCAGCGAACCGGATCGCCTACAACAAGGCAGCCGGTGCTGACGCCAAGGAACGCACGCTGAGGTCCTACGTGGAAGGGCACTACAAGTCCGAACGCGTCGAGTCGACCGGTCGATCCCGCGCCATCGGGCTGCGCACCGGCAGCCGCACCTACTCGGTCATCGTCGGCGTCTTCGCCAATGACGGCTACGACGAGACGGTCACGCTCGCCCAGGTGTTCCAGCAGCGCGAGAACACCGGGCAGCCCTACCGGTTCTTCCTGACGGCGCCCAAGGAGCTCTCGGTAGCCACCGACTTCGCCGACTTCGGCTCGGACCTGCGCGACCTGCGCAAGCGGCTGCGGGCCGCCGGCGCGGAAGTCTTCGACGAGTTCCCCAAGTACTCCACCTCGATGCGGCGGCTCCTCGGCATTCGGTCTGCACAGGCGCTGGAGCTGTTCCACCAGACGGTGTCGATGAAGTCGGTCGGCAACCTCAACGACTTCGTCCGCGACCACATGCTCGAACCCAGCGACTCGACCGACCGGGTCCGAGAGATCGTCAGCCACTTCGACGACCTGACCAAGGCACACGACGCGGTCAAGCGAGCCCGTGAACAGCTCGAGGCGCTCGAGCCCGTCGCCACGACGACAGGCAAGTACGACGCGGCCCTCCGCGAGCGGGACTCCACAGAGAGGGAACGCGCGGCGGTGCGACTGTTCATTGCAGAGCTGCGTTCCTCCCTGCTCGCCGCGGAGATCGAGCAGCTGCGCACCGAGGGCAAGAGGATCTGGGCCGAGCAGGACGAGGTCAAGGAGCAGCAGCGGATCCTGTCGGAGCAGCGCGAGGCACTCATCGAGGAGCGTGCGAGGGCCGGCGGGGACCGTATCGGCGAGCTCGAACGCCTTGCCAACGAGGCACGTCGACAGGTTGCCGAACGCAACCGGGCGCGCACGCTGTTCGACGCCGCACTGGGGGCCGCGGGCCTCGATGTGATCAACGACGCCGACGGGTTCGCCACGCTGGGCACGATCATCGCCGAGGAACGACCGCGGCTGGCCCAGGCCAAGCGGGACCTCGACACGGCCAGCGCGGACGTGATCGCTCGCGAGAAGGAGTACGAACGCCACCGCGATCGGGTCACCACAGAGCTCGAGAGCTTGCGTCAGCGCACCAGCAACCTGCCCGGCGAGCAGGTCGACGTCCGTGAGCAGATCTGCCGCGACCTGGGTCTGGGTCCGGAGGACCTTCCGTACGCGGGCGAGCTCCTCGATGTTCACGAGGAGCACAGTCAATGGCGGGGCGCCGCCGAACGAGTACTACGCGGGTTCGCCCTCTCGCTCCTGGTCCCCCAACAGCACTACGACGCTGTCGCCGCGTGGGTCAACGCCAACAGGTTGACCGTGCGAGGTCGCGACGGACGCCCCGTCGGGGCCCGCCTGTCCTACGAACGCGTTCCCGACCGGCGGCTCCCACTCCAGCAGGTCGACGACGGCGTCCTCGTCCTCGCTGTCTGCATCGACATCAAGGACGGACACTTCAGCGGTTATCTCGCTCAGGAGATCGCGAAGCGGGCGGACCATCGATGTGCCCCGACCCTGGACGCGTTCCGCGCCGAGCGCCGGGCGGTGACGCGCGAAGGTCAGGTGCGGTCGGGGGAACGTCATGACAAGGACGACCGGCACCGGGTCGACGATCCGCGGCGCTGGGTGCTCGGTTGGGCGAACGAGCGCAAGATCGCCGCCCTCCAGAGTGAGGCCGATGAGCATGAGGTCGCACGGTCCGCCGCTGCACGCGAGGTTGCCGAGCTCCTGCGACGGCGAGACGAAGTCCAGTCCAGGCTCGAGGCGATAGCGGGTCTGGACTCGTATCGGAACTGGCAGCAGCTCGATGTCGACGAAGCGGCGGCGCGGGCCGAGTCTTGTGACCAGGAGCGTAAGAGGCTGCAAGCGGGGTCGTCCCGACTCGCGGAGATCACCAGGTCGTTGGATCTCAACGCCACGAGCGCTGCTGCGGTCTCGGGGCGGATCGAGGCACTCGTGGGTGAGCTGGCCACGACGGCGAGGATGACGGAGCAGGCCGCGAGGAGCAAGAAGCAGAACGACGATCTCGTGGCGGCGCGTGCGCCCGAGGAGCTTGCGCGTGCGCGGGCGTCGTACCCCCTGCTCGACCGGCGTCTGGCGGCAGGACGGCCCACGAATGCCGAAGCCTGTGGGCCGGCCGAGTCCGCACTCACGGACGAACTGTCCAAGCGCGCCGAGCGTCTCAACCGCGAGCTGGGCGGCTATGGACAAAGCCTGGCGCAGTACATGGGCGACGTCCTGCGCCGCTGGCCTGAGCTGCGTGCAGACCTCGACGCGAGTGTCGAGTCGCGCGCCGACTTCGTTGCGCTGCGTGACCGGGTCGCCAACGACGACCTGCCGCGATTCGAGACCGAGTTCAAGGATCAGCTGAACAAGAATGCGATCCAGGAGCTCGCCGGGTTCAACAACTGGCTCAATCGTCAAGCCTCGGTCATCGACGAACGGGTCCAGCGGATCAACGAGGCTCTCGGAGCGGTGCCGTACAACCCGGGTCGGTACATCCAGTTGGAGAAGGAACCCACGCCCAACCAAGAGATCGCGCTGTTCCGGTCCGACTTGCGAAACCTGACCAACGACAGCCTCGTCGCCGACGGGGAGCAGTACTCCGAGCAGCGATTTCTCGACGTGAAGCGGATCATCGAGCGGTTGCGAGGCCGTGAGGGTTACTCCGAGTCCGACAAGGCCTGGACTCGTCGCGTGACCGACGTGCGCAACTGGTTCGTCTTCTCCGCTTCCGAGCGCGACCGGGAAACGCGCGAGGAGTGGGAGCACTACAGCGACTCCGACGGCAAGTCCGGTGGCCAGAAGGAGAAGCTCGCCTACACCATCCTCGCCGCGTCACTGGCGTACCAGTTCGGACTCGAATGGGGTGCGGTGAAGTCCAAGGACTTCAGGTTCGCTGTCATCGACGAGGCCTTCGGGAGGGGGTCCGACGTGTCCACGCGTTACGCACTGGAGCTCTTCGCCAAGCTCGGGCTCCAGCTCCTGATCGTCACTCCGCTGCAAAAGGTGCGCGTCATCGACCCTTACGTGAAGGCGATCGGCTTCGTGGACAACCCCAGCGGCACCTTCTCCCGACTCCAGACGATGACCATCGAGGAGTACCGCGAGAGACGAGGCGGAGAGCGGTCGTGAACGACCCGTGGACCACTCCGGAGGACATCGCGGCCAAGGTCCGACGGAGGTGGGACGACGGGACACTCCTCCGGGCCTACGCCACCAACGGTGACTTCGAGCCTGTCGAGCTGCGGGTCCGGGCCCCGAGGGTGAGTCAGATCGGCGATGACATCGGCGCGGTCCGCGACTGGATCGCGCACCTGGATGCCGGTCGCCGAGACGACCGCAGGTACGCGTTGACGTGGAAGGAGATCGGTGGGCGACACGTCGGGCGCAACCGGCTGCCCGACCGCGCCATCGTCACCTCCTTCGACCAGGCTTGGGCGCTCCTCGGAGTGACGGCATCAGTACGCCGGTTCGACGCCATCCTTGCCATGACGCGCCCGTACCCATCGGTGCATTCGTGGGTCCTTGCCAACCCCCATCGCGGGCTCGAGCTCAGCGAAGACATGGCGGGCCTGGTAGCGGCATACCTCTGGTTGGACGACCACCGCCACAGCGCCCGCTACCTGCGTGAGATCAGTGCACCGGGCATCGACACGAAGTTCGCCGAGCGACACCGGGGCGTCCTGGCGGCCATGCTCGGGGTGTCCAGGACACCCTCAGGGTTCCTCGCAGGGCTCGGGCTCAGCACCAAACCTGACCTCGTGCGCATGCGCCCGAGCGACTCGATTGGGCTCGCTGTACCCATCACCGAGCTGGCCGTGCGGTCCACCGAGCTGGATGGACTCAACCTCGTGCCTCGCATCGCGATCATCGTGGAGAACGAGATCACCTATCTCAGTGTCGACGTGCCCCGCGACGGGGTCGTCCTGTGGGGGAGGGGCTTCGATGTCGACCAGGTCGGACGGATCCCCTGGCTGGTTGGCGTGAGGGTCCTGTACTGGGGCGACATTGACACGCACGGCTTCGCCATCCTCGACCGCCTTCTCGCGTGGCTTCCCCAGACGGAGTCGATCCTGATGGATCGCGGGACGTTGCTCGCTCATCGGGACCGTTGGGTGTCGGAGGACCGTCCTGCGAAGTCCTCGCTGCGCCGTCTCGGCGTGGCTGAGCATGACCTGTACTCCGACCTGGTGGGCGACGTCCTCGGCGAGCGCGTGCGACTCGAACAGGAGCGCGTCGACTGGGAGTGGGCCACCGCCCGGCTCGCGAACGCGGTCGGCCTTTGATCTGAGCCCGAGCACAGAGGCACAGACATCGACAGAGGCAAGAGCCACGATCGAATGTCCCGGCCGTCTGCTTCGCTCCGGTCATGACGAACGGGTGGCAGATGCCCTGGCAGACGCCTTGCGCCGCGGGGGAGTGGCCACGGTCAACGCGGCGAGCGCAGAGCTGCGCGGTCCCCCCGCTACACATGAGGAACCGCCGCTGACCTGCACGAACGAGGTCAGCGGCGGTTTCGATTCGTGCGGTCTGTGTCACGAACGTGCCAGCGAGCGCCCGACAGCCCGTGCCGCGGTCAGCCGATCAGCCTCTCGAGGAGCTCGAAGGACTCGTAGGGCTGGTCGATGTCTCCGAAGTGGCCGTCGTCGCGGACGATCTGGGTGCCGCCGAGCCGTTCGAACATGGCGCGTCCCTGCTTGTCGTCGCATCCGTACGGGTCTTCGCGCGAGTTGATGAAGTAGAGATCGCGGACATGGGCCCGTATCGCCGCCCAGTCGTATGCGTCTTGGAGGACGGGTTCGCTCTCGGAGTTCGGCTGGGTCCAGTAGCCGGCGACCAGGATGGCCTGGTCCACCCTCGTGCCGATGTGCTCCAGGATCGCGAGCAGCAGGGCTGCACCGCCTGAGTGACCGATGAGGACGGTGCTGGCATCGAACGTGTGGTTGGCCAGGACCTTCGGCAGGAACGTGGCGATGGGTTCGACGTTGAGTCCGGGGTAGTGCGGCACCTCGACGGTGTAGCCGCGTTCGACCAGCCGTTCTCGCAGCCACGGCAGCCATACGACATCGGGGTTCGCGGAAGTTCCGTGGAAGAGGATCGCTCTGCGCTGCACGCGTGTCCTTTCGTGGGCTCGGCGAACGCTCCAGGAGTCCGAGGCGGTGCCGGGAGGGTCGTCGACGTAGGGGACGTTGTACCACCGAACGACGTCGTCGCGGCTGCGCCTCGGGCCACGGTCCACTCCACACGCTTCGAGCTGTGGGAGGGTCGGAGCGCCATCGGTTGCTGGCCACCGCCAGAGTCTCGGGAAGGGCGCCATGCCTCAGTTCGCAGTCCTCATCTACAGCGACGACTCCGCTCACGAACCCGACGAGTCTGCGGAGACCTCGGCCGAGATCGCGGTCTGTGACGAGCACGCGATCGAGCTGGCCTCCCAGGCGACCATGACCGGCGCTTGGGCCTTCACACCGCGGAGCATGGCCAGAGCCGTGCGCCACGACGCGGTCACCGAGGGGCCCTACGTCGACTCACCCCAGGTGATCGCCGGGTTCTACATCCTCGAGGCCCCGGACCTCGACGCTGCGCTCGCAACGGCCGCCACCAACCCGGTCCTCCGACAGGGCGGCGGTCTCGAGGTGCGACCCGTGCACAGCGGTGGTCCGGTGGACGACACGCCGGCCTGATCGCGACGTCGACCCTCAGCCCTGCGCCCCATCCTCTGGGCTCTCGTGTTCTTCGGCGGTTCGGTGTCTCGCGCACTTCGGGCGGCGAGTCAGGTCGCGACGCCGGCTGCTACTTTCGGCCCGCGGGAATGGTTCGGGTGCCGCCCTCGGGATCGGCGGGCACCCGGGGCCTCGGGACGAGCATCGGAGACCTGACGTGCTGCACGGCAAGCTGGCCGGGACCTATGACGAGGTCCTGCGGCGCAACCCCGGCGAGACCGAGTTCCACCAGGCCGTGCTCGAGGTGTTGAGCAGCCTGGAGCCGGTCGTCGTCAAGCACCCGCAGTACGCCGACGCCGAGATCATCCGTCGGCTCTGCGAGCCCGAGCGGCAGATCATCTTCCGGGTCCCGTGGGTCGACGACGCCGGCCAGGTGCAGATCAACCGCGGCTTCCGCGTCGAGTTCAGCTCGGCGCTGGGTCCCTACAAGGGCGGCCTGCGGTTCCACCCGAGCGTCTACCTGGGGATCGTGAAGTTCCTCGGGTTCGAGCAGATCTTCAAGAACGCGCTGACGGGCATGCCGATCGGCGGCGGCAAGGGCGGGTCCGACTTCGACCCCAAGGGCCGCTCCGACGGCGAGGTGATGCGGTTCTGCCAGGCCTTCATGACCGAGCTCTACCGCCACATCGGCGAGTACACCGACGTCCCCGCCGGCGACACCGGCGTGGGCGGGCGCGAGATCGGCTACCTCTTCGGGCAGTACAAGCGGATCACCAACCGCTACGAGTCCGGCGTGCTCACCGGCAAGGGCCTGTCCTGGGGCGGCTCGCGCGTGCGCACCGAGGCGACCGGCTACGGCCTGGTCTTCTTCGTCGACGAGATCCTGCGCACGCGCCAGGACTCCTTCGACGGCAAGCGCGTCGTCGTGTCCGGCTCCGGCAACGTCGCCATCTACGCCGTCGAGAAGGTGCAGCAGCTCGGCGGCACCGTCGTGGCCTGCTCCGACTCCAGCGGGTACGTCGTCGACGAGGCCGGGATCGACCTGGCGCTGCTGCGCGAGGTGAAGGAGGAGCGCCGGGAGCGGATCGCGGCCTACGTCGAGGCCCGCCCGGGTGCCTACCTCGTCACGGACGCGTCGATCTGGGACGTGGCCTGCGACGTGGCGCTGCCGTGCGCCACCCAGAACGAGCTCGACGCCGACGCGGCGACCGTCCTGGCGCGCAACGGGTGCACCGTCGTGGCCGAGGGCGCCAACATGCCGTGCACCCCCGACGCCATCCGGGTCCTGGCCGAGGCCGGGGTGACCTACGCACCCGGCAAGGCGGCCAACGCCGGCGGCGTGGCCACCAGTGCCCTGGAGATGCAGCAGAACGCATCCCGGGACTCGTGGACCTTTGAGCACACCGAGCAGCGGCTGGCCGCCATCATGAGCGGCATCCACGAGCGGTGCCTGGAGACGGCTGAGGCCTACGGCCAGCCCGGCGACTACACCGCAGGAGCCAACATCGCCGGGTTCACGCGCGTCGCGGACGCGATGCTCGCCCTCGGGATCGTCTGACCACCACCGGCTGCGGAGCCCCGCCGCGTGACCGACGGCGACCGCGTCGCCTCGGGCGTGGTCGTGCCGCCGGGCTACGGTGCGCAGGTGGACGAGACCGACCTGCAGCACCTCCGACGTTGCGTCGAGCTGGCCGCGGCCGCGGTCGAGGCCGGCGACGAGCCATTCGGCTCGGTGCTGGTGAGTGCGAGCGGCGACGTGCTCCGCGAGGACCGCAACCGCGAGACCAGCGCCGGCGACCCGACGGCGCACCCGGAGATCGAGCTCGCCCGCTGGGCCGGCACGCACCTGTCGCCGGCGGAGCGGGGCGCGGCGACGGTCTACACCTCCGGCGAGCACTGCCCCATGTGCGCCGCCGCGCACGCGTGGGTCGGTCTGGGCCGCATCGTCTTCGCCAGCTCGTCGGCACAGACCGCCCAGTGGCTCGGGGAGATGGGGGTGCCGGCCGCCCCGGTGCTGCCGCTTCCGATCGAGCAGGTCGCTCCGCACGTCGGCACCGAGGGGCCGTCGACCGAGCTCGCCCCGCTCGTGCACGAGCTGCACCGACGCCACCGCGAGCGGCTGCAGGCCTAGCGCGGCCACCGCACGACACCCGATTCCGCTCAGGACGAACGCCGGAACAGGCGGCAGGATCCCCGCCGTTGAGCGGACATGACCCGATCCGTTCCTGTCCTCCTCGTCTCCGACCTGGTCGTCCTGCCCGGCATGGTGGTGCCGGTCGAGCTGGACGACGCCGCCCGTGCCGCGATCGACGCCGCCCGCGCCGGGAGCGACGGCACCCTGCTCGTCGCGCCCCGGCTCGACGACCGCTACGCCTCGTACGGCGTCCTCGCGACGGTCGAGCGCACCGGCCGCCTGCAGTCCGGCGACCCCGCTGCGGTGCTGCGCGCCGGGCAGCGCGCCCGCATCGGCAGCGGCACCACCGGACCCGGCGCCGCCCTGTGGGTCGACGTCGAGCCGGTCGACGACGAGCCGGTCACTGACCACGTCCGTGAGCTGGCCGACGACTACAAGCGGCTGGTGGTGGCGCTCCTGCAGCGTCGCGAGGCCTGGCAGGTCGTCGACACCGTGCAGCGGATGAGCGACCCGTCGGTCCTGGCGGACGCCGCCGGCTGGGCGTCGTACCTCTCCGACGAGCGCAAGCGCGAGCTGCTCGAGACCCCCGACGTGGAGCAGCGCCTCGAGCTGCTCATCGGCTGGACCCGCGAGCACCTCGCCGAGGTGGAGCTCACCGACAAGATCGGCGAGGACGTGCGTGACGGCATGGAGAAGCAGCAGCGCGAGTACCTCCTGCGCCAGCAGCTCGCCGCCATCCGCAAGGAGCTCGGCGAGGGCGAGCCCGAGGGCTCCGAGGACTACCGGACCCGGGTCGAGGCCCACGAGGGCCTGCCGGACGCCGTCCGGGAGGCCGCCCTGCGCGAGGTCGACAAGCTCGAGCGCTCGAGCGACCAGAACCCCGAGGCCGGGTGGATCCGCACCTGGCTCGACACGGTGCTCGACCTGCCCTGGGGCACCACCACCGAGGACACGACCGACGTCGCCGCGGCGCGCGCCGTCCTCGACGCCGACCACCACGGCCTCGACGAGGTCAAGGACCGCATCGTCGAGCACCTCGCCGTGCGGGCCCGCCGGGCCGAGCGCGGGCTGCAGGTCGTGGGCGGTCGCGGCTCGGGCGCCGTCGTGCTCCTCGCCGGACCTCCCGGCGTCGGCAAGACCTCGCTCGGCGAGTCGGTCGCCCGCGCACTCGGACGCACGTTCGTCCGGGTCGCGCTCGGCGGCGTCCGCGACGAGGCCGAGATCCGTGGCCACCGCCGCACGTACGTCGGGGCGCTTCCCGGCCGCATCGTCCGGGCGGTCAAGGAGTCCGGGTCGATGAACCCGGTCGTGCTGCTCGACGAGGTGGACAAGGTCGGCAGCGACTACCGCGGCGACCCCGCGGCGGCGCTGCTGGAGGTGCTCGACCCGGCGCAGAACCACACGTTCCGCGACCACTACCTCGAGCTCGACCTCGACCTGTCGGACGTGCTCTTCATCGCCACCGCCAACGTCGTCGAGCAGATCCCCGCGGCCCTGCTCGACCGCATGGAGCTCGTGACGATCGACGGCTACACCGAGGACGACAAGGTCGCCATCGCGCGCGACTTCCTGCTGCCCCGCCAGCTGGAGAGAGCAGCGCTCACCGACGACGAGGTGACGGTCACCGACGCCGCTCTGCAGGAGCTCGCGGCCCACCACACCCGCGAGGCCGGCGTGCGCCAGCTCGAGCGGCTGCTGGCCAAGGCCCTGCGCAAGGCCGCGACGCGGCTGGCCACCGGTGAGACCCACGTCGACGTCGACCGCGACGACCTCAAGGGCCTGGTCGGGCGCCCGCGCTTCCTGCCCGAGTCGGCCGAGCGGACGGCGGTGCCCGGCGTCGCGACCGGCCTGGCCGTCACCGGCCTGGGCGGCGATGTCCTCTTCATCGAGGCCTCCGCGCACGACGCGCCCGGCGGCACCGGTGGCGGGCTGACCCTGACGGGACAGCTCGGCGAGGTGATGAAGGAGTCGGCGCACATCGCGCTGTCCTTCGTGCACGCGCACGCCGAGGAGCTCGGGATCGCCCCGGCGTTCTTCGAGCGCACCGTCCACGTGCACGTCCCCGCGGGCGCCACGCCCAAGGACGGCCCGTCGGCCGGCATCACGATGGTCACTGCGCTGACGTCGCTCGCGACCGGCCGGGCGGTGCGTTCGGAGGTCGGCATGACCGGTGAGGTCACGCTCAACGGGCGGGTGCTCCCGATCGGCGGTCTGAAGCAGAAGCTGCTCGCGGCCCAGCGCGCCGGGCTGACCGAGGTGTTCGTGCCGCTGCGCAACGAGCCCGACCTCGACGACGTACCGGCCGAGGTGCTCGAGGCGCTCACCGTGCACGTCGTCGCCGACGTCCTCGACGTGGTGCGGGGTGCGCTCGAGCCGGCAGTCGCCGAGCAGGTGACCGCAGCCGCCTGACCGGACGCTCGGCGGCCCGCGCCACCGCGCCCCTCAGGGCGTGGGCGCGGGCTCGTCGTCTGCCAGGACCTGGGCCCGGGCGGCCGCCGCGCGCTCGCGCTGCGCGGCGACGTCGGCGACGGCGAACGGGGCGTCGCCGCTGGTGCCGAACCCGGCGCGCTCCATGTCGCCCCACACGGTGGGCCGGTTGCGGAAGCCGTCGACCAGGCCGCGCAGGCGCCACCACAGCGTGAGCTGGCGGAAGCCGAGGTTCTCGCCGACGATCCCGGCCAGCGCCATCGTCAGGTCGCGGTTGGTGCGGTAGCGGGCGAAGGTGAGCTCCTCGGCGAGCAGCGCGAGCAGGGTGATGACCACCGAGTAGAGCAGCGTCGCGCCGATGAGGGCGGTGGCGACCGGCCAGTTGAGGCCGCCGACGGTGAAGCCGAGGTCGACGGCGTCCGCCCCGACGGTGGAGGAGAGGACCGAGTTGCTGCTGCCGAGCGTGAGGACCAGCGCGAGGTAGAGGTAGCCGCCGAGCTCGACGACCGGGGCGAGCAGCTCGAAGGCCAGGAACCACGGCATCGTGACGAGCCCGACGAACCCGTAGCGGGGGTTGCCGACCATGCGTCGGTGCCGGTTGAACACGTCGGACAGGCCGCGGTGCCACCGGCGACGCTGGCGCGAGAGGACCCGGGTCGAGGTCGGCACCTCGGTCCACGCGACCGGCTCGGGGACCATGACGACCTCGGCCCGGTCGTCGTCGCCGCTCTCGTGCAGGTGGCGGTGCAGCCGCACGATGAGCTCGGCGTCCTCGCCGATGCAGTCGACGGCGTAGCCGCCGATGGTGACCAGCGTCGAGGTGCGGAACACCCCGAACGCGCCGGAGATGATGATCAGCCCGCCGACCTTGGACCAGCCCTCGCGGCCGATGAAGAAGGCCCGCATGTACTCGACGACCTGCACCGCGGTGAGGAACGAGAACGGGATGCGCGGGGTGACCACGCGCCCGGCCGAGACCTCGGCGCCGTTGGCGACGCGGATGACGCCACCGGTGGCGACCACGTTGGGCCGCTCCGCGAAGGGTCGCGTGACCTGGAGAAGAGCGGTGCTCTCGAGGAGGGAGTCGGCGTCGAGGCAGCAGACGAGCTCCTTGCGGGCGTAGTTGATGCCGACGTTGAGTGCGTCGGCCTTGCCGCCGCCGGAGGAGCGGACGAGCGTGACGGTGATGTTGCCCCGCTTGGCCATCCACGTGGAGGTGACGGTGCCCTTGGTCGGCAGGGCGTTGGTCGCCAGCAGCGGCACCTCGACCATGCCGAGGTGGGTGATCAGCAGCTCGGCGGTGTCGTCCTTGGAGCCGTCGTCGATGACGACGACCTCGTAGTCGGGGTAGTGCAGGCTCGACATGGCCGTGATCGTCGTCAGGATGCCGGCGGACTCGTTGTGGGCGGGGATGAGGACCGACACCGAGTGGACGTTGGGGTCGCGGAACCACTCGTCGTAGTTGGCGAAGTCGACGCGGGCCCGGTAGCGGCGCAGGTCGAGGAACGCCGCCCCGATCAGGCCGAGGTACGACGTGTTGATGAGGACCGTGTAGACCGCGAGGGCGGCGATCACCCACACGAAGCTGTCGGCGACGACCTGCGCGACGTCAGGCACCGGACGCCGCCTGCTGCGGAGGGCTCGGTGGCCGGGGTGCCGTGCCCGGCTTGCGCGCGGGGCCGGGGGTCCAGGTGGGCAGGGCGCGGGCCTCGATGGCGGCCGGCGTGTCGAGGTTGGTGAGCACCGCCGTGCCCCGGGGGCCGCACGCGGCGAGCGCCGTGGCCGCGGCGCGCGCGACCGACAGGTCGGCGTCGTCGGTCAGCGCCCCGAGGACGGCGACGGAGTTGGGGGAGGCGAGCTCGCCGAGCGCGGCGGCCGCGGCACGGCGTACGCGCGGGTCGGCGGACGTGAGGGCCTTGCGCAGGACGGGGGTGTGGCCGGGGTTGCCGACGCGCCCCAGCGCCTGGACGGCCGCGGCGACGAGGCCGGAGTCGCCCCCGGTGCTGCTGCGGATGGTCGGGTCGTCGGGCAGCGTCAGGAGGTGGTCGAGGACGGTGACCAGGTGTCGGCCCGAGGCCCAGTCGCGGACGACGCCGGACGCCTCGCACAGCAGGCGGAGGGTGAACCCCTCCTCGCTGCGGGTGTCGGTGTCGGCGACGAGCTGGTCGGGGGCGGCTGCCTGCGCGAGGCGCTCGCGGACGGCGTCCGCGATGTCGGAGCCGAGCACCGCCAGGGTGGCGAGGTAGTCGCGTCGCAGGTCGCGGTCGGCGACGACGGCCTGCGTCATGGCGTCCAGCGGCGCCAGGGGCCCGTAGGTCGCGCAGGCGTCGAGCGCGACCCGTCGCACCAGCGGGTGCGGGTCGGCGAGCGCGGCGGTGATGGTGGGCAGCGAGCCGGCCTGGGCGAGCAGTCCCGAGCGGTGCAGCCCGCGGCAGCGGCGGGTGACCAGCCGCGAGGTGGCCAGCGACAGCGCACGACGGGTGCCGCCCCAGGCGACCACGAGGTCGATGACGTTGGTCCTGGTGACGCCGCGCAGGTGGTTGAGCAGCGCATAGGCGTCCGGCTCGGCGTCGCGCCGCGCCCTGGGGGACAGGGCGAGCAGCTCGGCGTACGCCGCCACGGCGTCGGGGTCGTCGGGCTCGCCCGTGGCGTAGGTGAGGAGCAGGTGCCGCAGGGGGCGCCGCCGGGCGCCGGAGCGGGCCTCGCGCAGGGCGTGCAGGTTGCGCAGGGCGTAGAGGGTGATGACGAGCACCACGATGACCACGGTGAAGGCCAGGCAGGTCCAGATCGCGACCGCGTGCAGTGCACCCTGCTCGGCCGCGAGGGGCGCGGCGCGCTCGACCACGGACACGTGGTGCGTGGTCGCCATGGGTCGGTCCGATCGCGGGGGTGGCTCGACGGCCTGGGGGGGGTGGGGGGTGTCGAGGAGTGCGCGCACGGCTCGGCGCGACCCTGCTCGGCCCACTCATTCAACCCCGCCGCGACGCCCGGCGCAGGCATTGGCGGCAACGGTCGACGCCGGACGTCGTGGGACGAGGTCGTCGTGCAGCCTTCAGGCAACCTTCGCTGCTGCATGCTCTGTGACACCCGTCACAGCGTCGAGAGGTGGAACCATGGCCGAGGCACCCGAGCGGTACGACGTCGTCGTGGTCGGGGGTGGGTCGGCGGGAGCCGTCATCGCCGCCCGGCTCAGCGAGGATCCTGACGTCCGCGTCGCCCTGATCGAGGCCGGCGGCCCGCCCCCGCCGCACGAGGCGATGCCCGCCGCGGTGGCGTCGTTGCAGCTCGATCCTGAGGTCGACTGGATGTTCACCGGCGACCCGGGTGGTGCGGGCAAGGGCCTGACCGACGGCCGGATGATGGTCCCGCGCGGCAAGATGCTCGGCGGGTCCTCCGGCCTCAACTACATGGCCTACGTGCGCGGGCACCCCGGCGACTTCGACGCCTGGGCGGCCGACGGCGGCAAGGGCTGGTCCTACGACGACGTGCTGCCCTACTTCGAGAAGAGTGAGGACCTCGCCCCGCCCGACCCGCCCGAGGGCGTCGTCATCGACGAGGACGTGCACGGCACCGGCGGTCCGCTGGGCGTCTCGGTGCGCTCGCCGCGCACGGTGGCCGCCGAGCAGTTCGTCGAGGCCGCCGTCGCCGCCGGCATCCCGATGGGCGACTACAACGGCCGCGACCGCGGCGGTCCGGCCGGTCTCAGCTCGCTTTTCCAGACCACGACCCGCGACGGCAAGCGCTCCTCCACGTTCCACGCCTTCCTCGAGCCGGCGATGGAGCGACCCAACCTGACGGTGATCACCCACGCCCTGGTCGAGCGGGTGCTGCTCGAGGCCGACGGCGCCGGGCCGCGCGCGACCGGGGTGCGCTACCGCGACCGCGACGGCGCCACCCACGACGTGCACGCCGACCGCGAGGTCGTGGTCAGTGCCGGGGCGATCGGCTCGCCCCAGCTGCTCCTGCTCTCCGGTATCGGCCCGTCGGCCGAGCTCGCCGAGGTCGGCGTCGAGTGCGTCGTGGACAACCCCCACGTCGGCAAGCACCTCAAGGACCACCTGCACCTGCCGCTGGCCTTCCCGGCCCCCGGCGTCGCGCTGACGATGACCGAGATCGCCATCTCCCTGGGCCCCGACGCGCTGCGGGCGCCCGCCGGCCCACTGCCGGCCGACCCCGCCGACGACGCCGACCTGCCGCCCGAGCTCGCGGCGCTCAAGGCCGAGGCCGAGCGGCGGCTGGTGGAGTGGGCGACCACGGGACAGGGCCTCGCGTCGT
>JAOPXU010000035.1 GCA_025964985.1 Nocardioides sp.
CGCTCGATCAGCTCCCCGCGCAGGTCGGTGTCCCGGCCGCCGTTGGTGAGGTACCACTGCCGGGTGGAGACGATCTCCAGCGGCTTGTCGCCCTTCTCGTAGAAGTTCGCCATCCGCAGGGTCGGCGTGGGCTCACCCTCGAGGTCGCCGCTCTCGCGGAGCGCGGCGACCATCGCCTCGCGGGCGCTGAACGCGGTCTTTCCCTTGAGCTCCTCGTACGCCGCCGCGGCCTGCTCGCTGGACAGCCAGGGAGGGGTCTCGCGGGAGAGCCGGCCGTCGCGACCGATCAGGGTGCGCACCGGCAGCTGCAGCTCGCGCCACCAGGTCACGTCGGTGAGGTCGCCGAAGGTGCAGCACATCGCGATGCCGGCGCCCTTGTCGGGCTCGGCGAGCGGGTGCGCGACGACCGGGACCTCGACACCGAAGACGGGGGAGGTGACGGTGGTGCCGAAGAGTGCCTGGTAGCGCTCGTCGTCGGGGTGCGCGATGAGCGCGACGACGGCCGGGATCAGCTCGGGACGCGTGGTCTCGATGTGCACGGGCTCGCCGTCGGGGCGGTGGAAGGCCACGCGGTGGTAGGCGCCGGGGTACTCCCGGGCCTCGAGCTCGGCCTGGGCGACCGCCGACTGGAACGTGACGTCCCAGAGGGTCGGCGCCTCCTGGAGGTAGGCCTCGCCGCGGGCGAAGTTGCGCAGGAACGCGCGCTGGCTGACGGCCTGCGCCTTCGGGCCGATCGTCGTGTAGTGCTGCGACCAGTCGACCGAGAGCCCGAGGCGTCGCCACAGCGACTCGAAGACCTTCTCGTCCTCGAGCACGAGCTGCTCGCACAGCTCGACGAAGTTCGGGCGCGAGATCGGGACCTGACGCTTGGCGTCCGGCTTCTCGGGCGGGGTGTAGTCGGCCTCGTAGGGCAGCGTCGGGTCGCAGCGGACACCGAAGTGGTTCTGGACGCGACGCTCGGTCGGCAGACCGTTGTCGTCCCAGCCCATCGGGTAGAACACCGACTTCCCCCGCATCCGCTGGAAGCGGGCGATCAGGTCGGTGTGGGTGTAGGAGAAGACGTGCCCCACGTGCAGGCTGCCGCTCACCGTCGGCGGCGGTGTGTCGATGGAGTAGACCTCGTCGCGCGACCGGGTGCGGTCGAAGGCGTAGGTGTCCTCGGCCTTCCAGGCGGCCGACCACTTGTCCTCGAGACCTTCGAGCACCGCCTTGTCGGGTACGACGAGAGCACGGCTCTGCGTGCTCGTCGTGTCCGCGGGCTCGTCGATGATCTCGGTCATGCACCGAATCCTAGGGACGCGGCCGCGATCGCGGACATGCGGTGCCGCGCGTCACCAGACCAGGACGGGCTTGACCACGGTGCCGGCCAGGACGTCGGAGACCGCGCTGTTGATCTGGGCGAAGGGGTAGGTCGTCACGAGGTGGTCGACGTCGAAGCGGCCCTCGGCGCGCATGGCCAGCAGCCGCGGGATCATCTCGAGCGGGTCGGAGTCGCCCTCGATGGAGGAGCGGACCACCTTGCCGTTCTGCAGCAGGTCGATGGCGTCGACGGCGTACTGCTCGTCGCCGAGGCCGAGCGCGACCAGCGTGCCGCGCGGGCGCAGGGAGAGCTGCGCCTGCGTGACGACGGCCGAGACCCCCGTCGTGTCGATGCCGTACGCCGCCCCGCCGCCGGTCAGCTCCTTGACCCGGTCCTGCACCGGCTGCTCGCCGAGGTAGGCCGGGTTGACGCGCGTGGCGCCGTGGCGCTCGGCGACCTCGAGGCGCGCGTCGAGGAGGTCGACGGCGACGACGGTCTCGACGCCGACGGCCTTGGCGGCCACGATCGCGGCCAGCCCGACGGCTCCGGCGCCGAAGACGACGATGCTCTGGTCGGGGGCGGGGTCGAAGACGTTGAGCACGGTGCCGGCGCCGGTCTGGAAGCCGCAGCCGTAGGGCGCGAGCAGAGTGAGGTCGAGGGCCTTGTCGACGACGACGCAGTTGTCGGCGTAGGCGATGGCGTGCTGGGCGAGGCTGGACTGGCCGAAGAAGGAGCCGTAGAGCGGCGAGCCGTCCTCGAGCCGGTGGGTGGTCGAGCCGTCCATCCGGAAGCCCATGTAGTTGAGCATCAGCGCGTTGTCGCAGTAGCCGACGGCGCCCTCGAGGCACGGACCGCACTGCCGGCACGAGCGGAAGCTCAGCAGCACGTGGTCGCCGACCTCGATGCCGGCGACGTCGGCGCCGACCTGCTCGACCACGCCTGCGCCCTCGTGGCCGAAGACCCGCGGGAACATCTCGGCCGGCAGGGAGTCGCGCAGGGAGATGTCGGTGTGGCACAGGCCGGTGGCCACCATCCGCACCAGGACCTCGTCGGCGCGGGGCTCGTCGAGGTCGACCTCCTCGAGTCGGAAGTCCTGGCCCTGCTCGTGGACGATCGCCGCGGTGGTCTTCACGCAGAGCAACCTAGAACGTGTTCTGGTCGTGCGGAAGCGCCACGCGCTGTGGCGCCTCCCTAGACTCGGGGTGACATGACTGAGACACCCGCCGACAGCGACCTGCCCCGCCTGGCCGAGACGTTCGACGAGGTCGAGGACGCCCTGCTGTCGCGCTGGCCCGAGACCCGCCTCGAGCCGTCGCTCGACCGCATCCTCGCGTTCTGCGAGCTCCTCGGCGACCCGCAGACGGCGTACCGGGCGATCCACCTGACCGGCACCAACGGCAAGACGTCGACCTCGCGGATGATCGACACCCTGCTGCGGGCCCTCGACCTGCGCACCGGCCGCTTCACCTCACCCCACGTGCAGCGGATGAACGAGCGCATCAGCGTCGACGGCGAGCCGCTCGACGACGAGGCGTTCGTCCGCGCGTTCAACGACGTCGCCCCCTACATCGGGCTGGTCGACGCCGACCAGCCCCACCCGCTGAGCTTCTTCGAGACGATGGTCGGCATGGCCTACGCCGCCTTTGCCGACGCGCCGGTCGACGTCGCGGTCGTCGAGGTCGGCATGGGCGGCTCGTGGGACGCCACCAACGTCGTCGACGGCGACGTCGCCGTGCTGCTGCCGATCGCGGTCGACCACGCCCGCTACCTCGGCGACTCGCTGGCGGCCATCGCGCGCGAGAAGGTCGGCGTCATCAAGGCCGGCGCGATCGCCGTCGTCGCCGAGCAGTCGCCCGACGTCGCGGCGATCATCGGCGAGCGCGCGGTCGAGGTCGGCGCGACGCTGGTCGTCGAGGGCGTCGACTTCGGTGTGGCCTCCAGGCTTCCGGCCGTCGGTGGCCAGGTCGTCTCGCTGCAGGGCCTGCGTGCCCGCTACGACGACGTCTTCATCCCGCTCTACGGCGCCCACCAGGCCCAGAACGCCGCCGTCGCCCTGGCCGCGGTCGAGGCCTTCGTCGGCGACATGCCGCTCGACGAGGAGCTGGTGCGCGCGGCGTTCGCCGAGGTCGACTCGCCCGGCCGGCTCGAGGTCGTGCGCCGCAGCCCCACCATCGTGCTCGACGCGGCCCACAACCCCCACGGCGCCGAGGCCGCGGCCGCGGCGCTCGAGGACTCCTTCCAGTTCGAGCCCCTCATCGGCGTCATCGGCGTGATGGGCGACAAGGACGCCGAGAACCTGCTGGCCGCCTTCGAGCCGCACATGGCCCACGTCGTCATCACCCAGAACTCCACCGACCGGGCGATGCCCGCTGCTGATCTGGCCCGCACCGCCGTCGAGGTCTTCGGCGAGGACCGCGTCACCATCGCACCCCGCCTGGCCGACGCCATCGACCAGGCCGCGGCGCTGGCCGAGGCCGGCGAGGCCGTCAGCTCGATGGGCTCCGGCGCCGTGCTCGTCACCGGTTCGGTCGTCACCGTCGGCGAGGCCCGCTCGTTGCTGACCCGGCCGGCCCGCGCGACCGGCGGACCGCTGTCGTGAGCGAGCGGGAGCGCTCGCCGCGGCGCGGCATGTGCGCGGCCGTCCTCTCCCTCGAGGCCGTCGTCATCGCCCTCAGCGCCCCGGTGGCGATCGCCGTCTCCGACGTCTCGCCGACCGTGGCCATCAGCGTGGGCGTCGGGCTCGCCGTCGCGTGCGTCCTCGCGGCCGGCATGCTGCGCACCCGCCGGGGCTACGACCTCGGCTGGGCCGTCCAGGGCGCCGCCATCGGCCTGGGCTTCCTCGTCACCACGATGTTCTTCCTCGGCGCCCTGTTCGCCCTGCTCTGGGGCACCGCCGACCTGCTCGGTCGCCGCATCGAGCGCGAGCGCGCCGAGGCCTTCGCCCGCTTCGACGCCCAGGATTGATGGCGCTCGCTCCGCTCGCGCGTGCTCGGCGCCCTTGAGGGGCCGTCTTCCTCCTCGCTCGCTCGAGTGCTCGCTCCTTCGTCGCTGCGCACTCGATTCGCTCGTCGTGCAGACGGCCCCGGCGTCGAGCCGCGTTCCGTGAGCTGGCTCTCATGTCGGACCCCACCAGCGGGCCAGGCCGTGAGAAATGGGTCCGGGACGCAACGGCAGACCGGAGGATGAGCCCATGAGCACGCCCCTGTCGCCGACCGACCGCACCACCGTCCGCCGCGGCCGCAACCGCGCCCAGGACGACCGCGCCCCCATGCACGCCCTGCTGGCCGACGCGCTGATCGCCCACGTCGGCGTCGACACCGGTGATCACCCGGTCGTGCTGCCGGTCGCGTTCGCGGTCGACCTCGACGGTCCCGACGAGGGCGGCACGCTCTACGTCCACGGCTCGGTCGCAGCCCGCTGGCTCAACGGCGGTGCCTCGCGCACCGTCTGCGTCACCGTCACCGAGCTCGACGGGCTCGTCGCGGCGCGCTCGGGGTTCCACCACTCGATGAACTACCGCTCGGTCGTCGTCATCGGCGAGGCCCGCACCGTCGAGGACCCTGACGAGAAGGCGCACGCGCTCAGCCTCACCGTCGACCACATGGTCCCCGGCCGCTCCGCGACCCTGCGCCCCCACACGCGCAAGGAGCTCGCCGCCACCGCGGTGCTGGCGGTGCCGCTCGTCGAGGCGTCGATGAAGGTCCGCGCCGAGGGCCCGGTCGACGAGCCGGAGGACGTCGAGGCCGGTGTCTGGGGCGGCGTCATCCCGCTGCGCCGGGTCTCCTCCGTGCCGGTCTCCGGTGACGACTCGCACGACGACGTCCCACCCGACGTCGTACGCCGCGCCGCCGCGCTGGGCGGGGTCCCCTCGTGATCGCCGTCCTCGTCGTCCTCGGGCTGCACGTCGTGCTGCTCGCCGTGCTGATCGCGCTGGTCGCGCTCGACCGGGCGCGGGTGCCGGTCGGCGGCGTCTGGGTCGCGATCCTGCTGCTCGTGCCGGTCGCCGGACCGCTGATGGTCCTGTGGCGCGGGCGGCACACCTCGGGTGGGTGACTCGGGTGGATAGGGTCCTCGACATGACGCAGCGCACCCTGGTCCTCCTCAAGCCCGACACCGTCCGCCGCGGGCTGGTCGGGCAGGTGCTGTCGCGGTTCGAGGCCAAGGGCCTGATCATCGTGGCGATGGAGCACCGCACGATCGACGGCGCGATGGCCGACCAGCACTACGCCGAGCACGTCGAGCGCGACTTCTACCCGCCGCTGCGCGCGTTCGCCACCAGCGGCCCGCTGGTGGCCCTGGTGCTCGAGGGCGACGAGGCCATCGAGGTGGTCCGCGCGACCAACGGCGCCACCGACGGCCGCAAGGCCGCGCCCGGCACCATCCGCGGCGACCTGTCGCTCTCCAACCGCGAGAACCTCGTGCACGCCTCCGACTCGCCCGAGTCGGCCGAGCGCGAGATCGCGCTCTGGTTCCCGGCTCTCTGAGCCCGGACCTGTTTCCCCGCCGGCCAGGCGGGGACTGTGCAGTCATGGCCGACCTGTTCGCGGAGCTCCACCGCCGCCACCCCGACGTCGACCTCGTCCTGCTGCCGCCCGAGCCGGCACCGGTCGAGGCCCCCGAGGCCGGACCCGACGAGGTCGCCGCCGTCCTGACCGCCGTCACCACGACCGCAGGCCGGATCTGGTCGGCCGTCGCCCACGACAGCACGGTCGCCCCCCAGGTCCGCTGGTCGTACGCCGCCGACCCCGGCCGGGTGCGGGCCGTGGCCCGCGTGGTCGAGCCGCAGCCCGACGGGTTCCACGTACTGGTCGCCCTGCGCCACGAGCTCGAGCAGCACGGCTGGGCGGTCGCCCGGCCCCCGGGCGCCGTCGAGCGGCTGACCGGGCACCTCGACGAGCTCACCCTCACCGCGTCGTACGCCGAGCAGACCGGCGTCCTGCTCGTGACGGTCTCGAGCGACCCGGTCGTCGTCGGCGCCGGGCGCGCCACGGCGCTGGTGCGGGGGGAGGCGTGATAGAGGTCGTGCCGGCGTCGGTCGGGACCACCGCCCAGGCCTGGGACGAGCAGCACCTCGACCTGCAGGCGGCTGCCGGTCAGGTCGGCGGGGCGGGCTCCGGCGGGTTCACGAGTGCGGTGTCGGGCACCGCCGCCCGGTTCCTCACCAGCTGGGAGCGCCACGTGCGCGGGCTCGGCGACACCGCCGAGGACCGCGCCGACGGGCTGCGGACCGCGATCAACGACTTCCTCGCCACCGACCAGGTCGTCTACGACGACTTCGTCCGGCTCGCCCCCCACACGGTCGAGGAGCGCTGAGCCGTGGCCGTCGTGACGCTGCCCAGCACCCCGAGCCCCGTGCCCGCGCTCACCGTCGACCCCGGCTCGATCCGGCGCACGGGCGCCCAGCTGCTGGCCGCCTCGGCCCAGGTCGACGACCTCGGCAGCTTCGTCGCCGGCGGTGCCCGGATCGGCGACTGGCACGGGAACGCGGCCGAGGCCTACCACGGTTCGATCGGCCCCACCGGCCACCAGGCCGACGCGATGTCGCTGGCCCTGCGCGGCGTCGCCCAGCGGGTCGCCGCCCACGCCGACGAGATGGCCGACCTGCTCTCCCGGCGCGTCGACCTGGTCGAGCGCCGCGAGCACCTGCAGCAGCAGATCGCCCTGCTGCGGGGCGAGGTGGGCGCCGTCCTCACGCCCGAGCAGGTCACCGGCCTGCAGGACGACTGCCGTCGGGTGCAGGTGCAGGTCGACCTGTTCCAGGCCGACCTCACCTCCTGGGCGAACGCCACCACGACCGAGGAGCAGGCGATGGTCGACGCGTTCAACCGCGTGCTCGACCTCGACTCGGTCGATCGCACCTACGGCGGCGCGACCGACCCGGCCGACACCGCCCTCGCGACCAAGCCGCCCGGCGGCGCCGGCCCGGCGGCGGTCAACGCCTGGTGGGACTCGCTCACCCACGAGCAGCAGCAGGCCGTCATCGCCGCCGCGCCCGGGGCGATCGGCAACCTCGACGGCATCCCGGCCGGCGCCCGCGACCAGGCCAACACCGTCGCGCTCGACCGCGACCTCGCCGACTGGCGCCACGCGGAGGACCAGGGCGTCATCACCGGCGACGAGCGCCAGTGGCTCGCCAACGCCGAGGCGGCGGCCGACGCGCAGCGCGAGATCGAGGGGCGCGTCGACCCGGTCACCGGCCTGCCGATCAGCACCCAGCTCTACGTCTACGACCCCACGGCGTTCGACGGCGACGGCGCGGTCGCCATCGTGGCCGGCGACGTCGACACCGCCGACAACGTCGCCGTGATCACCCCCGGCTTCGGCACCGACGCCGAGAGCGCGCCCTACCAGGCCGACCGAGCGGCGACCGTCTACGAGTCGACGCGCTTCCTCGACCCGGGCGCCTCCAACGCGACGATGTTCTGGATCGGCTACGACGCCCCCGACAACCTGCCGTGGACCGGCGAGGGCTGGGACGGCGCGGGCGTCGCCAACGAGGGCGCGGCCGCAGCCGGCGGCGCCCGGCTGGCCGACCTGGTCGACGGCCTGCGCGCCTCGCGCGACGGCGACCCGGCCCACGTCACGGCGATCGGGCACTCCTACGGATCGACGACGACCGGCCACGCCGCCCACGACCACGGTCTCGACGTCGACGACGTCGTGTTCGTCGGCAGCCCGGGCGTGGGTGGCGACACCAACAACGCGGGGGACACCGGCGTCGACCCCGACCACGTCTGGGCCGGCGCCAACAGCCGCGACCCGGTCACCTACCTGGCCAACCACGGCTGGTTCCACGGCGAGACGGTGCTCGGCGCGGGCCTGGGCGACGACCCCGCCGAGGACGACTTCGGCGGCAACCGGTTCCAGGCCGAGGACCCCTCACGCCCCGACCTGCCCGACTTCGACCAGCACTCCCTCTACTTCGAGCACGACACCGAGGCGCTGCACAACATCAGCTCGATCATCAACGGCGACTACGACGCCGTCCTGCACGCCGACCACAACTACGACCCCTGGTACGACGGCGTCCAGGACCCCGAGCTCGACCGCGACCCGACCACCCAGGTCACCCGGTGAGCCGCGCGCTGACGGCGGCGGTCGCCGTCCTCGTGCTGGGCGGGTTGACTGGGTGCATGGACGACGAGGGCGGCACCGACCCGGGCACCGGCGGCACCGACCGCACCGGCGACCACGCCGCCCGGCTCGACGCCGACCGCACGGCCGCCGGCGACGTCGTCCGCACCCTCGCCCCGGGCCTGGCCGCCGACCTCGACGGTGCCGTGCGCAACGCCGCCGGCAGCTTCCGGGGGTGTCGCGAGCGCACCCCCGAGGGCATCGCGGCGTTCGAGTACGTCGCCACCGCGCGCGTCGACGCCGGCCCGGCCGCACCCCAGGACCTGCTCGACCCGGTCCCCACCTCCCTGCAGGCCGCGGGGACCGTCGACCTCGCGACGTCCGACGTCCCGGGCGGACGCCGGGTGGCCACGGAGTCCGAGGGGCTCGCGATCTCGGTGACCGCGCGGCCCGACGCCGGGCGGTTCGTGCTCGTGCAGGTCATCGGCGGCTGCCACGAGGTGCCCGCCGACGAGGAGGACGCCTGGCTCGACCGCGAGACCGACGACCTCACCTGACGGCGACCTGGCGCGACACACCCCACGCGCCTCCCTCGTCACACCCGTCCCGCTGCTTACGCTCGCTACCGGGCAAGGCGGTCGTGCGCACGCCTGCCTCCTTCCCCGGACGGCGCACGACAGTGAGGCGCGCGCGCATGGCGAACAGCATCATCGGCCGTGACATGGCTGTCGACCTCGGGACCGCCAACACCCTGGTCTACGTCCGCGGCCGCGGCGTCGTGCTGGACGAGCCGAGCGTGGTGGCCATCAACGACACCACCGGTGAGGTCCTGGCCGTCGGCCACGACGCCAAGCGGATGATCGGGCGCACCCCCGACAACATCACCGCGCTGCGCCCGCTCAAGGACGGCGTCATCGCCGACTTCGAGGCGACCGAGCAGATGCTGCGCTGGTTCATCCAGCAGGTGCACCGCCGCCGCTACTTCGCGAAGCCCCGCATGGTCATCTGCGTGCCGAGCGGCATCACCGCCGTCGAGCAGCGTGCGGTCAAGGAGGCCGGCTACCAGGCCGGCGCCCGCCGGGTCTACATCGTCGAGGAGCCGATGGCCGCCGCCATCGGCGCCGGGCTCCCCGTGCACCAGCCCACCGGCAACATGGTCGTCGACGTCGGCGGCGGCACCACCGAGGTCGCCGTCATCTCCCTCGGCGGCATCGTGACCAGCCTCAGCATCCGCACCGCCGGCGACGAGCTCGACCAGGCGATCGTGAACTGGATGAAGAAGGAGCACTCCCTGATGCTGGGGGAGCGCACCGCCGAGGAGGTCAAGATGACCCTCGGCTCGGCGTTCCCGTCCCACCAGGAGCCGACCGCCGAGGTCCGCGGCCGCGACCTGGTCAGCGGCCTGCCGCGCACCGTCGAGGTCTCGTCCGCCCAAATCCGCCAGGCCATCGAGGAGCCGCTGCACGCGATCGTCGACGCCGTGCGGGTCACCCTCGACCAGACCCCGCCCGAGCTGGCCGGCGACATCATGGACCGCGGCATCGTCCTGACCGGCGGCGGCGCGCTGCTGCGCGGTCTCGACGACCGGATCCGCCACGAGACCGGCATGCCGGTCCACGTGGCCGAGAACCCCCTCACCTCCGTCGCCCTGGGTGCCGGGCGCTGCGTCGAGGAGTTCGAGGCCCTGCAGGCCGTGCTCGTCGCCGACGGACGGCGGTACCGGTGATCGGTCCGCTCCAGCGCCTCGGCCAGCGCGGCTACGGACGCGCCCCCCGCGAGTCCGAGCCGGGTCGCCCGCCGCGCGCCCTCGTCGTCGCCCTGCTGCTGGCCTGCGCCAGCCTGATGGCCCTCGACAGCAACGAGGACGGCGCCCTCGACCACGCGCGCCGCGCCGTCGGCGAGGCGATCGGCCCCGCCCAGGCGGTCGCCGACAGCGCCGTGCGCCCGGTCGTCGGGCTCTCGGACCGCTTCGAGACCCAGGACGACCTGCGCGGCCAGCTCGCCGCCCTCGAGGCCGAGAACGCCGACCTCCTCGCCCAGGTCCGCACCGCGCCGTACGACGCAGCGCGGCTCGCCGAGATCGAGGGCCTGATCACCGCCGCGACCGACCTCGGCAAGGCGCTCGTGCCGGCCCGGGTCATCGGCGTCGGCCCGTCGCAGTCGTTCTCCAGCACCGTGACCATCGACGCCGGCTCCGAGTCGGGCATCACCCCCGACCTGACGGTGCTCAACAACGACGGGCTCGTCGGCCGGGTCCTGCGCGTCACCGCCACCACCGCGACCGTGCTGCTCATCGTCGACCCCGACTCCACCGTCGGCGGCCGGCTCGCGGGCAGCCTCGAGCTCGGCTTCCTCAGGGGCCGCGGCGTGCTCGGCCAGGCCGGGCGCCTCGACCTCGAGCTCGTCGACGAGACCGTGGTCCCGCGCAAGGACGACACCGTCGTGACCTGGGGCAGCCGTGACGGTGAGAGCCCCTACGTCGCCGGCGTCCCGGTCGGCCGCGTCGTGTCCGTCTACTCCAGCCTCCGCGAGACCTCGCAGCGCGCGGTCATCGACCCCTACGTCGACTTCGCCGCCCTCGACGTCGTCGGGGTCGTCGTACCGTCCGGCACGCGCAGCGGCGACCGCTCCGTGGTCGAGGCCGACGGGAGCCTGCGATGAGCACCCTGCGCCGCCCGCCCGTGGTCCGCGCCACCGACCCCGGCGTCACCGCCGTCACTGCGGGCGCGATCGTCTTCGCCTCCCTCGCGGTCGGCGTCGCGCTCGTCCTGCAGACCAGCGTCTTCTCCCACCTCGCCTGGCGCGGCGTCGGCCCCGGCGTCGTCCTGCTCGTCGTGGTGGCCGCCGGGCTCGCCCGCGGCGCCCACTTCGCGATGGTGCTCGGCTTCGTCGCCGGGCTGCTCCTCGACCTCGCACCACCGGCCGACCACGTCGCCGGACGCTGGGCCCTGGCCCTCCTGCTCGTCGGGTACGTCGCGGGGCGGGTCCGCCAGGACGCGCCGGCCGGCGTCGGGGGAGCGCTGGCCGCGGTCGCGGCCTGCTCGTTCCTCGGCTCCTCGGTCTTCGCCCTGACCGGCCTGCTCCTGCAGGACCGCGCCGCCACCGTGCCCGACCTGCTCGAGGTCGTGCTCATCGGCGTCGTGTGGGACGTCGCGCTGGCCGCCTTCGTCATCCCGGTCGTCGCCTGGGGCGTCGGCCGCCTGACGGCCGACGAGGCCTCCACCCGGTGAGCGCCCGATGACGCCGTCGACCCGCGGCGGCCTGCGCCTGGTCGTGATCCAGGCCCTGGTCTTCTCGCTCTTCGCCACCCTCTTCGTGCGGCTCTACTACCTCCAGGTCGTCAGCGGCGACGAGTACCAGGGCCGCGCCGCGGCGCAGTCGGTGCGGGAGATCGTCGTGCAGCCGACCCGCGGCCTCATCGTCGACGACCAGGGCCGCCCGCTCGTCGCCAACCGGCTGACCTGGGTCGTCTCCCTCGACCGCACCGTGCTCGGCAAGCTGCCCGCCGACAAGCGCAAGATCCTCATCCGCCGGGTCGGGCGGGTCATCGACCTCAAGCCGCAGCGCATCGAGAAGAAGCTGCTGACCTGCGGCAACGAGGACTCCGAGCCCGGCGTGTGCTGGAACGGGTCGCCGTACCAGCCGGTGCCGGTCGTCCAGGACCTCGCCCAGGACCGCGCCCAGCGCCTGCGCGAGCAGCCCGAGGACTTCCCCGGCGTCGTCGTCGAGCAGCAGACCGTGCGCGCCTACCCGCGCCCGTTCGGCATCAACGCCGCCCACCTGCTCGGCTACCTCAGCCCCATCACCGAGGACGAGCTCGACACCGCCACCGACGGCGGCGACCAGTCCGTCAACGGCGCCTCGGTCGTCGGGCGCGCCGGCATCGAGCAGGAGTACGACGCCTACCTGCGCGGCATGCCCGGCTACCAGCAGGTCGAGGTCGACTCGATGGGCCGCGTCATCGGCGACGAGGCCACCGTCGAGGCCCAGCCCGGCGACACCCTCGTGACCTCCCTCGACGCCAAGGTCCAGAGCGTCGTCGAGAAGCAGCTCAACGAGATGATGACCACCGCCCGCGGCACCCTCGACACCGTCACCGGCCGCAACTACGTCGCCGACTCCGGCGCCGCCGTCGTGATGGAGGCCGACACCGGCCGCATCGTCGCCATGGCCAGCCAGCCCACCTACGACCCGTCGGTCTGGGTCGGCGGCATCACCAAGAAGCAGCTGTCCGAGCTCTACTCCGAGAAGGCCGGCACCCCGCTGCTCAGCCGTGCCACCCAGGGCCAGTTCGCCCCCGGCTCGACGTGGAAGCCGTTCATGACCTCGGCCGCGCTCACCAACGGCTACTCGACCGACGCCTCGCTGCCGTGCGGGTCGTCGTTCCAGGTCGGCAACCGGGCGTTCAAGAACTACGAGTCCGGCGCCTACGGCTCGATCGGCTTCGCCAAGGCCCTCGAGGTCTCGTGCAACACCTTCTTCTACAAGGTCGGCTTCGACTACTGGCAGCAGTACGGCTCCGACGCCGACGACGTCGACGCCCGCGACCCGCTGGTCGAGGAGGCCGAGGAGTACGGCTTCGGCGCCGAGACCGGCATCGACCTGCCCGGCGAGGCCTCCGGCCGCATCGCCGACCGCAAGTGGAAGCGCGACTACTACCGGTCGATGAAGAAGTTCTACTGCGGCATCGCCGACGCGCCCCAGGACGCCGAGACCTCCGACTTCGTCTACAAGTTCGCCTACGAGTTCTGCATCGAGGGCTACAAGTACAAGGTCACCGACGCGGTCAACTTCGCCATCGGCCAGGGCGACACCATCGTCACCCCGCTCCAGCTCGCCCGCGGGTACGCCGCCATCGCCAACGGCGGCACCCTCTACGCCCCGCGCGTCGGTCGCGCCGTGGTCGCCGCCGACGGCACCGTCATCCGCCGCATCGCCCCCGAGGTGACCGGCCGGGTCGACCTGCCGCCGGGCATCCAGGGCTACATCGACGAGGCCCTCACCGGCGTCACCCGCGTCGGCACCATGGCCTGGCGCATGGGCGGCTTCCCCGAGGAGGTGCCGATCCGCTCCAAGACCGGCTCCGCCGAGGTCTACGGCAAGCAGTCGACGTCGTGGGTCGCCTCCTACTCCGACGACTACGTCGTCGTGATGATGGTCAGCCAGGGCGGCACCGGCTCCGGGACGTCCGGGCCCGGCGTACGGGCGATCTGGGAGTCGCTCTACGGCGTGCAGGGCGAGGACGTCGTCCCGGCCCGGGCCGCCATCCCCGGCACGGTTCTGCCGCAGCGGCTGCCGTCCTTCCGCCGCGACGGCACCATCCTCCCGCCGGCCACCGACCCCCAGGAGCGCTCGTGACGACGTCCAGCCGCAGCCCGCGCACCAGCCGCACCGGCCTCGTCGGTCCCATCGGCCGCGTGCCCGGGCTCGACCACCTGCTGCTGCTGGCCGTGGTCGCCCTCGCCCTCATCGGCACCCTGCTCGTCTGGTCGGCCACCACCAGCCGCGCGGACCTCACCGGCGGCGACCCGCGCGCCTACCTGGTCAAGCAGGTCGTCAACGTCGCCATCGGCCTGGCCCTGCTCGCGATCGTCGTGATGATCGACCACCGGTGGGTCCGCATCGTCGCCCCGCTCGTCTATCTCGCCTCCGTCGGCGGGCTCGTCCTCGTGCTGACCATGGGGACCGTCGTCAACGGCTCGCGCTCGTGGCTGATGTTCGGCGGCATGTCGATCCAGCCGTCGGAGTTCGCCAAGCTCGCCGTCGTCATCGGCATGGCCCTGGTCGTGGCCGAGCGGTCCGAGAGCCGCGTGCGCGGCCGCGACGGCGCCGGCGCCCTCGACGTCGTGCTGATGCTCCTCATCGCCGCCGTGCCCGCCGCGCTCATCCTGGCCCAGCCCGACCTCGGCACCATGCTCGTCCTCAGCGCCACCGTCGTCGGCGTGCTCGCCGCCACCGGCGCCTCCCGCCGCTGGCTCGTCGGCCTCGGTGCCGCCGGCATCGCGGGCGCGGTCGCCGCCGTCGCGGGCGGCCTGCTCGAGCAGTACCAGGTCGACCGCTTCCTCGCCTTCACCGACCCGACCCTCGACCCCCGTGGCGCCGGCTACAACGTCGAGCAGGCCCGTATCGCCGTCGGCAACGGCGGGTTCTTCGGCCAGGGCCTCTTCGACGGCTCCCAGACCCGCTCCGGCTTCGTGCCCGAGCAGCACACCGACTTCGTCTTCACCGTCGCCGGCGAGGAGCTCGGCCTGCTCGGCGCCGGCGTCGTCATCGCCCTGCTCGGCGTCGTCCTGTGGCGCGCCCTGCGCATCGCCACCCGCACCGACGACGTCTTCGGCCGCATCGCCGCCGCCGGCATCGCCTGCTGGTTCGGGTTCCAGGCCTTCCAGAACATCGGCATGTGCCTCGGCATCATGCCCGTCACCGGCGTCCCGCTGCCCTTCGTCTCCTACGGCGGCAGCTCGATGTTCGCCTCCATGCTCGCCGTCGGCCTGCTCCTCAACATCTCCCGCCGCGCCGCCCAGGCCCCCGCCGCCCGCCTCCAGCCGTCGTCCCGGGTGCTCGTCCGCGCCTGAGGGGCCTGTGGAGGGGCGTGCGACGCCGCCTCAGCACACGTTGGTCGAGGAGGTCGCCCTGGCGACCGTCACGAGACCACCCTCCGCAGGTTCGGTACGACGTCACCACACGCTGGTCGAGGAGGTCGCCCGCGACCGTCACGAGACCACACCGCCGCAACGTCCGTGGCCGACTCGACCTGCACCTGCGGTCGAGTGGTCTCGTGACGCTCCCCAGCGGGAGCTCCTCGACCAGCGTGTGGTCCGGCAGACCTGCACCCGCGGTCGGATGGTCTCGTGACGCTCCCCAGCGGGAGCTCCTCGACCGACGTGCCCACACGTCGGTCGAGGAGGTCGCCCTGGCGACCGTCACGAGACCGATCCGCCGCAGCGTCCGTGGCCGACTCGACCCGCACCTGCGGTGGTGTGGTCTCGTGACGCTCCCTAGCGGGAGCTCCTCGACCAACGTGTGGCCCGGACGGCTCGGCCGGCGCGGGGACCGTCCGAGCCACGCCGACCCACCTGGCACGATGGAGGCGTGCTGACGGTCCGGGTCCTGCCGCGTCGGGGGACGACCCTGCGCGCGGCGGTCGCGACCGTGGAGGTCACGACGGTGCTGGCGCTCGGCCACGTGTGGGCCGGGGGCGCGCTGCCGTCTCTGCCGTGGCTGGGCGTGATGGCGGCGGCCGTGTTCGGAGCCGGGCTGCTGGTGCTGCGCGGTCGTGTGCGACCGCTGGTGGCGCTGCCGGTGCTGGTGGCGGCGCAGCTCCTGCTGCACGCCTGGCTGACCACGATCACTACGGGCGGAGCCGCCGACCACCTGGGCCACGCCGCCCACGGCCCGGCCGAGCAGGCGCACACCGTGCTCGACCCGTCGATGCTCGCCGTGCACGTCGCCGGCGGGCTGCTGACGGCGCTGCTGTGGGAGCTGCGCGCCCGCGCGGCGGAGGTCGTGGTCACCTGGACCCGCCAGCCGCTGCCGCCGCTGCCGGCCCCGCGCCGGGTCCCCGCGCCGGTCGTCGCGACGACCGCGCTGGTGAGCACCTTCGTGGTGGGTACCGCCCCGCGGCGTGGGCCACCGGTCGGTCTCGTCACCGCCTGACCCTCCGCGTCCCCTGGGACGGGGACCCGTCAGGCCGTCGGCCCGACCCCACCCATCCCAGAACGGACCCACCCATGACCACTGCTCGACGTACCCTCACGCGCCTCGGCGCCACCGCCGGCGCCGCCGGCCTGCTCACCCTCGGCGTCGCCGGGACCGCCGCGGCCCACGTCACCGTCACCCCGTCGACCTCGTCGGCCGGCTCCTACTCGGTGCTGACCTTCAGCGTCGGCCACGGCTGCGAGGGCTCGCCCACGACGGCGATCACGATCTCGATCCCCGAGGGCATCAACGCGGTGACGCCCACCCGCAACGAGCTCTACGACGTCACGAAGGAGGCCGAGCAGCTCGACCCGCCGGTCGCCGACGCCCACGGCAACGAGCTGACCGAGCGGGTCTCGACGGTCACCTACACCGCACGCACGCCGCTGCCCGAGGGCTTCCGCGACACCTTCGAGGTGCAGCTGCAGCTCCCCGAGGACGCCGAGGGCGAGTCCCTGGTGTTCCCGACGATCCAGACCTGCGAGAAGGGCGAGACCGCCTGGACCGAGATCCCGGCCGAGGGGCAGACCGAGGACGACCTCGAGAGCCCGGCGCCCGGGTTCACCATCATCGGTGCCGAGGAGGGCGGCCACGGCGGGTCCGACACGGCCGCGTCCGACACCGCGCCTGTCGCCGCCGAGACCAGCAGCGCCGCGCAGACCGAGGCGGCGTCGTCCGACGGCGACGGCAACGGCCTGGCGATCGCCGGTCTCGTGGCCGGTGTCGCGGGGCTGCTCGTCGGCGGGTCCGCGCTGCTGCGCGCGCGCCGTACGGCGTGATCCGGTCGTGAGGACCGGGGTGGCGCGCGCCCTCGCGCTGGTGGTCGCCGTGCTCGCCGTGGCTCTCCTCACGGTGGCCACGGCGGCCCCGGCGTCGGCGCACGCCACCCTGGTCGGCACCGACCCGGCAGAGGGCGAGGTGCTGCCGACGACGCCCGACGTCGTCACCTTCTCCTTCGACGAGGCGGTCACGCTGCCCGCGGACGGCGTGCAGGTCTTCGACGCCGCGGGCGAGCCGGTCGAGGCCGACTCCGCCGCCCGCGACGACGCCATCAGCACCGACCTGCCCGACACCCTCGACGACGGCAGCTACGTCGTCGTCTGGCGCGCGGTCTCCGCCGACGGCCACCCGATCGCCGGCTCCCTGACCTTCTCGATCGGCTCGCCGTCGGCGACGGTCGTCGCGCCGGAGGTCGAGCAGCCCGACCCCGGCGACGTGCGCGCGGTGCTCAGCGTCGTGCACGCGATCAGCTACGTCGCCCTGCTGCTGGCCGCCGGCCTCGTGCTGTTCCTGACCTGGACCGTGCGCGGCGTCCGTCTGGCCGCCGCCGTACGCCGTCGCCTCACCGCCGTCGTGTGGTGGTCGTTCGGCGTCGTGATGCTCACCGCCGTCGTCGGGCTGCCGCTCGAGGGCGCGTACCAGCTCGGGCTCGGCCTCGACCAGCTCGGCGAGAAGGCGACCGTCGACATGGTCGTCGTCGGCGACCACCTGCTCATCATGTTCCTGCAGCTGGCCGGCTTCGCGATCGCGCTGAGCAACCTCGACCGCGCCCGGTACGCCGTCCCCGCAGCCGCCGTCGCCGCGGTCTCGCCCGCGATCGTCGGCCACTCCCGGGCCGAGGAGCCGGTCTGGCTCATGGTCACCACCGACGTCCTGCACCTCGCCGCGGGCGCGGCCTGGTTCGGGGGCCTCGTCGGGCTGGTCCTGGTGCTCCGCGCGCTCAGCGGCCGCGGCAACGACGCCGCACTGGTGCTGAGCCGCTTCTCGACGGTCGCGGCCGGCCTGCTGGGCCTGCTCGTCGTCACCGGCTCGCTCATGGGCTGGCGCATCCTCGGCGGCTGGGCGCCGCTCTTCGAGACCACCTACGGCCGGTTGCTCCTGCTGAAGATCGGCATCGCGGCCCTCGTCGCCCTCGTGGCCGGCTGGAACCGGTGGCGCCTGCTGCCCGCCACCACCGGCGCCGTCGGCCACGACCACCGGCAGGGCGCTGCACTGCGGGTGCGCACCGCTGTCCGGGCCGAGGCCGTGCTGCTGGTCCTTCTGCTCGGCGTGACGGGCTTCCTGACCAACCAGTCGCCGCGGGCCGAGGCCGACTACCGCGCCCCGGTGGCCTCCCGCGTCGAGGTCGGGGTGCTGGCCGCCGACGACGGCACCAAGGTCCTGGCCACCATGACCCCCCGCACCCGTGGCCCCAACACCATCACCGTGCAGGCCCAGGACCAGGCCGGCGAGCCGCTCGACGGCTTCGCCGAGCCGACGGTCTCGGTCTCCTCGGCCGACGAGTCGGTCGACCTCGGGTCCCAGCCGGTCGTCCCCACGGCCGCCGGCACCTACGTCGTCGAGACCGTCATCCCCGCGCCGGGCTCCTGGGTCGTCCAGGTCAGCCTGCGCACCTCCGAGTTCGACAACCCGGTCACCACCGTGACCTTCGAGGTGACCTGATGCGTCGTACGTCCTCGTCCCTGCTCGCCGCGCTCGTGCTGGCCGCGTCCCTGACCGCCTGCGGTGGACCCGACCCCTCGGTCCCGACCGACGAGGGTCGCACCGTCCTGAGCCCTGGCGACGGCACGCCCCACACCCACGACACGTTCCTCGGAGACGGCACCACGGCCGACGCCGGCGGCTACCGGCTCGCCGACCTGCGCTTCCCGCAGGAGTCGCGGGTGCCCAGCGACCTGAGCTTCCGGATCCTCGACTCGCGCGGCGAGCCGGTCACGGCGTACGCCGAGGAGCAGACCAAGCAGCTGCACCTCTACGTCGTGCGCGACGACCTCGGCGACTTCCGCCACGTCCACCCGGTGCTGGGCGACGACGGCACCTGGACGGCGCGCGTCGACCTGACCGACCCCGGGCTCTACCGCGTGGTCGCCGAGTTCGTGCCCGAGGACGAGGGCAACCCCGACGGCAGCCACGTCGTGCTCGGCCAGCGCGCGCAGGTGCCGGGCACGTCGCCGGCCGTGCCTGAGGCGCCCGGCCGCACCGGCACCGACGGCATGGTCACCGTTGAGGCGCCCGAGACGCTGCCGGCCGGCGAGGACACCGAGTTCGACCTGCTCGTCTCCGACGGCGACGGCGGCACCCTCGACCTCGGCAGCTACCTCGGCTCCTACGCCCACCTGACCGGGTTCGACGTCGCTACCGGCGCCTTCGTCCACGCCCACCCGCTCGGCTCGCCGACCGTCACCGACGGGGGCAGCGAGCTCACGTTCCACACCGCGCTGGGGACCCCGGGCACCTACCGGTTCTTCGTGCAGGTGCGGGTCAACGGGTTCGTGCACACGGTCGCGCTGACCACGACCGTCGGCACCGTCTGACCGGGCGGCTCAGGTCCAGTAGAGCAGCGGCGCGCCGGGCAGGCGCTCGGCGATGGCGTCGGTGAACCACGAGCGCATCTCGCCCATCACCTCGCGCGGGTAGACGTGCTTGACGCCGCCGAACTTGTTGCGCTTGGCGGTGCGCTGCTCCTCGTCCATCTCGAGCTTGGTGCGCGGGTACCAGCCCAGCAGCACGTCCCGGCTCCCGGGGGTGAAGCGGTGGGTGATGACCTCCACCGTCAGGTCGACCGAGCCACGGGCGCCGACGGGGGCGAGGGCTTCCCGCACGTCGTCGAGCAGCTGGCCGTACGCCTCGCGCCAGCCCTCGACCGGCATCACGGGCGCCACGGTCAGCCCCACCGGATAG
>JAOPXU010000048.1 GCA_025964985.1 Nocardioides sp.
GACCACGACGTCGACCTTCGTGGGCAGCGCGCCCTGCCGGCCGACCGCCTCGACGGCGTCCGCCCCGGTCAGCGAGCCGACGCCGGCGGTGACCGCGGCTCCGGCGCCCAGGCCGCCGAGACCGCCGAGCAGGGTGCGGCGGGAGAGGTCGGGGTGGGTCATGCGGGCTCCTGGTGTCGGCGGATCCGGACGGTGAACCTGAACATGTGTCACGTTTGGGTTCCGTACCCTACGCTGTGCCCGTCCAACGAGGGAAGGCCCAGATGGCGACGGTCGAGCAGGCAACCGGTCCGACGAACGGTCCGACGAACGGTCCGGCGACCGGTCCCCGGCGTGCCCCCGTGCAGGCACGCAGCCGGCGGCGGGTCGAGGCGATCCTCGACGCCACCGAGCGGCTCGTGGTCGAGCGCGGCGTCGAGGCGCTGACCACCCGCGAGATCGCCCTGGCGGCCGCCGTCCCGGTGGCCTCGCTCTACCAGTACTTCGCCGACAAGGAGGCCGTGCTGATCGCGCTCGCCCAGCGCGACATGGCCGAGATGGACGAGCAGGCGGCCGCCGACCTGGCCGACCTCGTCGCCTGCTGCGACCTCACCGTCGCCACCCTCGTCGAGACGGCGGTGCAGTCCTACGTCACGGTCTACGCGCGCCGCCGCGCCTTCGTCGAGATCTACCTGCGCGGGCGCACCAACACCGCGGTCCACGCGTTCGGCCGTGAGCACAACGTGCGGATCGCCCGGGCCATGCGCGAGCTGGCCGTCGGGTCGGGCCTCGCGAGCCCCGACCTCACCGAGCAGGCCGTGGTGCTCGCCGTCGAGGTGGGCGACCGCGTCTTCCAGCTCGCCTACGAGCACGACGACGACGGCGACCAGGCCCTGGTGGCCGAGGGCGTCGCCAAGATCACCTCCTACCTCGAGCGGTTCTCCCCGGTGAGCGGCGCGTGAGCGCGCGCGACGACGTCGCGGCGGCCGCCCGGCGACTGGCCGCCGAGGGTCTGCTGGTCGGCACCGCGGGCAACGTGAGCATGCGGGTGCGCGACCTGGTCGCCGTCACCGCCTCCGGCGTCGTGCTCGCCGACTGCCGCCCCCACGACGTGGTCCTGGTCGACCACGACGGCACCCTCGTCGACGGCGGCCTGGTGCCGACCTCCGAGCTCGACCTCCACCTCGGCGTCTACGCCGACCAGCCGGCCACCGGCGCCGTCGTCCACACGCACGCGCCGTGGTCGACCGCGGTCGCCTGCGTGCTCGACGAGCTGCCGGTGCTGCACTACCAGCAGCTGCTGCTCGGGGGTGCGGTCCGCGTGGCGCCGTACGCCACGTTCGGCTCGCCCGAGCTGGCCGCCCACGTGCGCGCGGCGCTCGAGGGCCGGCAGGCGGCGCTGCTGGCCAACCACGGCTCGGTTGCCGTCGGCACCGGCCTCGACCAGGCCGTCGAGCACGCGCTGCTGCTCGAGTGGCTCGCCGCGCTGCACCACCGCGCCTCGGCCCTGGGCACGCCCCGCGTGCTCACCGAGGCCGAGCAGGAGGCCGTCGTCCTGGCGGCCCTGTCTCGCAACTACGGAACGGTCCAGGAGAAGAACCCATGAAGGTCGCCTGCGTCGGGGTGCACGTCCTCGACACCCACGTCATCGGCATCGAGACCATCCCGGCTGGCTCCGACGGCCAGCTCGTCGAGACCATCCGCACCTCCGCGGCCGGCACCGCCGGCGGCACCGCGCTCGTGCTGGCCCGGCTCGGCGCCGAGGTGACGTCGTACGGCGCCCTCGGACAGGACCCGCTCGGCGACGTGCTGCTGGCGCTGCTGGGCCGCGAGGGCGTCGACACGAGCGGACTCGTCCGCAAGGCCGAGCACCAGACGTCGGCCTCGGTCATCCCTGTGCGGCCCAACGGCGACCGGCCCGCGTGGCACTGCATCGGCGCCAACGGCGCCTTCACCCTCGACGACCTCGACCGCTCCGCGCTGGCCGGGACGACGCACCTGCACCTCGGCGGGCCCGAGTTCCTCGGTGGACCGGCCGCCGGCGAGCTGCTGGCCTGGGCGCGCGAGCAGGGCATGACGACTTCGGTCGACGTGCTCGCCCCGGGCGACCCCGACCTGCTGGCCTGGATCGCCGACGCGCTGCCCCACACCGACTACCTGCTGCCCAACGACGAGCAGGTGCGCGGGTTCACCGGCGAGGACGGCCTCGCGACCGGTGCTCGGGCGTTGGTGGCCGCGGGTGCTGGCTGCGTCGCAGTGACGCAAGGAGCACGCGGGGCGCTGGTGGTCACGGCCGACGACGTGGCCGAGGTGCCGGCATACGCGTTGGGCGAGGGCGAGCTGGTCGACACGACCGGCTGCGGCGACGCGTTCAGCGCCGGGTTCCTGCGCGGGCTGTCCCTCGGGCGTACGCCGGCCGACGCCGCGCGTCTCGGGTGCGCGACGGCCCACCAGGTCGCGCGCGGCCTGGGCACCGACGCGGGCGACTACTCGCTGTCGTCGGTGGAGGAGCTCGCCTCGCGCACCTGATCGGGCGGCACCGGGCTGACCAGCCGGAGGTGGTGGACCGACAGCAGCGCCTCGCGCACGCCGGGGGCGGCGGCCGCGAGCAGCAGGTTGGTGGCCGAGCGGCGCCCGAGCCGGTCGGGGTCGACCGTGTCGAGGGTGGTGGCCGCGTCGAGGAGCAGGTGGGCGGTGTGGTCGCTGACGTCGTCGGGGTCGAGCCGGTCGAGCAGCCGCTCGAGCGTGGGGTCGACCCGGGCCCGGCCTTGGGCCTGGGCCTCGGCGACCGCGTCGGCGAGGGCCGCGAGCAGGTCGTCGACCACCGTCGCCGAGGCTGCCGTCACCGGTAGGCGCAGCAGCGGCGGCCCGGTCTCGGGCAGCACCGGGTGGGTGGTCCAGCCGCGCGCGTGGAGGGCGTCGGCGAGGGTCAGGACGTCGCAGGTGGTGTCGGCGCGCAGCGTCAGCACGGTCGCGTCGGGTCGGGCGGCGAGCTGGACGCCGCTCAGACCGACCACGCCGTCGGCGACCGCGGCGGTGGCGGCGAGCGCGTCGGCGGCGAGCGCGGCGCAGCCGTCGTGGCCGATCTCCTGGAGCGTCTCGACGACGTCGCCGAGCAGGGCGCCGGGCCGGGTCCACGCGGCAGGCAGCTCGA
>JAOPXU010000085.1 GCA_025964985.1 Nocardioides sp.
TCGCCGGCCAGCGGGCCGAACAGCCGCGGCAGTGTCGCCTCGTGCGCCTCGCGCAGCTCGGCGAGCGGGACGCTCAGGACGTCCTGCACGTCGAGGGCGTCGCCGTCCGTCACGCCGATGCGCACGCACGGAAGCCCGCGTGCGCTGCACATCTCGGTGAAGCGCAGCTCCTCCGAGCGCGGCACCGTGACGACGGCGCGGCCGGCCGACTCGCTGAAAAGCTGGACGAACGGCTCGAGGCCCTGGGGCAGGACGACCCGGGCGCCGATGCCCCTGGCGAGCGCCGACTCGACCAGCGCCTGGGCGAGGCCGCCGTCCGACAGGTCGTGCGCGGAGGACAGCATCCCGTCACGGGACCCGGCGACCAGCACCTCGCCGAGGACGCGCTCGCGCTCGAGGTCGACGACCGGCGGGGTGCCGCCGAGGTGGCGGTGCACGGCCCACGCCCACTCCGAGCCGCCGAGCTCGTCACGCGTCTCGCCGAGCAGCAGCACCGACTCGCCCTGCTCCTGGAACCCGATGGGCGTACGGCGGGCGACGTCGTCGAACAGGCCGAGCACGCCGATGACGGGCGTCGGGTTGATGGCCGTGTCGGCGGTCGAGTTGTAGAAGCTGACGTTGCCGCCGGTCACCGGGGTGGCCAGGGCGCGGCAGCCGTCGGCGAGCCCGCGGGTGGCCTCGGCGAACTGCCACATCACCTCGGGGTCCTCGGGCGAGCCGAAGTTGAGGCAGTTGGTGACGGCGATCGGCACGGCGCCGGACGCCGCGACGTTGCGGTAGGCCTCGGCCAGGGCGAGCTGCGCACCGGCGTACGGGTCGAGCCGCGTGAAGCGGCCGTTGCCGTCCGTGGCCAGGGCGACGCCGAGTCCGGTCTCCTCGGACAGCCGCACGACGCCGGCGTCCTCGGGCCAGGCCAGAACGGTGTCGCCGAGGACGATCCGGTCGTACTGCTCGACGACCCAGCGGCGGCTGCACAGGTTGGGCGAGGCCACCATCTGGAGCAGCAGGTCGCGCAGCTCGCCCGTCGACGGGTACGCGGGCGCCGCCGCGCTCTGCAGCGCGTCGAGGTCGGCCGGCCGCGACATCGGCCGCTCGTACACCGGACCGTCGTCGGCGAGCGAGCCGGGCGGGACGTCGACGACGACCTCGCCGTGCCACAGCACCTCCAGCCGGTCGCCCTCGACGACCTCGCCGATCGCGGTGGCGAGAACGCCCCACTTGGCGGCGATCTCGAGCACGGCGGCCAGGTTGGCCGGCGTGACGATCGCGAGCATCCGCTCCTGCGACTCGCTCGCGAGCACCTCGTGGGGCTCCATGGACGCCTCGCGCAGCGGTACCCGATCCAGGTGCGCGCGCATGCCGGACCTCCCCGCCGCCGACGTCTCCGTCAGCGCGCACGTCAGGCCGGCGCCGCCGCGCTCCGCAGCGCGTCGAGGTCGGCCGGCCGTGACATGGGTCGCTCGTAGACAGGCCCGTCGTCGGCCAGCGACCCGGGCGGGACGTCGACGACGACCTCACCGTGCCAGAGCACCTCCAGCCGGTCACCCTCGACGACCTCGCCGATCGCGGTGGCGAGAACGCCCCACTTGGCGGCGATCTCGAGCACGGCGGCCAGGTTGGCCGGGGTGACGATCGCGAGCATCCGCTCCTGCGACTCGCTCGCGAGCACCTCGTGGGGCTCCATGGACGCCTCGCGCAGCGGTACCCGGTCCAGGTGCGCGCGCATGCCGGACCTCCCCGCCGCCGACGTCTCCGTCAGCGCGCACGTCAGGCCGGCGCCACCGAGGTCCTGGATGCCCTCGACGAGCTGCGCGTCGTACATCTCGAGGCACGCCTCGATGAGCAGCTTCTCGGTGAACGGGTCGCCGACCTGGACCGACGGGCGGCGTGCGGGGCCGTCCTCGTCGAAGGTCGCCGACGCGAGCACCGAGACGCCGCCTATGCCGTCACGGCCGGTCTTCGCGCCGAGGAGCACGACGACGTTGCCGACGCCGCGGGCGGCGGCCAGCTGGATCCGGTCGACCGGCATGACGCCGAGGCAGAGCGCATTGACGAGCGGGTTGCCCTGGTAGCTCGGGTCGAAGACGACCTCGCCGCCGATGTTGGGCAGCCCCAGGCAGTTCCCGTAGCCGCCGATGCCCGCGACGATGCCGGGCAGCACGCGCGCGGTGTCCGGGTGGTCCGCGTCGCCGAAGCGCAGCGGGTCCATGACGAGGATCGGCCGGGCGCCCATCGTGAGGATGTCGCGCACGATGCCGCCGACGCCGGTGGCCGCGCCCTGGTACGGCTCGACGTAGCTGGGGTGGTTGTGCGACTCGACCTTGAACGTCACGGCGAGGCCCTCGCCGACGTCGACGACGCCGGCGTTCTCACCCATGCCGACGAGCATCCGGTCGCCCTTGGGCAGCTCGCCGAACTGGCGCAGGTGGACCTTGCTGCTCTTGTACGAGCAGTGCTCGCTCCACATGATCGAGTACATCGCGAGCTCGGTCTGCGTCGGCCGCCGCCCGAGGACCTCGCGGATCGCGGCGTACTCGTCGTCCTTCAGGCCGAGCTCGGCGTACGGCTGCTCGAGCTCCGGCGTCGACGTGGCGCGCTCGACGGTGTCGACGGAGGAGGCGCCGGACGGCAGCGGGCCGCCCGAGTCGTTGGCAGCCTGATAGGTGGTCACGCGCTCACCAGCGACTGCAGGACGGACGTGAAGAAGACGAGCCCGTCGGTGCCCGGACCGGTGAGGTCCTCCACCGCGTGCTCGGGGTGCGGCATGATCCCGACGACGTTGCCGCGCGCGTTGCGGATGCCGGCGATGTCGCGCACCGAGCCGTTCGGGTTGCTGCCGAGGTAGCGGGCGACGACCTGACCCTCGCCCTCGAGGCGGTCCAGGACCTCGGCCGGCGCGACGTAGTTGCCCTCGCCGTTCTTGACGGGGACGACCACCTCCTGGCCCTGCTCGTAGCCGCGGGTCCAGAGCGAGTCGGTGCTCTCGATGCGCAGGCGCTGGTCGCGGTTCACGAAGTGCAGGTGGGCGTTGCGGGTGAGCGCCCCCGGCAGCAGGCCGGACTCGCACAGCACCTGGAACCCGTTGCAGATGCCGAGGACCGGCAGGCCCTGGCCGGCCGCCTCGACGACCGACGTCATCGCGGGGGCGAAGCGCGCGATCGCGCCGGCGCGCAGGTAGTCGCCGTAGGAGAAGCCGCCGGGCAGCACGACCGCGTCGACGCCCTGCAGGTCCGCGTCGCGGTGCCAGAGGGCCACCGCCTCACCACCGGCCAGGCGCACCGCGCGCTGCGCATCGCGGTCGTCCAGCGAGCCGGGGAACGTCACCACACCGATGCGAGCCACGACCTCCAGCCTAGGGCCGCCCGGGATCCGGCCGGTCCTCCATGTGCTCGTCGTCCGACCACGGTCCGTGGCGCGTCGCCGCGTGGTCCTCGGTCAGCCGCCGGATGACGCTGTCCTCGTGCCACTCGAGCTGCTTCTCCAGGTGCACGACCGTGCCGACCTGCGGGCGCACGGTGAACGTGACCTCGTCGACGAGCGCGCGCATGAGCTGGATGCCGCGGCCGTCCTCGGCCGTCGGCGGCGCGTCGGCAAGCCCCTTGACCGAGCTGTCGAAGCCGCTGCCCCGGTCGATGACCTCGATGATGCAGAGCGTGCCGTCGATGCCGGCGGACACCTCGTACTCGTCGGTCTCCGTCGCGTGGTCGAGGACGTTCGTGCAGGCCTCGGTCAGCGCCAGCTCGATGTCGGCGATGACCTCGGACGTGACGCCGAGGACGTCCATCGAGCGCGACAGGATGCGTCGGGCCACCGGGACGGAGTACTCGTCCCGCGGCAGGGCCAGCGTGAGCTTGATCTCCATGCTGGTCCCCCTGCTCTCGTCAGCCGAGCCGCACGCGGAAGTCCTCGATCACCGGGTTGGCGAGCAGCACCTCGGCCATCTTGGTCGCCTGCTCGAGTGCTGCCGTCTCGTCGTCGGCCTCGAGGGAGATCTGCACGTGCTTGCCGATGCGCAGCCCCTCCACAGGCGGCAGGCCGAGCGCCGGCAGGGCGTTGACGACGGCCTGTCCCGCCGGGTCCAGGATCTCCGGCTTGAGCAGGACGTCGACGACCACCTCGTACGCAGGCATGCCCGCAGGCTAGCCGGGTCAGCCGTAGGTGAACGTGTACTTCGCGCTCGCGTCCGGGCCGCCGGCGAAGTTGCACACGGCGATCTGCAGCTGCGAGGCGCGCTTGACCTTGACGACCGCCTTCTCGGCGTTGTCCGTGCCGAGCGAGCCGTCGCCACCCGACGCCTCGCCACCGGTGGTCGTCCCGCTGCCGATGCCGAGCACGCGGCCGCCGGACAGCACGGTGATGTCCCAGTCGCCCGCGAAGCCGCTGACGTCGACGACGAGCGTGCCCGGGCCGGAGGTCTTGATGCTGCGCGTGTCGGTGCTGACGCCCTCGAGCTCGGGGCTGACGCAGCTGTTGGCACCGTCCAGAGGCGCACCGGAGCCGGCCAGCGGGAGCGGGACGGGGAGCAGCGTGAGGTCGTACGAGGCGGTGATCGGCTTCGGCTTGGGCTTCGGTGCGGCCAGCACCGGGGCGGTCGCGCCGGCGGCGACGACGAGGGCGAGAGCGAGGGGCATCGCGGTGCGGACGTTCACGGCAGGCCTCCGAGGCTGGGTTCGACTGCTCCCGGAGTTCGACGTCGGGCGAACCGCTCCTGCTAGCCGGTCGTGAAGCGCAGGACCGGCGAGCTCGGACCGCACAGCCCGGCGCCGTTGCAGGTGCGGACCACCCACTCGTACGTCGTGCCGGGACGCAGGCGTCCAGCAGGCAGGCGGTAGGAGCCGCGGGTGCCGGACGCGACCGCGGGCGCGGAGGTGTTCGCGACGTCCCACGTCGTCGAGCCGGCCGTGCGCACGGCGAGCTGGAGCTTGAGCGGGCCGCCCACGCGGTCGCGTGCGAGACCGCTGAAGGTCGGCGTGAGGGACGCACCCGTCGTGCCGCTGGCCGGTGCGAGCGAGGTCGTCGCGAGCGGCGCGTTCGTCGTCCGCTTCAGCGACAGCACCCGGCGCGCGGAGGCGACGGCCGCCGAGCGCGCGTAGCGCCCGGAGCCGAGTGCGGCGGAGATGCTGTCGACCAGCGGGCCCGGCCCGCGGCCCGGGTCGACCAGGACGACG